>DASRYA010000156.1:0-38132 GCA_035687305.1 Hyphomicrobium sp. | reverse complement strand
TCGGTCGGCTCCGATCCGGACGGCGGCTATCTCGTTCCGGATGAGACGGAGCGCACTGTCAATCGCGCGCTGCGTGACATCTCTCCCATCCGCGCCATCGCGGGTATCCGCCAGGTATCGGGCTCGGTCTACAAGCGACCGTTCTCCGTGGCGGGACCCGTGACCGGCTGGGTCGCGGAGACGGCAGCACGCACGCAGACGAATGCCCCGACGCTCGATGAGATCTCCTTCCCGACGACGGAGCTCTATGCCATGCCGGCGGCGACGTCCTCGCTGCTGGACGATGCGGCGGTGAACATCGACGAGTGGCTCGCCGAGGAGGTGCGCATCGCGTTCGCCCAGCAGGAGGGCACCGCGTTCGTCACGGGCAACGGCACCAACAAGCCGAAGGGCTTCCTCGCCTATACGACGGTCGCGAATGCTTCGTGGGAGTGGGGCAAGCTCGGCCACATCCTCACGGGCACCGATGCCGCTTTCCCCGCGTCCAATCCGGCCGACAAGCTGATCGATCTCATCTATGCGCTGAAGGCGGGATATCGCGCGAACGCGCACTTCGTGATGAACCGCTCCACGC
This sequence comes from Hyphomicrobium sp., assembly GCA_035687305.1. GTDB lineage: Bacteria > Pseudomonadota > Alphaproteobacteria > Rhizobiales > Hyphomicrobiaceae > Hyphomicrobium_A. The sequence goes on along the minus strand of DASRYA010000156.1, from coordinate 37,558 downwards.
AGTCGGTGATCCGCAAGATGAAGGATGGCGACGACAATTACCTGTGGCAACCCTCGGGCGCGCCGGGCGAGGCGCCGACACTGATGGGCTATCCGATCGCGGAATCGGAAGACATGCCGGGCATGGCAGCCGACAGCCTCAGCGTGGCCTTCGGAGATTTCCGCCGCGGCTACCTGATCGTCGACCGCGTGGGTATCCGGGTGCTGCGCGATCCTTACTCCGCAAAGCCCTACGTGCTGTTCTACACGACCAAGCGGGTGGGCGGCGGCGTTGCCGACTTCGAAGCGATCAAGCTGCTGAAGTTCGGCGACTAGACCATGATCGCTTCGGACCCTACCAGTCCGAAGCGTGAATCATCGGTCTAAGCAAACGACCATGATCGCTTCGGACCCGATCAGTCCGAAGCGTGAATCATCGGTCTAAGCAAACGACCATGATCGCGTCGGACCCCACCAGTCCGAAGCGTGAATCATCGGTCTAATAAAAAGCTCGAGCCGCATCGTCATGTGAAGAAATGCGATCGTGCTCTAGTCGGCCGGCAATCGTTCACCCTCGTGGCTCCTCCCCCGCGAGGCTGAAGCGGGGCCGCCGTCTCCCCCCGGCGGCGGCCCTGCACTTTCAATCGCGCGTACCCGAGAAGACGGACGGGCAGGCGAGCAAACTTCATTCTGACAACAATGGAATGCCCATGGCACTGGTGATAACCAGTGCGCCCGCCGTGGAGCCGGTGACGGTTTCCGAGGCGAAGGCGCACTTGCGCGTCGACGGTACGGCGGAAGACACGCTGATCGGCAGCCTCATCCTGACGTCGCGGCTGCATATCGAGGCGGCGCTCGGGTTGGCGCTGATGACGCAGAGCTGGCGGCTCACGCTCGATGCCTGGCCGAACGGACGGGAGCTGGAGCTGCCGTTGCGACCGCTGCAATCGCTGGCCTCCGTCAAAGTGCTGTCGGCGGATGGCACCGCGGAAGCGGTTCCCAGCAGCGCCTATGTGGTCGATGCTGACGGCACGCCGCCACGGATCGTGCGCAACAATGGAAGCTGGCCGCAACCGGAAAGGGCCGTGAACGGTATCGAGATCGAATTCACCGCCGGCTTCGGCGATGGGGCGGCGGACGTTCCCGCGCCCATTCGTCAGGCGCTCCTCATGCTCGTCGCGCACTGGTATGAGCGCCGCGATCCGATCGAGGTGGGCTCCCGCGAAACCGCAATTCCCGCCGCTGTCTCGGACCTTCTGGCGCCTTACCGCGCGGTGCGGCTGTGAGCGCCGACATTCACATCGGCGAGCTGCGCACGCGGCTGACGCTGGAGGCGCCGTCCCGGACTGCCGATGGCGGCGGCGGCGCGGCCGTGACCTGGACGACCGTCTGCGAGCTGTGGGCGCGCGTGCGTCCTGTTTCGGGCGGCGAGAGCTTCGCGCTCGACCGCACCGCCGGAACGGTCGGCCACGAGATCGTTATCCGCCACCGCGGCGGCATCACGCCGCAGATGCGGTTCCGCTCCGGCACGCGGGTCTTCGATATCCGCGCCGCGTTCGATCCCGACGGACGACGTCGATGGATGCGGTGTCTCGCCCAGGAGCGCGACCTGTGAAACTGCGGGTTTCATTGCCTGTGCTCGCCACGGGCAAGCTGGTTGCGCGGGCGCAGGAGATGGTCCGGCAAAGAACGCCGCGCCAGCGCGATGGTACGGCTTTACACGACGAGGTGAGAGATGACAGGCGCGAGCTGGGCCCTGCAGCAGGCGATGTTCGCGAAGCTGACGAACGATAGCGCGCTGCTCGCACTCCTTGGGGGCCCGCACGTTTGGGACGACGTGCCGGTGCGCGCAGCGTTTCCCTACGTCACTTTTGCGGCAGGCGTCGAGCGCGACTGGAGCACGGGAACCGAGGCGGGCAGCGAGCACGTGGTGACGTTGCACGTCTGGTCGCGCAGCGGTGGCCGCAAGGAGGCGCTGGCGATCATCGACGCGCTGCGCGCATGCCTGCACGGGGCGGCGCTCGCGCTCTCGGGACATCGGCTGATCAACCTGCGGCACGAAAGCTCGGACGTGAGGCGGGACGGCGACGGTGAAACCTATCAGGGCATCGTGCGCCTTCGCGCCGTGACAGAGCCGCAAGCGTAGTCAAGGCCAGCGATGTGGCATCCACATCGCGCGGACGATCGACGGCGTTGCCCCGCTGAAGCGCGGAGCGACGCCAGTTTCCAACGATGCAACATCAAAGGTGAGTGAGCGATGGCGGCACAAAAGGGCAAGGATCTGCTGTTGAAGGTCGACGCCGACGGCGAAGGCGCCTACACGACCATCGCCGGGCTGCGCACGCGCAGCATCGTGTTCAATGCCGAATCCGTCGACGTGACGCACGCGGAAAGCGCGGGGCAGTGGCGCGAGCTGCTGGCCGGCGCTGGCGTCAAGTCGGCGCGGCTCACGGGCGCGGGCATTTTCAAGGATGCGGCGTCCGACGAGATCGTGCGCGGCTATGTGTTCAACGGCACCATCCGCGACTGGCAGGTGGTGATCCCCGATTTTGGCACGGTGAGCGGGCCGTTCCACATCGGCTCGTTCGAGCTGACCGGGCGGCACGACGGCGAAGTGGGCTTCGAGATTGCGCTGGAATCGGCGGGCGAGCTGACATTCGCTGCGGCAAGCTAGCCGCGGTTGAAATGGCCTGGGTCCGCGCCGTCAACTCTGGCATGCTGCGATACGAGCCGTCGGGGGAGACCATGGGCACCATAGCGATCTATATCGGCGCGGCGATTGCAGAGATCGCCGGCTGCTTCGCCCTCTGGACGGTGGTGCGCTATCAAGCGTCTCCCATCTGGCTCGTTCCCGGCATCGCGTGCCTGGTGCTGTTCGGCTGGCTGCTGGCGCAGGTCGATGTGGAATTCGCCGGCCGCGCCTACGCGGTCTACGGCGGCATCTACATTGTCGCCTCGCTGGCCTGGCTGTGGTCGGTGGAAGGGCGTGCGCCGGATCGTTTTGATCTCCTCGGCGCCGCGGTTTGCATCGCCGGGGCGCTGATCATTCTCTACGCCCCGCGCGGGGCCTGACACCAGCAACTGTAGCAATCAGATTTGCGCGCTGCATTCCCCGCAGCGGGCGGCGCTGTGCATGGAGGAACGGAACAATGGCGAATGCCCACCGCGGCGAAGTCGAAGCCGTGCTCGACGGCAAGACTTTCCGCCTCGTGCTGACGCTCGGCGCGCTGGCCGAGCTGGAATCGGCCTTCGGCGATGAGGATATGCTGGCGCTCGCGCAGCGTTTCGGCGGCGGCCGGCTCTCGGCGCGCGACTGTGTGCGCATCATCGGCGCCGGGTTGCGCGGCGCTGGATACGAGATCGGCGACGATGCGGTGCGCGCAATGCGGACGGAGAACGGCGCGGCGGGCTACGTCGATGTGGTCGCGCGCCTGTTGCGGGCGACGTTCGGCGAGGAAACCGAAGGGCGCCGCGCCTCCGCGGAGGAGGAGGGCCACGGCCCTTTCCCTGGGACGACGTGATGGCCGCCGGCTTCGGCCTGCTCGGACTTTCGCCCACGACCTTCTGGGCGATGACGCCGCGCGAACTGGCGGCCGGACTGCGCGGGCGGTTCGGGCCGACACCCGCCGGGCCGCCATCGCGCGCAGAGCTGAGCGCGTTGCTCCGGCGCTATCCCGATAAGCCAAATAGAGAATGAGGAGAGGCCATGGCCGATTTCAACGATCCGGTCGACACGATGACCGTGGCCGTGATGGCCGATACGACGCAATTCCAGCAGCAACTCGTCGATGCGTCGCGGATGGGGCGCCAGTTCGGCAATGCGCTGTCGAGCGCGTTCGACGGTATCGCCATCAAGGGCAAGAGCGTCGGCGACGTGCTGCGCTTGCTGGCGCTCAATCTTTCGCAGCTGGTGCTGAAGTCGGCGCTGCGCCCGCTGACGAACTCGCTCGGGAGTGCGCTTGCGGGGCTCGTGGGCGGCGGGATGCCCTTCGCCAAGGGCGGTGCGATTTCGCAAGGACTGCCGGTGCCGTTCGCGTCGGGCGGCGTGATCTCGAGCCCGGTGACGTTCCCTCTCGCGGGCGGACGCACGGGCCTTGCCGGAGAGCGCGGGGCCGAGGCCATCATGCCGCTGGCGCGCGGACCCGATGGCCGCCTCGGCGTTGCGGCCCAGGGCGGCGGTGGCGTCAGCGTCACCCTCAACGTGACGACGCCGGATGCGGAGAGCTTTCGGCGCTCCGAGGCGCAGGTCGCGACGATGGTGGCCCGTGCGGTTGCGCTGGGGCAGCGCAACCTGTGAGCAGGAACGAATAGGGATGTGCGAATGAGCTTTCACGAGATCCGCTTTCCCACGGACATCTCGCGCGGCGCGCAGGGCGGGCCGGAGCGGCGCACCGATGTGGTGGTGCTCGGTTCCGGCTTCGAGGAGCGCAATGCGCGCTGGGCGGACTCCCGCCGCAGCTACAACGCAGGCTATGGTGTGAAGTCGCTCGACGACCTCCATGCTGTGATCGCATTTTTCGAGGAACGGCGCGGGCGCCTCTATGGGTTCCGCTGGCGCGATCACGCCGATGACAAGTCGTGCACACCGGGCGCAACGATATCGCCGCTCGACCAGGTGTTGGGTGAGGGCGACGGCACCCAGGCTGCCTTCCAGCTCGTAAAGCGCTACGGCGTTGCGCACGCGCCATGGGTGCGCGCGATCAAGAAACCGGTAGCGGGATCGGTGGCCGTTGCCGTCGACGGCCATGAGTTGGCGCCGGAGCATTTTCTCGTCGATGCGGCGACGGGAAAGGTGCTGTTCCAGCCCGGCCACGTGCCAAGCGCCGGGGCGCAGATTACCGCCGGCTTCGCTTTCGACGTGCCGGTGCGCTTCGATACCGACAGGCTCGAAATCAACGTGCAGGGTTTCCGCCACGGCGTCATCCCGCACATTCCGATCGTCGAGGTGCGGCTGTGAAAATGTTCCGCCGTATGACCGCACGGAGGTGCCGATGAAAAGCCTTGCTCCCGAGCTGCAGGCGCATCTCGATAGTGGCGCAACGACGCTGTGCTGGTGCTGGCGTTTGACACGCGCGGACGGGGTGAAGCTCGGCTTCACCGACCATGACCGCGATCTCACCTTCGAGGGGACGACGTTCGAGGCCGCGGCCGGTTTCACCGCCAGCGAGATGCGCGACAGCATCGGGCTCAGCGTCGACAATCTGGAGGTGACGAGCGCGCTGTCGTCGGACCGGCTCGCCGAGGCCGATCTGGCCGCCGGTCTCTACGACGACGCGAGGGTGGAGATTTTCCGCGTCAACTGGGCCGAGCCAGAACAGCGCGTTCTGATGCGCTCCGGAAGCCTCGGCGAGGTGCGCCGCGCCGGGCTGAGCTTCACCGCCGAGGTGCGCGGGCTTGCGCATTATCTCCAGCAGCCGAAGGGCCGCCTCTACCAATTCACGTGCGATGCCGACCTCGGCGATCGGCGCTGCGGCATCGCCCTCGACGCCCCGGCCTATAAGGGCGAGGGCACGATCATCGCGGCGGCCAGTACGCGCCGCTTCACCGCATCGGGGCTGAGCGCATTTGCCGATGGCTGGTTTGCGCGCGGACTGTTGACCTTCACCTCCGGTGCCGCCGACGGACAGGCGGTGGAGGTGCGCAGCCATACCAACGTCGGCGGCATTGTAACGCTCGAGCTATGGGCGCCGGCGCGCGGTCCGCTCGAAAGCGGACAGACCTTCACCGTGACGGCGGGCTGCGACAAGCATTGCACGACCTGCCGTTCGAAGTTCGCCAACGTGGCCAACTTCCGCGGCTTCCCGCACATGCCCGGCAACGACTTCATCACCACCTTCGGCCGCCGCGGCGTCTAGCGGCGCATCCCCGCGACGCGCACGTAAATCCCGCAAACCCATAGGATCGCAGAGATGTCGAACGCGCCGGACGCCGACGCCGCCGAGATCGTGCGCGTTGCTCGTGGATGGATCGGCACACCCTATCACCACCAGAGCAGCGTCCGCGGCGTCGGCACCGACTGCCTGGGCCTCGTGCGCGGCGTGTGGCGCGAGCTCTACGGCTGCGAGGCTGAAACGCCGCCACCCTATAGCCGGGACTGGGCCGAGGGCGGCGGCATGGAGACGATGCTGCTCGCCGCCGCTCGACACATGCACGCGATCGCGCCCGACGAAGCGCGCGCTGGCGATGTCGTCGTGTTTCGCCTGCGCGTCGGTGCGGTGGCCAAGCACGCGGCGATACTTTCGGGAGCGACGACGATGATCCACGCCATGGAAGGCGCGCCGGTGAGCGAAGTTCCGCTATCGCGGTGGTGGAGGCGCCGCATCGCAGGCGCGTTCCGTTTTCCTGAAAGGGCACGCTGATGGCAACGCTAGCACTCGCAGCCGCCGGCGCGGCCATCGGCGGCGCTGTACTGCCGGCTGGCGTCACGCTGCTCGGCGCCACGATCACCGGCGCTACGATCGGATCGCAGCTCGGCGCCATTGCGGGCTCGGTGGTCGATCAGGCGCTGCTCGGCGGATCGGGCAAGACGCGGCACATCGAGGGCCCGCGCCTTTCGGAACTGCACATCACCACCTCGACGGAAGGTGCGCCAATCCCGCGCGTCTATGGGCGCGTGCGCCTCGGCGGACAGGTGATCTGGGCGACGCCGTTCGAGGAGGAGATCGTTACGTCATCCAGCGGCGGCGGATCGGGAAAGGGCATCGGCGGCGCCCGTGCCCCGGCGAGCGTTACGACCGAGTACCGCTACTATGGCAACTTCGCCGTCGCGCTCTGCGAGGGTGAAATCGCCGGCATCGGCCGCATCTGGGCGGACGGCGCCGAGCTCGACCGTGGGCAGATCGTGCATCGCGTCTACACGGGCAGCGAAACTCAGGACGCCGACAGTCTCATCGCCGCCCGCGAAGGTGCGGGAAAAGCGCCCGCCTACCGCGGCACGGCATACGTGGTGTTCGAGCGCCTGGCCCTCGCGCCGTTCGGCAACCGCATGCCGCAGCTTTCCTTCGAGGTCTATCGTTCCGTCGAAACCTTCAGCGAGGACATCCGCGCGGTGGTGATGATCCCCGGTTCCGGCGAGTTCGCCTATTCGCCGACGCCGGTGACGCAGCTCGTGGGCCTCGCGACGCAGGTGCCGGAGAATGTCCATTCGCGCCAGGGCGGCACCGACTGGACCATTTCCGTCGATCAACTGGAAGCGACACTGCCGAATGCGCGCAACGTCTCGCTCGTGGTGAGCTGGTTCGGCACGGATCTGCGCGCAGGCGTGTGCCGGCTGCGCCCGGGGATCGAGCATCGCGATAAGATCACGAGCCCCTATGCGTGGAAGGTTGCGGGCCGCACGCGCTCCAACGCCTATGTGGTGAGCCAGCAGGGCGGGCGTGCCGCCTATGGTGGAACGCCGAGCGACCGCAGCGTGATCGACGCGATCCGCGATCTGCGCGCGCGCGGGATCGCCGTGACGCTCAATCCGTTCATTCTGATGGATGTTCCCGCAGGAAACGCATTTGCCAACCCCTACGGCGGCGCGAGCCAGCCGGCTTATCCCTGGCGTGGACGTATCACGGCGCATCCAGCCGCGGGCCAGCCCGGAAGCCCCGACAAGACGTCCGCTGCGGCCGCGCAGATCGCCGCGTTCGTCGGGACGGCGCGGCCGGCGCACTTCGCCGTCGTGGGTAATGAGGTCGTCTATTCGGGGCCGGACGAATGGTCGTTCCGTCGTATGATCCTGCACCATGCGTTCCTCGCCAAGGCGGCGGGCGGCGTCGATGCGTTCCTCATCTGCAGCGAGCTGCGTGGGCTCACGGGCGTACGCGACGGGCAGGCGAGCTATCCGTTCGTCGCCGCGCTCAAGAGCCTTGCGGAGGACGTGAAGGGCGTTCTGCCGGGCACGAAGATCGTCTATGCGGCGGACTGGTCGGAATACTTCGGCCACCAGCCTTCCGACGGATCGGGTGACGTCTACTTCCATCTCGATCCGCTGTGGGCGTCCGACGCAATCGATGCGATCGGCATCGACGTCTATTGGCCGCTGGCCGATTGGCGCGAGGGGCGCGATCATCTCGACCTGCAGGCCGGCGCGCGTTCGATCTACGACCTCTCCTATCTGACGGGCAATCTGCGCGCCGGCGAAGGCTTCGACTGGTATTATGCTTCGCCGGAGGATCGTGCGGCGCAGGTGCGCACGCCGATCACCGACGGCGCAGGCAAGCCCTGGGTGTTCCGCTACAAGGACATCCGCTCGTGGTGGCTGAATGCGCACTACGACCGCCCCGGCGGCGTCGAGAGCGATACGCCCACGGCATGGGTGCCGCAGTCGAAACCGTTCTGGCTGATGGAGATCGGCTGTCCGGCAATCGACAAGGGCGCCAACCAGCCGAACGTGTTCGTCGATCCGAAGAGCTCGGAGACGGCGCTGCCGTATTTCTCCAACGGCACGCGCGACGATTTCATGCAACGGCGCTTCCTGCGCGCGATCATCGAAGGACTGGACCCCGACGCGCATGGGTATCTGGATGGCGCCAATCCCACTTCGGAAATCTACGGCGCGCCGATGGTCGATCTGTCGCGCATCTATGTCTACACGTGGGATGCGCGACCCTATCCTACATTTCCGAATGACGCCGCAGCATGGGGCGACGGCGAGAACTGGCAGTACGGCCATTGGCTGACGGGACGCTTCGCCAGCGCGCCGCTGGCCGACACCGTCACGCGGCTGCTGCAGGATTATGGCTTTGCCGACTATGATGCCGGTGCGCTCAGCGGCACGGTGCCCGGCTATGTGATCGACCGCGTGATGCCGGCGCGCGACGCGTTGGAACTGCTGGAGCTCGCCTATTTCTTCGACGCGCTGGAAAGCGGTGGCGAGATCGTCTTCCGCCATCGCGGTGCAGAGCCGAGCGTAGTGGAGCTCACCGCTGACGATCTTGTCGAGACGCGGGCGGATGCGCCGTTGCTGACGCTCACGCGCGGTCAGGAAACGGAGCTGCCCGCGTCCGCCAAGATACGCTTCATCGCAGCGTCCGGCGATTACAGCCAGGCGGTCGCCGAAGCGCGCCGCATCACCGGCGCGAGCGGCCGTGTCAGCCAGGCCGACGTTCCGCTGGTGCTCGAGGCGCAGCAGGCGGACAGCATGGCCGAGACGTGGCTGTTCGAGGCGTGGGCCGCCCGCGAGCGTGCGAGCTTCGCCGCTCCGCCGAGCCTTCTCGCGCTGGAGCCTTCCGACGTCGTGCGGGTCCGTCACGCGGGCGAGGCGAGGTCTTTCCGTATTACAGAAATCGGCGAGCATGGCGTGCGCGAGATCGAGGCGCGCAGCGTCGATCCGGACATCTACGGCGCGCTGCAAGGCAAGGAGCGCCCGCCCCGGCAAGGCGGCGGCGTGATTACCGGCTCGCCTCTCGTCGAGTTCATTGATCTGCCGCTCCTGCGCGGTGACGAGCCGCCGATGGCGGGCTATGCGGCGGCGACGCAGACGCCTTGGCCGGGAGCGGTTGCGATCTATGGCTCGCCGGAGACGAGCGGGTATGCGCTGAAGGCGCTCTGCTCCGCTCCGGCCACCGTGGGCGTCACCCTTGATCCGCTGCCCGCCGGTCCGGAGGGACGGCTCGACCATGCAACGCGCATGCGCGTGCAAGTGGAAGGCGAAGCGCTTTCGTCCGTCACGCTGCTTCAACTCCTCGCCGGGCGCAATGCGGCGGCCGTGCGCAATGGCGACGGCGAATGGGAGGTTATTCAATTCGCCGACGCCGTGCTTGTCGAAGCGGGCGTCTATGCGCTTTCCGGACTGCTGCGCGGGCAGGGTGGCACGGAGTTCGCGATGCGCGCCGGAGTGGCGCCAGGCGCGCGCTTCATCCTCATCAACACGGCGGTGGCGCGCATCGACCTTTCGGCTTCCGAGATCCGGCTGCCGTATTCGTGGCGATACGGCCCCGCGAGCCGCGACATCGGCGATGCAACCTACAGCGCGACGACGCACACCTTCGTTGGGCTTGGGATGAAACCGCTTGCACCCGTGCACGTGAAGGCAACCCGCAGCGACGGCGATGTGGCGATCACATGGGTGCGGCGGACACGCATCGGCGGCGATGGATGGGAGGCGCCGGACGTGCCGCTCAGCGAGGACGTGGAGCGCTACGAGGTAGACGTTCTCGATGGCGCAACCGTTGTGCGCACGCTGGCGAGCGCCACCCCCTCGGTGATCTACACCGCGACACAGCAGAGCGCCGATTTTGGAGCGCCGCAACCGTCGGTGAACGTGCGGGTCTATCAGGTATCGGCAAGCTATGGGCGTGGAACGGCCCGCGCCGCGACGGTCTAGCGAGGCTCACACATGATGGAACAGCCGCCGTGGCTCGCCGCCGCGTGGGCCGAGCTTGGCCAGCGCGAAGTGCGCGGAAATGCCGATAATGCGCGCATCCGTGCATTCTTCCGTGACGTGGGCCATCCGGCCACTTTGCACGACGAAGTTGCCTGGTGCGCGGCGTTTGCAGGCGCGTGCCTCGAGCGCGCGGGTTTCGCCTCGACGCGCTCGCTGATGGCGCGCTCCTACTTGCGCTGGGGCGAAGAGCTGGAAGACGGCCGCTTCGGCGCCGTCGCCGTGCTGAGCCGCGGCGCAGATCCGGCAGCCGGGCACGTGGGCTTTCTTCTGGGGGAGACCGCGTCACACGTGATGCTTCTCGGTGGAAACCAGGGCGACGCGGTGAGCGTCGCGGCCTATCCGAAAACGAGGTTGATCGGCTTGCGCTGGCCGCAGGCTGTCCCGCAGCACTTGGATGTCTCCCCCGCGCAGCCTGCTTCCGCATCGACGGTGTTCGCAGAGGCGCTGGCGCACGTGCTCGAGATGGAAGGCGGTTACACGGATGATCCCCACGATCCCGGTGGGCCGACCAATCGTGGCGTGACGCTTGCGACCTACGCGGCCTGGAAGCGGGTGCCGCTGACGGCGCAGACACGCGAAACGCTGAAAGCGGAGCTGCGACGCATTCCCGACGACGCGGTGCGGGATATCTACTTCCAGCGATACTGGCGCCCGGCGTTCTGTGCCGAGATGACGCCGGCGCTCGCCCTGTTCCATTTCGATGCCTCGGTAAACCACGGTGTGACCGGCGCGATGCGTCTTTTGCAGCGCGCAGTAGGGACCGACGCCGACGGCGAGATTGGTCCCAATACCCGCGCGGCGATTGGGCGGCTCTCCACGGAGGAAATCTTGGTCCGCTATGCGGACGTGCGTCGGCAACGCTACCGCGCGCTGCCGCACTTCTGGCGCTTCGGTCGCGGGTGGCTGGCGCGCGTCGACAAGACACTTTTGCGTGCGCGCGCGCTCGCCGGTCAGCCGGACAGCGATGCGGCGAACGCGCGAATTCCATCGACAACAGAGCAGCAGAAAGGATCGGTGAGTATGGATGAGAGTGCGCGACAGGCGGACCGCAAGTGGTGGGGGCAGTCGATTACCATCTGGGGTGCGATCATCACCGGCCTTTCGACGGTGCTGCCCGCCGTCGCTCCCGCATTCGGCCTGGATATCACCAGCGATCTGGTGCGCGAAGCCGGTGAGGGCATCGTACAGACGGTGCAGGCTGTCGGCGGTCTGATCGGAACGCTGATGACGATTTACGGACGCATGCGTGCTTCGACGCCACTGGCGCAGCGCAACGTGCAGATGAAGCTCTAATGCTCCCGATCGCGCCATCGCGGCCCATTCATGGTGGGTTCAGCGGTGGCGCACTACAACGGCAGCGTGTTTGCCCATCCATTTTCTCTTTTGCGATAGACATGTTGCGCATCGCTTTTTTCGCGGCAGTTTTGCTCGTTTCTATTTTACCGGCGAACGGTGCCTGTTTCCCCGATTGGTCGATCGCCGCGCCGATCGTTCATCGGGAGAAGCTCGCAACCGTGGAGACGCTCTCTGCCATTACGGCGAGTGAGATCCCCGGCAGCATCGTGAAGACCACGCTGTGCGAGGAGGACGGCGCGTTCGTCTATCGCCTCGTGGTGCGGGAGGCCGACGGAAAACTGACGAGCCACACGGTGGATGCGCGCAGCCCGTTCGGGCGCTGATTTCCGTTGTGGTGTTCGCGAGCGCCGACATGCCGTAAGGTCGCGGCGGTTTGCCCAAAAGGGCGGTCAACCTGAACGGAGAGATCGATGCCCTACGTTGACGGATTCATAGTACCCGTGCCCGAGGACAAGCTCGACGAATATCGCAAGTTGGCGCGCAAGGCTGGCAAGATCTGGATGGAGCACGGCGCGCTGGCCTTCAGGGAATGCGTGGCCGACGACGTGAAGCCCGGCAAGCTGACCTCGTTTCCGCAGAGCGTGAAGCTGAAGCCCGGCGAGGTCGTCGTCTTCTCCTACATCGTCTATCCGAGCCGGGCGGCGCGGGACCGGATCAATGCCAAGGTGATGCAGGATCCGCGTCTCAAGTCGGCGATGGAAGGGAGAGATGCCCCCTTCGATGGCAAGCGGATGATCTATGGCGGCTTTAAGACGCTCGTCGATCTCGGTTGATGCTCGCGCACCGATTGGGCCGGGCTAGGATGAATCGACCGCCCCCGTTATAGTCCCGGCCGGAATGGGCCCCGGAATGGGCCAAGGAACGGGGGAGCCGGCGTGCGCGTCCTGGTTGTTGAGGATGATAAGGATCTGAACCGGCAGCTCGTCGCTGCGCTGGGCGATGCCGGCTATGCGGTCGATTCGGCGTTCGATGGCGAGGAAGGCTACTTCCTCGGCGATACCGAGCCCTACGACATCGTCATCCTCGATATCGGCCTGCCGAAAATGGATGGCATTTCCATCCTTGAGCAATGGCGCCGCTCCGATCGCAAGATGCCGGTGATCATCCTCACCGCCCGCGACCGCTGGAGCGACAAGGTTGCGGGCATGGACGCTGGCGCCGATGATTACGTCGCCAAGCCGTTCCACATGGAGGAGTTGCTGGCCCGCGTACGCGCCCAGGTGCGCCGCGCTTCCGGGCACGCCAAGAGCGAGATCGAATGCGGGCCGCTGCGGCTCGACACGAAGACTGCGCGCGTCACCTGCAACGGTCAGCAGGTGAAGCTCACGTCGCACGAGTACCGCTTGCTCGCCTACTTGATGCACCACAACGGCCGCGTCGTCTCCCGCACCGAGCTGGTGGAGCATCTCTACGAGCAGGACTTCGACCGGGATTCGAACACCATCGAGGTTTTCATCGGACGGCTGCGCAAGAAAATCCCCGCCGACGTGATCGAGACCGTGCGCGGGCTCGGCTACCGCCTGAGCGAAACCCCGGCCGAGGCCTGATGATCTCCACTGCGCCCATCATAGAAGGCAGTGATGGCTCGCGCGGCGGCGGGCTTGGGAAAACGCCGGAGACGGGGCACTAGAGCGCATGCGCTTCAACTCGCTCGCGTTCCGGCTATTCGCCACGGCTGCGGCCTGGACGCTGCTGGTGCTGCCGATTGCCGGCTTCATCATCTACCAGCTCTACCGCGACGACGTGCAGGCGAGTTTCGACGGCCAGCTCCTGAAGCTCGTCAACGCCATCACCGTCGACTCGATGGGCAGCGCCGCGGGCGAGGCGCAGCCGCTTCCCCCCAGCAACCTCTATGAGCCGCTTTTCGAGGTCACGCATTCGGGCTGGTACTGGCAGATAACGCCGCTGCAACCGGCGAGCGGGCGCAAGCTCGTTTCACCGTCGCTTGCAACCTGGACGCTGCCGTCGCCGGAGGCGAAATCGGTGGCACCGGATGCATCGGGTGCGCGCTGGCTCAATACGAAGGGGCCGAAGGGCGAGCCGCTGCGGATCGTGGAGGTTATCGATTCACTGGGTCACGAGCCCGGCAAGCCGCGCTACTCAATTGTTGTCGCCGGCCCGCAGGACTGGCTCGATCATCTCGTTGCGAATTTCCGCTACCGCCTGACGACGGCGCTCGCTCTCGCAGGGCTGGGCCTCGTGGCGGTGACGCTATTCCAAGTGCGCTTCGGGTTGCTGCCGCTGCGCCAGATCGAGCGCGGCCTTGCCGCCATACGCTCCGGCACGGCAACGACGCTTGATGGGGAGTTGCCGGCCGAGATCGAGCCGCTCCAGTCCGAGCTCAACGCGCTCATCCGCTCCAACCAGGCGATCGTCGACCGCGCACGCACGCAGGTCGGCAATCTCGCGCATGCGCTGAAGACCCCGCTCGCCGTGATCACCAACGAAGCCCGCGCCGATAAAACGGGGCTTGGCGACAAGGTGGCCGAGCAGGCCGAGATCATGAAACAGTCGGTGACGCGCTACCTCGACCGCGCCCGGATGGCGGCGCGCGTGGGTGTCATCGGCCGCGTGACACCCGTTGCGCCGGTCGTCGAGTCCCTGGCGCGCGCCCTGCAGCGCATTCATCAGGATCGGGGGATCGTCATCAATGTCGATTGCCCGGCCGACGCGCGCTTCTCCGGCGAGAAGCAGGACCTCGAGGAAATGCTCGGAAACCTGCTCGACAACGCCTGCAAATGGGCGCGGCGGGAAGTGGAGCTGACGATCGAGACCCCCACGACGACGAGCCGCGCCAGGAATCGCCGCCTCGCCATCACCGTGGCCGATGACGGCCCTGGGCTCAACGAGGAACAACGGGCCCGCATCGGCAAGCGCGGTTTGCGTCTCGATGAGACGAAGCCGGGCTCGGGGCTGGGCCTTTCCATCGTATTGGAGCTGGCCCGTTCCTATGGAGGCAGCTGCGAGTTGGCCCAGGCGCCCCAGGGTGGGCTGTTGGTGCATCTCAACCTGCCCGCGGGCTAGGTTAGCTTTATTCTCGACCGCCCCATTGGAGTCGGCTTTTCGTCACGCAGGGTCCACATTCCTTGGCTAGTCGGCTACACTGTGATCAGAATACATACGGGATGCGCCAGGATATCGGCGCATCTTCGGGGGAGAACATCGACATGGGCAAGGCCGCGGCTCGAGCCAGCGCAAAATCGGGGTTCGTTATTGATGCGGGGCGTCTGTGCGCGGCCCTGCTTATCCCGGCGTTGTTGACCGCCTGCGGACCCGAGGGTCCAAGCAAGGCCGACACGGGAATGATCGTTGGCGGCGTCGCCGGCGGCATCATCGGCAATCAGGTCGGCAAGGGCACGGGCAACGTGCTCGCCACGGTTGCGGGCGCCATGGTCGGCGGAATCGTCGGTAGCGAGATCGGCCGCTCGATGGATGAGCAGGACCGCCGCCTCGCCGAGCAGGCGGAATATGCGGCCCTCGAGGAGGGCGAATCGGATCGTCCCCGTCGCTGGCGCAACCCCGACAACGGCCGCTACGGCGACGTCGTCCCGGGTCGGCCCTATAAGCGCAGCGGGGCCGATTGCCGCGATTACACACACACCATCTTCATCGACGGGCGGCCTCGGACGATGCGCGGCACCGCCTGCCGCAATCGCGACGGCACTTGGCGCAACGTCGCCTAGCACCAGGCGGCGCCGAAACGCTTCCAGGATGTTGCTTTTTGCTGCGCCGCATCAGAGCCGGAAAACGACATCCTGCGCGTCGGTCAGTAGAATTCCCGGTTATTTTGCGCTGCGGCAGAAATCTTGCCGCGGCCGGCAAGGCTTGTAACTCGGGCGCTTGGGCCGTATTCCAGCCTCGCGGCGGGGGTTGGATGGCGGCATGGTGCTTTGGCTTCTCTTTGCGGTGATGGCGGCTGCCGTCGTTTGGGCGGTTACGCGGCCATTGCTGTCGCCTGATCCGGTCGATGCGACGGTCGACAGCGAGCTTGCCGTTTACCGTGATCAGCTTGCAGAGATCGAGGCCGAGCGCACCCAGGGGCTTCTCGGCGGCGTCGAAGCCGAAGGCGCGCGCATAGAACTGGCGCGCCGGCTTCTCCGCCGCGCCGAGGAAAAACGCCACGCAGACACGTCGGGAAGCGCTGGCGCCGGCCGTTTGCGCCAGCTGGCCATATATTCCGCCGCAGCGCTGCCGGTCATTGGCATCGCGCTTTATCTCGGCGTCGGCTCGCCCCAGCTTCCGAGCCGTCCCTATGCTGCCCGCCTTGATGCACCCACGGAAAACGCAACAGCGGCCGATCTCGTAGCGAAAGTTGAAGCGCACCTGCGCGCCAATCCGGAGGATGGCCGCGGATGGGATGTGCTGGCGCCCGTTTATATGCGCTTGGGGAATTTCACGCAGGCCGCCGACGCCTTCCAGCGTGCTGCGCGCCTGCTGGGCGAATCGCCTAAACGCCTCGCCGGGTTCGCGCGCGCGCTCATCATGGTTCAGAACGGGGTCGTGAGCGAGCCGGTGCGGCAGGCCTACGAGCGGCTGAAGGCGCTCGAGCCCGAGAACATCGAGCCGCAGGTCTGGCTTGCGATCGGGCGCGAGCAGGATGGCGACCTCAAGGGCGCCGAAGCCGAGTACCGCAGGCTGCTGGACGGTGCCCAAGACCCCTGGAGGGGCTTGCTGATTGCGCGCCTTCAATCGGCGAGCGAGCGGCTGGGTACGCCCATGCCGGAGATACCGCCGAGTGCTGCGCCGCCAGCCGGCTCCGCTGCCGACAGCATCGCCGCGATGAGCCCAGCCGAGCGTGATAAGCGCATCGCGGAGATGGTCGACGGCCTCTCGGCGCGGCTGAAACAGAACGGCAACGATCTCGAGGGTTGGATGCGGCTCGTGCGCTCCTATGTGGTGTTGGGCCGGCGCGATGAGGCCGTGACGGCGCTATCGAGCGCGCGCGGTCAGTTTTCGGGCGACGACAAATCCCTCGCCGAACTCAACGTTCTGGCTGAAAGCCTGGGGCTCGGCTCGTGAGGGAAGTGGCAAAGGACGAGGTATGACGCGCAAGCAGCGGCGGGGAATTCTGATCGGGGTCGGCGTGGCGGTGCTGATGATCGCCGCGGGCCTTGTCCTGTTCGCGCTGCGTGATGCGATCGTGTTCTTCCACACGCCGAGCGACCTCGCCGAAAAGCCGATCGCGGCTGGCCAGCGCTTCCGTCTCGGCGGCCTCGTGGCGGCCGGCTCGGTCAAGCGCGGCGAAGGCACCAAGGTTGACTTTGTCGTGACCGACACCATCGGCAACATCCCCGTGGTATACGAGGGTGTGCTGCCGGACCTCTTCCGCGAAGGCCAGGGCGTCGTTGCCGAGGGCAAGCTGTCGCCGGAGGGCACGTTCCTCGCCGACTCCGTCCTCGCCAAGCACGATGAGAATTATATGCCGCCCGAGGTTGCGAAGGCGCTCGAAGCGAAGGGCGTCAAGCTCGGCAAGGGCGCCGAGCATCCGGCTGGGGCAATGCCGTGACCGCGCACGCGAGGATTTGATCGATGGTAGTCGAGCTTGGACATTTTGCGCTGGTGCTTGCGCTGCTCGTCGCCATCTTCCAGATGGTCGTGCCCGCGTACGGTGCGCGAACCAACGATGACCGGCTGATGGCGGTCGGCGAGCCCGCCGCGCTGTGCCAGCTCGGTCTGCTGATCGTCGCGTTTCTCTCGCTCACCATTGCATACGTGACGTCCGATTTCTCGGTCGCCAATGTTGTCGCGAACTCGCACTCGACGAAGCCGCTGCTCTATCGCATCTCGGGCGTGTGGGGGAACCACGAGGGCTCGATGGTGCTGTGGGTGTTGATCCTGGCGCTGTTCGGCGCCGCGGTCGCAGCCTTCGGACGCAATCTTCCGCCGACGTTGAAGGCAAACGTACTCGCGGTGCAGGCGTCGATCGCCGTCGCCTTCATGCTCTTCATACTGCTGACGTCGAATCCTTTCCTGCGCCTCGATCCGCCGCCTGCCGATGGGAACGGCCTCAACCCGATCCTGCAGGATCCCGCCCTCGCATTCCATCCGCCATTCCTCTATGCGGGTTATGTCGGCTTCTCCATCGCCTACTCGTTCGCCATCGCGGCACTGATCGACGGCCGGATCGACGCCGCCTGGGCGCGCTGGGTTCGCCCATGGACGCTGGCGGCCTGGATGTGTTTGACGCTGGGCATCGCGATGGGTTCGTGGTGGGCTTATTACGAGCTCGGCTGGGGCGGCTGGTGGTTCTGGGACCCGGTCGAGAACGCTTCGTTCATGCCGTGGCTCGCCGGCACCGCGCTGCTCCATTCTGCGCTCGTCATGGAAAAGCGCGACGCGCTGAAGGTATGGACGGTGCTGCTCGCAATCCTCACCTTCTCGCTGTCGTTGATGGGCACCTTCCTGGTGCGCTCTGGCATCCTCACCTCGGTGCACGCGTTCGCCGTCGACCCGCAGCGCGGCGTATTCGTGCTCGCCATCATGACGCTGTTCACCGGCGGTGGCCTGGCGCTTTACGCGTTGCGCGCGCGCGATCTTCGCCAGGGTGGAATTTTCGCCCCCATAAGCCGCGAAGGCAGCCTCGTCCTCAACAACATCCTGCTGACGACGGCGTGCGCCACGGTGTTCATCGGCACGCTCTATCCGCTGGCGCTCGAATCGCTCACGGGCGACAAGATTTCCGTCGGCCCGCCCTATTTCGACTGGACGTTCGGCCCGCTGATGGTGCCGCTGTTGCTGGCGCTGCCGTTCGGTCCGCTCCTGGCTTGGAAGCGCGGCGATGTTCTCGGCGCGGCCCAGCGGCTCGCCTTTGCCGCGCTGCTCGCCATTGTCGTGATGGTTGGTACGCTCGCGGTGCTCCAGCGCGGCCCATGGCTGGCGCCGTTCGGGATTGCCCTTGGCGTCTTCGTGATGGCCGGCGCTGTGACGGATCTGGCCTCGCGCGTGCGGCTCGGAAGCGTGCCGCTTGGAGATGCCGCTCGACGGCTCGTCAACCTTCCGCGCTCCGCCATCGGCACCGCGCTCGCCCACTTCGGCGTCGGAATGCTGGTCGTTGGCGTCGTGTCGACGAGCGCCTACCGTGAAGAAAAGATTCTCGTCATGAAGCCGGGCGAGGTCGTCTCCATTGCCGGCTACGACATCACCTTCCGGGGCGTTGCGCCGCGTACCGGCCCGAACTACCGCGAGGAAGTCGCCGTGTTCGACGCCACCCGCGGTGGCACGCAGGTGAGCCACCTCGAGCCGTCGCGGCGCATCTACGACATGCCGCCGGAGCCGACGACGGAAGCCGGCATCCATCCGGGCTGGCGTGGCGACCTCTACGTGGTGCTCGGCGATGCACAGACCGCGGGCGGCTATGCGGTGCGGGTCTATTTCAATCCGTTCGTACGCTTCATTTGGCTTGGCGCCGTGGTGATGTTCATCGCCGGCGCGATCTCCCTCTCCGATCGCCGGCTGCGCGTCGGCGCGCCCGGGCGCGCGCGGCGGGTCGTGGCCGCTCCGACCGAGTGAGGCCGATGATGACGATGCGCAAGCTGACAACGCGCAGAATGTTTTCGAGGGCGCATCCCGCGCGTGCGGCGGGCGCGCTGCTCGCTTGCCTGGCCGCGATGCTCACCGCGGGTGCGGCTTTCGCCGTCGAGCCCGACGAGATCCTGCCCGATCCGGCGCTCGAGGCCCGTGCGCGAGCCATCTCCTCGGAGCTGCGCTGTCTCGTCTGTCAGAACCAATCCATCGACGACAGCAACGCCCCGCTTGCGCGCGATCTGCGCCTCCTCGTGCGCGAACGTCTGAAAGCGGGCGATAGCGACGGTCAAGTATTGCGCTTCGTGGAAGACCGCTACGGCGAGTTCGTGCTGTTGCGGCCGCCACTGAGCTGGCACACGCTGTTGCTGTGGATCGCGCCCGTTCTGGCGCTCATTATTGCGGTCTGGGCAACGGCGCGCGCTTGGCGCCGCAGGCAGGCCGTCGCCGCCGCTCCGAGCCAGGTTGCCGAGCCGCTCACCTCAGATGAAGAAGATCGGCTCCGCGAGATTCTTGCCGAGAACGAAGGCGAGCCTCCCATCCGGGATTGAAGACGCTGCCGGCGCGCCAATCAATCGGGCGTCGGATGTCTCTCCGCCTCAGCGTGGTCCCGTAGCGGCGCTTGTCGTAGCGCTCGGGATTTTCCCCGTGACGAGCTCGTTTTCGACCGTCAATGCCTGCAGCAAAGCGTGGGTGGCAAGACCCGTAACGCGCAGCAGCGAAGCCCGCTCGAACGTCATGATCGCGGTGCGAAGCGCTGGCCCATAAACGCCATCGCGGGGGCCGGCGTAGAGCCCGCGGGCGGCAAGCGCATCCTGAAGGCGCCGGACATCGCGCCGTGCACGCAGCGTGTCGGCAGAGAGGAAAGCCTCGAGCGCCGGGGAGAAGGCGGCGGCATTCACGCCCGTGTTCGCGACGTCGTCCGATTTGAAACGATGCAGCACCTCGCCGTTGAGCATGATCACCTTCGACTGCACGTAGGTGCCGACGTTGATGCCGATCACCTCCGGGCCGTCCGCGCCGTCGATCAGCAGCGGCGAGCCGGAAGAGGCCGCGCCCGTATCGCACGTATGAAGAAGAAGCTGCTCGGGGTTCGAGAAATCCCGTTTGATGGTCGGCCAGTCCGCATCGTCGAAGGAGCGCTTCACATTGCATCCGGCGTTGAGCATCGGCTGCCATTTCGGCAGGTCGCGGTGGTAGGCGAGGTTATAGACGCGGCCCGACGAGGCTAGCCGCATCACCTCATCGACGGGCTTGCTCTTCACCTTGAAGACGCCGGCAGTGCACGCGCGCTGTGCCAGCCGCACGATCGCCCAGTCGCGCGTTGCATCGATGGGCGGATGCACATTGAGCTGCGTCGATCCGGGCGAGACGTTCGCTTCCGGTGCCCCCGCATCGGCACCGGCAATTTTCACCGTCTGCGATGCGCCATGCAACTTGAACGAAAGATCGTTGAGGCGCAGCGGTTGTTGTCCGCTGGTGCGATAGAGGCAGTGGGCGGCGGTGAGGATGACGTCGGGCGCCACGCAGAAAGCGGTGCACACCGAGTGCGAGCCCGAATCGAAGAAGAGGCCGAGCCGCGCGCCCGCCTTTTGCAGGCTTTGGGGAAGCGGCACACGCTCATCGGCTCCGAAGATCGAAGCTGTCGCCTCCGATCCGGCGAGGGACAGCACCCCCGCGAACGCGATGGATAGTGCGAACCCGGCAAGGGCGCGCGGGTGCGGAAAAAACACGGGACGCGCAAGGCGCTTCATACGCAGTGCCTCGTTTCGGGCGTTGGTGAACGCCCCGTTTATTACCAACTGTTAAGGCAATCGAAAGGCTGCCGTAATCCCCGCTTCGCTAGGCCTTTCTGCAGAGGAAGTACTCTCGCTTTGCAGAATGGAGGTTCCTGCGCATGCCTATCCAACCCAGCTCGCCCGAGGTCGTAGCAAAGAGCGGGCCAACAACATCGACCGGCCGCGATTTGCGGCGACTGGCCGCCGTGGCGGTCGTCGGCGCCGGATTGGTTGGCTTCGGAGTTGCCCAGTATTCGGCCCCGGCGATTGCCCAGCTGAAGCCGGGCACCCCCGCTGAAACCATGTCGTTTGCCGACATCGTCGAGCGCGTGAAGCCGGCCGTGGTTTCGATTTCGACCACCAACGAAGTGAAGGTCGCTGACCGTCGCGGCCCCGGCGGCCGTCCGTTCGAAGGTATCCCTGGCCTTCCCGAGGATCACCCGCTGAACGAATTCTTCAAGAACATGCCGGGCGGCCAGGGCGGCCCGATGCAACAGCGTCCGCGCCAGGCTGCCGGCTCGGGCTTCGTCGTTTCGCCGGATGGCTACATCGTAACCAACAACCACGTCGTCGATGGCGCCACCAAGGTGAAGGTGAGCTTCGACGACCAGGAAGAGATCGATGCCAAGATCGTCGGCACCGATGCTCGCACGGACTTGGCTCTTCTGAAGATCGAGCCCAAGAAGCCGCTGACCGTCGTGAAGCTCGCGGAGAAGACCCCGCGCGTTGGCGAGTGGGTGCTGGCGGTCGGCAACCCGTTCGGCCTCGGCGGCACGGTGACGGCCGGTATCGTTTCGGCGCTCGCCCGTAACATCGGCGGCCCGTACGATTACATGCAGATCGACGCCGCGGTGAACCACGGCAACTCGGGCGGTCCGACCTTCAACCTCGAGGGCGACGTCGTAGGCGTCAACACCGCGATCTACAGCCCCACGGGCGGTAACGTCGGTATCGCGTTCGCAGTCCCCGCCGATACGGTGAAGCGTGTTGTCGACCAGCTCCAGAAGGGCGGCACCGTCAGCCGCGGCTGGCTGGGCGTAAAGATCCAGAATATCGACAAGGATCTCGCCGGCAGCCTGGGCCTGAAGGAAGCGAAGGGCGCCATCATCAGCGAAGTCATGGCTGATGGCCCCGCCGCCGCCGCCGGTCTCAAGGTCGAGGACGCGATCCTGCAGGTCGACAAGAAAGCGATCGAGGATAGCCGTGATCTCGCCCGCACCATCGCCGATCTGCCCGCAAAGTCGACGGTCGACGTGAAGGTGTGGCGCGACAAGGCCGAGAAGATGCTGCAAGTGAAGCTCGGCACCTATCCGAACTCGGCCGAGCCGGCCGAGGAAAACAACGACACCGAGGAGCCGAAGGATCTGGGTGGCAACATCGACCTGAAGCAGCTCGGTCTCAGCGTGAAGGCCGGCCCCGGCAAGGACGGTGTCGTGATCTCGAACGTCGATCCGAACTCTGACGCCGCACTGAAGGGCATCAAGGAAGGCGACGTTGTTCTCAAGGCTGGAAACGAGACCGTCAGCACGCCGCAGGATGTGGCCAAGGCGGTCAAGAAGGCCCAGGACGACGGTCTGCCCGCAGTGATGTTCCACATCAAGAAGGGCGGCGACCAGACTGTCCTCGTCGCCATCCCGCTCAGCAAGAGCTGAGTAAGGATCGAGTGAGAAAGCTAGAGGCGGCCCGCACCCTCCGCGCGAGAGTGTGGGCCGCCTCGACGTTGGGAAGCACTCAAGGCAAGATACGAATCGGGGCGATGCGCCTCGGCAACGACGATGCGGTGACAAGATGCACGTACTGGTGGTCGAGGACGATCGCGAAACCGCCCAGTTCCTGCAAAAGGCGCTGAAGGAAAGCGGCCACGGCGCCGATCTCGCCGAGGATGGCGAGACGGGCCAATCCCTGGCGGAGCAGGGTGTTTATGACGTCCTGATCGTCGACCGCATGCTCCCGCGGCTCGACGGACTCTCGATGATCCGGGAGTTGCGCAAAAAGGGCGTGCGCACGCCCGTGCTCATTCTTTCCGCGCTGGGAGAGGTCGACGACCGTGTCAAAGGCCTGAGGGCGGGCGGCGATGATTATCTCACCAAGCCGTATGCCTATTCCGAGCTTCTCGCCCGCGTCGAGGCTCTGGCCCGCCGGGCCGTTCCCGAGGAGCAGGAGACGCGCTACGTCGTCGACGGTCTGGTGCTCGACCGGCTATCCCACCGCGTGACGCGGGACGGCGAGGCGATCCAGCTGCAGCCGCGCGAATACCGGTTACTCGAATATCTGATGAAGCATGCCGGACAGGTGGTGACGCGCACGATGCTGCTGGAGCATGTGTGGGATTACCACTTCGATCCGCAGACGAACGTCATCGACGTGCACGTCTCGCGGCTGCGGGCCAAGATCGACAAAAACTTCGACAAGCCTCTTCTGCATACGGTGCGCGGGGCAGGATACACAATCCGCGATGGCCCTGCCTGAACGCTTAGCGCATGCATTCTCGACGACCGCCTTCCGCGTCGCAGCCATTACGGTTGCGGTCTACCTGATCTTTGCCGGACTGGTCGTCGGGCTACTGCTCTGGCAGACCAATCGCGTCTTGACGAACCAGGTGCTGTCTACCCTCAGCGCCGAGGCATCGCTGCTGAAGGCGGAGGCGCAATCGGGCGGACGTGACGCCGTCGTGCGTGCCGTCGAGGCGCGGAGCCGGGCGGAAGGGCCGGGTCTCTATTTCCTCGCCGATGCGCAAGGCAACAAGCTTGCCGGAAACCTCAGCCGCCTGCCGCCGGAGATAGCGAGCACGCCGTCAGGCGGCGTTTTTCGCTATGCGCCGGGCGCGCGAGACGACGAGGAGCGGCTCGCCGTGGCGATCCCGGTCGATATCGGCACCGGCGAGCAACTGATCGTCGGCCGCGATGTCGACGAGCAGCGCCGTTTTACCGGCGAGATGGGCACCATCTATTTTCTCGCGCTCGGCTTCCTCACGCTCGGCGGGTTGCTCGCGGGTTTCGCAGTCAGCCGAATTGCGCTGAAGCGCGTCGAGACGATCAACGCCGCCGCCCGTTCGATCATGGCCGGCGACATGTCGCGGCGCATCGCAGTGAGCGGCATTGGCGATGAATACGACACGCTCGCGATCAATCTCAATGCCATGCTGGAGCGCATCGAAGCGCTGATGGGTGGCCTGCGCGAGGTCTCCGACAATATCGCCCACGATCTCAAGACGCCGCTAACGCGCCTGCGCAACTCGGCCGAGGCCGCGCTGCGCGAGACGGGCGAGAGGGCCTATCGGGAGGGTCTCGAGCACACGATCGAGAAGGCGGACGAGCTGATCAAGACCTTCAACAGCCTGCTCCTGGTGGCGCGACTGGAGGCGGGGGCGCTGGACGAGAGCGCAGAGCGCTTCGACGTTGCCCGCGTGGTCGAGGACGTGGCGGAGCTCTATGAGCCCGTTGCCGAAGAACGCGGCATGAGCCTCAGCTACAACGTGGACGCTGGCGCCGTCGTCACCGGCAACCGGCAGCTCGTCGTGCAGGCGGTGGCGAACCTCATCGAGAACGCCATCAAGTATTCGGGCCGGTCGCGGCCCGCCACCGACAGCGGATCCGCCATCACCATAGACCTCAGCGACGGCGCCGGCAGTGTCGTCATCGCGGTTGGCGACAATGGCCCTGGCATCGCACCGGAAGACCGCGAGCGCGTCTTGAAGCGCTTCGTGCGCCTGGAGAAGAGCCGGACCGAGCCCGGAACCGGGCTGGGGTTGAGCCTCGTACAGGCGGTGGCGCGCCTGCATGGCGGATCGGTGCGACTGGAGGACAACAGGCCCGGCCTGCGCGTCGTGCTAACGCTTCCGAAGCGGCCTGAGGACCGCTAAGAGAAAGGCCGAAGACCGGGTTCGGCGAGGCCGCATGGCGGACGAGAAGACACCATCGGGGTCGCTGCTGGCGCGCCTCAGCGAAGCACCGCTTGCGGGCGACGATACCCGCAGCATCGAGACCATGCGCGTTCTCACCGAGCGCGCGGTGACAGATCCAGCCCTGGTACCGCTGCAAAAGGCGCTCGCCGATCCACGGGCCCAGGCGCTGCTCGCGGGTACGCTCAGTGGCTCCCCTTATCTGTCCGGACTGATCGAGCGCGACCCTGAGCGCCTTTCCCGTATCCTTCTCGATGCCCCCGAAGCTCGCTTCGAGCACCTGCGCGAGGAGCTGGAACGCGCGCTGGCCCGCGCGACGGAGCGAGCGGACGTGCTGCGCGCGTTGCGGGTATTCAAGAGTGAGGTGGCACTACTGACGGCACTCGCCGACCTTGGCGGCGTTTGGGATGTAGCGGAGGTCACCTCTGCCCTTACGCGCTGCGCGGATGCGGCACTCGAGGGAGCCGTCGCCTTCCTTTTCCGTGAAGCTGTCGCGCGCGGCCAGTGGCTTGCGGGGGACGGCGGCCGCATCGCGCCGGACGGCTACATCGTGCTGGCGATGGGTAAGTACGGATCGGCCGAGCTCAACTATTCGAGCGATATCGATCTCATCGTCTTCTATGAGCGCGAGCGGGCGCACACGGCACCGGGCATCGAACCGTCGAGCTTCTTCGTGCGGCTGACGCGCGACCTGGTGCAGCTCATGTCGGAGCGTACGGCCGATGGCTACGTGTTCCGCACCGATCTGCGCCTGCGGCCCGATGCGGGCGCAACGCAGCTCGCGCTTTCGACCGACGCGGCACTGATCTACTACGAAAGCTTTGGTCAGAACTGGGAACGGGCCGCGCTGATCAAAGCGCGCGCGTGCGCCGGCGACATCGTGGCGGGCAAGGCCCTCATCCAGGAGCTCGCGCCCTTCGTCTGGCGCAAATACCTCGACTATGCCGCGATCGCCGACGTGCACGCGATGAAGCGCCAGATCTTCGCACACCGCGGCTTCGGACAGATCGCCGTGGCCGGGCACAACATAAAGCTCGGCCGTGGCGGCATCCGTGAACTTGAATTCTTCGTCCAGACCCAGCAGCTCATCGCGGGCGGGCGGCAGCCGGACCTGCGCGCGCGGCAGACGCTCGAGGCTATGGCGAGGCTCGTGGAGCGCGGCTGGATCAAGCCGGAAGTGGCTGCGGAGCTGAGCGAAGCCTACATCTATCTCCGCCGCATCGAGCACCGGCTGCAGATGGTGGCCGACGAGCAGACCCACGAGGTGCCCGAAGATCCCGCGCGCCTTGAAAGCTTCGCGCGCTTTTGTGGCTATGCCGGCACCGAGGAATTTTCGCAGGCGCTCACGGCGCACCTGCTAACAGTGCAGAAGCACTATGCCGCACTGTTCGAAGATGCACCTGGCCTTACCGAGGGCGACGTCAACATGGTGTTCGCGGGCGAGAAAGACGACCCGGGCACGGTTGCAGCGCTGAAGGAGATGGGCTTTACGCATCCTTCGGATGTGCTCGCGATCATCCGCGGATGGCACCATGGACGCTATCCCGCCGTGCGTAGTGCGCGCGCACGGGAACGGCTCACCGAGGTGCAGCCGCTGCTCGTGAAGGCGTTATCCGATACTGTCGATCCCGATCGCGCGTTGACGAGCTTCGACCGCTTCCTCGCCGAGCTTCCCGCCGGTGTGCAGCTTTTTTCCCTGTTACGCGCCAACCCTGCGCTGCTGCGTCTCCTCGCCGACATCATGGGCACCGCCCCCCGCCTTGCGCGCATCCTGTCGCGCCGGCGGCGGCTGCTCGACGCGGTCCTCGATCCGCGGACGCTGGGCGCTCTGCCGGCCGCCGATGAGCTCGATCGGCTGATCAGCGCCGAGATCGGTTCCGGTGAGCACGATATGCAGTACGTGCTGGATCGCGTCCGCGTCATTGGCAGCGAGCAGCAGTTCCTCATCGGAGTGCGCGTTCTCTCCGGCGCGATCAAGGCGAACCAGGCCGGCGGCGCCTACGCGCTGCTCGCCGAGCGGTTGATCGATGGCTTGCTGCGTGCGGTGGAGCGCGATCTCGAGCGCACGCATGGCAAGGTTCCAGGCGGCGCAGCTGCCGTGCTGGCTATGGGCAAGCTCGGCGGGCGCGAAATGACCGCCGCGTCCGATCTGGATCTGATCCTCATCTACGATTTCGACGAGGCCGCGACCCAGTCTGACGGCGCGCGGCCTCTCGCGCCCACGCAATATTATGCGCGCCTGACGCAGCGGCTCATCAATGCTCTTTCAGCCGCCACGGCCGAGGGAACCCTCTACGAGGTCGATATGCGGCTGCGTCCGTCGGGCCAGCAGGGGCCTGTCGCCACACAGTTGCGTTCGTTCGTCGCCTATCAGCGCGGCGAGGCCTGGACGTGGGAGCATATGGCGCTGACCCGCGCCCGTGCCGTGGCTGGACCGCCGGAGCTGCGTTCCGCGGTAGAGGACGCGGTGCGCGATTCCCTCGTTTGGCCGCGTGATGCCGCCAAGATCGCCGCCGACGTACGGGACATGCGCGAGCGCATCTTCAAGGAGAAGGGCTCCGCGGACATCTGGAACCTGAAGCATGCGCGCGGCGGGCTGGTCGATGTGGAGTTCATCGCCCAGTATTTGCAACTCGTCCACGCGGCAGCGCACCCCGGTGCGCTCGATCCGAACACCATTGAAGCCTACCGCAAGCTGCGTGACGCCGGTGTGCTCGGCGCCGAGCACGCCGAGGTGCTGATCTCGGCGACGCGCCTGCTCCACGACCTGACGCAGATCCTGCGGCTCTGCCTCGAGGGCAGATTCGACCCAGGGACGGCTCCGCCGGGCCTTAAGCGCCTGTTGGCTGTTGTGGGAGAGGCACGCGACTTCGCAGAGCTGGAGGAGCGTCTGCGCAGCCAGCAGCAACAGGTTGCCGAATTGTTCGAGATCCTCGTCCGCTAACCGCTGAAAAGCCGCCATTCCCGGCACCACCGGCGCGGCTTCATCGGTCAGTCCAAAAACGGCGACGGATTCTGCTCCGAATTGCCGTTTACCCCATCGAATAGGCCGGAATAGGCTCCCGGGGTTCCCGTCGGGGTCGCAGAAAGTGCCAAACTGGCGCTAAAGTGGAGCGGAACGTTGGTGGCCATGTCGAGGCTGGCGGTGGCGGAAAAGCAGAGGCCTGGGGGGCAGGGAGATCGCCCAATGGGGGCTGGGGCGAGCGAAGACGCCGCGCTGGTGGCTGCTGCCGCGAAGGGCGATGCCGACGCTTTCCGGACGCTTGTCGACCGGCATTTGTCGAGCGTGCTGGCAGTGGCCAGGCGGATGCTGCGCGATGATGCGGAGGCCGAGGATGTGGCCCAGGAGACTTTGCTGCGGCTGTGGCGTTCGGCGGACGGCCTCGATGTCGGCGCCATGGGGCTGCGGCCCTGGCTGCGGCGGGTGGTATCGAACCTGTGCGTCGACCGTATGCGCTCCGGCAAGCGGCTGACGGTCGTCGAGGAGCTGCCCGAGCGCGCCGAGGCCGCCACCCAGCATACGAGCCTCGAGGCGCAGGACGCCAGCCGACGTGTCGATGTCGCCCTGAAGGCGCTGCCCGATCGCCAGCGGACCGCGCTGACGCTGTTCCACTACGAGGGACTGAGCCAGGTCGAGGTCGGGCAGATCATGGGCATTTCGGATGAAGCCGTTGAATCGCTGCTTGCCCGCGCCCGCCGCAGCCTCAAGGCGGCGCTGCGGGAGGAATTGCAAGAGTTGTTGTCCGATACTCCACCGGAGTGAACGGACGATTGCGTGACGGCCTGGAGAATTTGGCTACCGCTGAGAGACGAGAACGAACGCGATGACGAAGAACAACAGACAGGTGGCGGATAGAGAGGCGCTGGAGCGTCTGCTCGAGATCTACGGCGCCGATCGCACGCGCTGGCCCGCCCGCGAGCGGCTGCGGTTCGCCAGCGTGATCAGCGAGGACAAAGCGGCTTCGCGCATGCTGGCGGAGGCGGAGGCACTCGACATGCTCCTCGACAGCGCCTCGCGTCCCAGCGACGCTGCTGTCGACGCCTTGAAAGATCGCATCATGGCGACGGCGTTGCGTGAGCTGCCGGTAGAGGTCTCCGTTGCAGCGCGGCCGTCGGCATCGGTTACGAGCATCTGGGCGCGGCGACGTGCGCTGCCCGCCATGGCTCCGCGCGCTGTCGAATGGCCCGCTGCAGCTGTCCTGGCCGCCTCGTTGGTCTTGGGCGTGATGCTCGGTTCCGCCGGCACCTTCGATGCAACGATGAGCCAGATGGCGCAGGTTGCCGGGCTGCAGAGCGCGGCGGCCGATAGTGCCGGCACGGTCGATAGCGCGCAGCTTGCGCTGGGCGATGAGATCGATAGCCAGTACGAGGACCTGCTATGAGCGATGCTCCTGCGCCATCGCGCTTTTCCCCGCGCAGCTTGCGCTGGGCTCTGGTGGCGTCCCTTGCCCTCAACGTGCTGATCATCGGCGCCGTCGCCGGCACCGTGTGCTTCTCGCACAGGGGGCCGCCGCACGGGATAGCATCGAAAGGCTCGGGGCTGCTCGGCTTTGCGCATACCTTGCCTCGCGAGCGCTCCGACATGATCCGCCAGCGTTTCGCCGACGCCCAGCCGAACATTGAGACGCTGCGTCGGGGTATACGCGATGCGCGTGCCAAGGTGCGCGCGGCGCTGACTGCCGAGCCGTTCGACCAGCAGAAGCTCGACGCGGCCCTCGATGGCATCGTGCAGGCGGAAAATAACCTCACGCGCGATAGAGTGATGATGTTTGGCTCGGCCGTAAGCCAGCTCACCCCGGATGAACGGCGGCAGCTGCACGACTGGCTGGAAAAGCGCCGTCCCATCCGGTAAGCAGCGTGCTGCGGCCGGCGGCCAGCCTATCTCATCGCGACGATAATCGAGCCGTCCCGCCTCTGTGGCAGGCGGCTCGAATGCTTTTGTAGCGGTGCGCGCGATCTGAAGTTGGTCGCGGTACGGCGCCGATCACGAATTGAGGTTTGCCCCGCGGCGGTACACCACGGGCACGATGCCTTTGCCGAAGAAGTCTGGCTGTACGGCGCGGTCGAGCACGGTCACGGCCGTCCATCCGCCGTCGGCCGTTTCGATCTCGAGCAGCGAGCTGCCCTGCATTTCCAGCAGCGTTCGGGCCAGACATACGGCGAGGGAGCCCGCGCGGCGCGTGGTTCGCGTCAAGTCCTCGGGCACGGACAGCACGATTTCGATGAGCTCGCCGTCGGTTACCGCAAGCAGCGAGACCGACCCCCCTGACGGCGTGCGGGCGATGCCCTCCGACAATAGGTTGACCAGCACTTGGCGCAACACGCGCGCATCGCTGAGCACTTCTATGTCGGCAGGAACTGCCAGCTCGAGGCTGATGCTACGCATGCCTGCTTTGCGCTCGACGAACCCCCAGGCGTCCACGATGGCCTGCTCCAGCGGGCAGGACTCCGGCGCTTGCTTCTGGCGGGGCTTCGTCAGCAGGGCGGTGAGCGCCAGCGTATCCTCGGCGGACTTCAGCAATTCGCCGGCGCTTTCGCTGATATGGCGCACGTAATCCTGGTAGCGATCGTTTCCGAGCGGGCCGTACATCTCCAGCGCCATTACGTCGGAGAATCCGATCACCGCGTTGAGGGGCGTGCGCAACTCGTGATTGATGCGCGCCATCAGCTCGGCCCAGTCGTGATTGGCAATCTGCCCTGCGGGGGGACGCGTCGGGCGGGGGCGGCCGGCATCGGAAGGGAGCCTCGGGGGGGAGGCGTCGGTCGGGGCTGTACGGGGCTGTACGGTCGGCTCCTCGGAGCGGTGGTGGCACGTGGCGTCATGGCGTGAAAGAAGGATGGCCCCTGCGAGATTGGCGCTGGACGCATAAATGGCGCCCACCATACCAGCGAGAAGCAGAACGGCCGCCGTGAAGCTCGTGGGGAGGAACGGCGTCAGCACGCCGTAGCTGAGGACGGCAAGCGCGAGAAAGATGGCAGGCTGGCCACGTTGGATGGCCGCGTGCATGCCGAGCGCGAGCTGTTTGGCCTGTTTCACGCTTGCGGCAGCAGCGAGCGCGCAAGACGGGCGCACGCGCACGCTCGCGGACGTAGTCCACGCCATTCTTATCCCCCGAATTTTGGTCTGATTTCTTGCGGACCCGAGCGAATCCGCTACCCCGAATCACCGAGATAACTTCACACCATCGCGAATCGGCTGTCGAGGCCGAATAAGCCATTCGGAGTTATAAATTTTCCTGGCCTATGCATCGAGGATGCGAGAGGCGATTTCCTGCACGTCAGCCGATAGAGTTTTGGCTTTCACGATGCGTTGCAGCGCCCGGCGCGCCTTGGCCCGCCGGCCGCTTTCAAGCGCACGCCAGGAGCGCATGGCGCCCAGCATGCGGGCCGCGATCTGCGGATTGATGCGGTCGAGCGCCAGGACCTGCTCGGCGAGGAAGGCATAGCCCTCACCATCGGGCCGGTTGAACTGCACCGGATTGGCCGAGGCGAAGGTGCCGATGAGTGCGCGTACTTTGTTCGGTGCCGTGAGCGAGAACAGCGCATGATCGGTGAGCGCGCGTACGCGCGTTAGGGTGCTCGCGAGAGGGGACTGGGCCTGGGCCGCGAACCATGTGTCGATAACGACGTGATCGGTGGCCCACGTCGAATAGAAATCCGCCAGCGCGCTCTTGGCCTCCGGGCCGCCCCGGGAGGCAAGCAGATAGAGCGCGTGCGCGCGGTCGGTCATGTTGCCTGCCTTGGCATAGTGCTGGGCAAGCCGCTTCACGTCGGCCGGTGTGCCACGTGCGGCCAGCAGCGTCAGTGCTGCATTTCGCAGCGCGCGCTTGCCCGCGCTTGCCGCATCCGGCGAGAAGGGGCCCTTATCAGCCATGCGGCGATACAGGTTCTCGAGCAGCGGACCATTCGTCCGCGCGATCAGCTTCGAGAGCTGGCGATGGGCGCGGTGGATAAGCGCCGGATCTACGTCCTTGCCGATGATGCGCGCAACGTCCGATTGCGTCGGCAGCTTCAACAGCTCCGCGCGGTATGCCGGCTCCAGGTCGTCGCTGACGAGCGTGGCGCCGAGCGCCCGCGCATAGCGCAGCCCGCGTCCCGACGCCCGTTTGCCGGCGGCGAGATTGGCAACGCTTTCGACGAGCGTGCGTGCCGCATAGGTATTCGCCGCCTGCCAACGATTGAAAAGGTCGCTGTCCGCGGCCATGAGCAACTCGACGTCCTCGTCGGGCAGATCGAGCGTGATGTTGACGGGCGCGGAGAAGCCGCGCAGCAGAGACGGCACGGGACGCGAAGGAACATCCACGAAGCGGAAACGCTGCCGGCGCTTGGTAAGCGAAACGACGCCGTCCGGCAGAGCCGCACCGCCATCCAGCTTCAGGTCGATGTCATGCCCGTTGGCGCCCAGCAGGCCGAGGCGCACCGGGATGTGCATCGGCTTCTTGCTCGGCTGTCCGGGTGTGGGCGGCACGATCTGCTCGATCTCGAGATCCGCCGTTTTGCGGTCCCGGTCGTAGCTGAAGCGCGCGATGAGTTCCGGTGTGCCCGCCTGGGAGTACCAGAGCTTGAATTGACCGAGGTCGATGCCGCTGGCTTCCGCGAAGCAGGCGATGAACTGATCGACGGTTGCCGCCTCGCCGTCGTGGCGATCGAAATAAAGGTCCATGCCTTTGCGGAAGGCCTCGCGCCCCAGGATGGTGGCGATCATCCGCACGAGCTCGGCGCCCTTTTCATAAACGGTCGCCGTGTAGAAGTTATTGATCTCGATATAGCTCTCGGGGCGCACCGGATGCGCGAGAGGGCCCGCATCTTCGGCGAATTGGTGCGTCTTGAGCTGGCGCACGTCGATAATGCGCTGCACCGTAGCCGAACGCTCGTCGGCGGAGAATTCCTGATCGCGATAGACCGTCAGGCCTTCCTTGAGGCAGAGCTGGAACCAGTCGCGGCACGTGATGCGATTGCCTGTCCAGTTGTGGAAGTACTCGTGCGCAACGACGCTCTCGATGTGCTCGAAGACCGTGTCCGTCGCCGTTTCCGGTGAAGCGAGGATCAGGCGATCATTGAAGATGTTGAGCCCTTTGTTCTCCATCGCGCCCATGTTGAAGTCGGAGACGGCGACGATGTTGAACACGTCGAGATCGTATTCGCGGCCGAAGCGTTCCTCGTCCCACCGCATTGCGCGCTTCAGAGAATCCATCGCCCACGCAGCGCGCGCTTCCTTGCCGTGCTCCACGTAGATCGCAAGGTCGACGTTGCGCCCCGACATGGTGCGGAACGAGGAGCTGATCGGCGCAAGATCACCGCCGACCATGGCGAACAGGTAGGATGGTTTGGGGTGCGGATCGTGCCAGACCGCATAGTGCCGACGGCCGCCGTCCATCATGCCCCGCTCCTGCAGGTTGCCGTTGGAGAGCAGGATCGGCGCGGCCGCCGGATCGGCTTCGAGGCGCACCGTATAGGTCGCGAGCACATCCGGACGGTCGAGGAAGTAGGTGATGCGGCGGAAGCCCTGGGCTTCGCACTGACTGCAGTAGACGTTGTTCGAGCGGTAGATACCCTGCAGTGCCTTGTTGGCTTCCGGATTGACGTAAGTCGTAATTTCGAGCGTGAAGGGCTTCGTTGGCGTCTTAGCGAGCGTCAGCGAGGTATCGGTAAGCTTGTAGTCTTTCTTGCCGAGCGCCTTGCCGTTCAACTTGATTTCGCCCAGCTCGAGGTGCTCACCGTCGAGACGCAGCGGATCGCGCTTGCCCGTGACCTGCGGATTGGCGCGCACCGAAAGCTTGGAGTGCACCCGCGTGCGCGTGGGCTCGAGTGAGATGTCGAGGCTGACGCGATCGATCGTGTAGGCGGGCGGGCGATAGTCTTTGAGATGGACGGGACGGGCGGTCAGTCGTTTCATCATTCTCACTCTCGTGCCATGCCCGGTTCGCGGCGATGGCCAAGTCCAACCGGAATATAGGAAAGTGGTCTTAGCGCGTCATGACTCCGGTCGCCGAAATATCGGGCAAGGGCGTAAAGCCGCGGGGGCATCAGGGGCCGTTGAGGCGCGGGCCGCGGCGAACGGGTTACGGAAATTCGCTTCTGGCGCCCTATCGTCGGAGCTGCAACCTATTTCCGTACATGTCGGCATGAACCGTCATTGCCCGCGGTCAAAAGGGCGGGCGTGGTGATGGCGCGACATGTGGCCATTTCGGCCGCGGTAATTTTTGCCTACCTTATGGCACACGGCACCGGCCTTGCGTGTTTGTCAAACGCGACCGGTACGCGGCACGTCTGTGCGGCAATGGCATGAGGCTCGGCAGGTTCACTTGGCCGCGAAGGGTAAAGCAAATCTCTATCTGCGCGGCGCCATGGTTTTCCTGGCGCTGCTGCTTCCGATGCTTTCGCTGCTGCCCCTGGGCTGGCTGTGGCTATGGGAGCGCGGTTGGGCACTCTATTGGATCGGCGCCGCCTTCGTCCTGGGCCTCAGCGCCTACGCGCTGGAGTTCTTCGTTCTGCGGCGTACCCTCGGCAGGCGGCCGGCCCCCGAGATGGACGAAGCCCCGGAGCCTGTCCCGCCCGATCCGTCCTGGACGGCGCGCGAGCAGGCGGCCTGGACCGCGGTGGAAGCCATCGCGGCCAACGTGAAGCCGTCCGAGCTGACGGACCGCGAGAAGGTCTTGAATCTCGGCGTCCGCACGATCGAAGCGGTGGCACGGCAGATCCATCCCGAGGATCGCAACCCGCTCTGGAAGTTCACCCTCCCCGAGGCGCTGGCGCTCATCGAGCGGGTGAGCGGCGATCTGCGCCCGTTCGTGGTCGAGAACATTCCCCTCGGCGATCAGCTCACCGTGGGGCAGGTACTGAAGATCTACGGATGGCGCTCCGCGATCGGCATGGCGGAGAAGGCCTACGACATCTGGCGCCTGATCCGCCTCGCCAACCCGGTCACTGCCGCGGCCCAGGAAGCGCGCGAGCAGATCACCAAGCACCTCTATGCCAATGTGCGCGACCAGCTCGCGCGCCAGCTCGTCCGCGCCTACGTGCACGAGGTCGGCCGCGCCGCGATCGATCTTTACGGCGGGCGGCTGCGCGTCTCCGAAAGCGAGCTTGCCGGCCACATCAGCGCCTCGACCCGGCGGGACCGCGGACAGCAGGCCGTCGGCCGCGCAGAGCCCCTGCGCATTCTCATCGCCGGGCAGGCCGGGGCCGGAAAATCGAGCCTCGTCAATGCGCTTTCGAAAGAGGTGCGGGCAGTCGTCGATGCACCCGGCGGCACGCGCGATTATCAGCCGTTCGAGGTGGAGCTGGAAGGTCTCAGCGGTGCAATGGTCATCGATAGCCCGCGCATCGGCGCCTCGGCGAAAGAGCAGCGCGCTTTTACGCAGCGGGCGAGCGAAACCGACCTCATCGTTTGGGCCATTGCCGCCGACCGCGTGGACGCACGGCTCGACCTCGCCTCGATCACCGCCATTCGCAAGCATTTCGCCGGACACCCCAACCGGCGCCAGCCGCCGATCCTCGTCGCGCTGACGCACTTCGACCGCATCGTTCGGCGTCTGCCCATGGAGGGCGGTGAGCTGGACCGGAGCGATCCAGCGCTCATCGAGATGGTGCGCGTTGTTGCGGAGGGGCTCGGCGTTCCGAAAAACGATGTCGTGCCGGTAAGCCTCGCACCCGGCCGCGCACCCGAGAACATCGAGCAGCTCTCGATGCGCATTGCAGCGCGCGTGCCCGATGCACGGCAGGCTCAGCTGCTGCGGCTGATGGAGGATGCAGCGCCCCGCTGGAGCGCCAAGCGTCTGGCGGGGCAGGCGGGAAATGCGGCGCGTACGGCCGCTCGCTCGATGCTGCCCGGTATCTTCAAGGGTTGACCTGGAGCCGTTCCGGTTCAGGTGGAAACGCAGAACGGCTCTAGATCATTGTTTGGTCGTGCTTCTTATCGGAAAACCGGTGCCCACTTTTCCGGAAGCACTTTTTTGGTCGTGCTTCTTATCGGAAAACCGGTTCCCACTCTTCCGGAAGCACTCTCTATCAATCGTGCTTCTTATCGGAAAACCGGCTCCCACTCTTCCGGAAGCACTTTAAGACGCAGCGGCTGCGGCGAGCCCAGGCGATGGCGAGCCCTGGACCTCGACGTGCTCGCGCGCGCTTCCGGTGCGCTCCTCGTCCGGCGGTGTCGCTGCGGCACGCAGCGCGAAGCTGACCGCCCCGTGCAGTGTGTGCGCTTTCGCGTCGACGGAAATGCTGTCGAGGATGGCCTTGTCGCGCGGCGTATCGGGGTCGAGCTTCCAGAAGCAGCCGAGCAGCAGAGCGCCCGGAACGGAGCGGCGCAGCCGTCGCACGAGAAAGCGCGCGTGGGAGCTGCGCTCGCGTACGTCGAGCGCGGAAAGACAGATGAGCCGCACGCCTTCTACGTCCTCGGGAGAAAGCGCTCCGTGGCGCAAACGTTCACCGCCGATCACGCGGGCGCCGATTCCGCATTTTTGCACCAGCTGCGCGAATGCGATCGCGGCCGTTTCATCGAGGGCCGTGCGGCCGGCAACGCAAAGGATCGCGTTGTCATGCCGCCATGTCGGGTCGATCGGTCCGCCAGCGATCTCGCAGATGTCGAAGGATGGTATTTTTTCCTCCTCCTCCTCCTTGCCGTCGTCGCGGCGGTGTGAGGAATCGCGCTGCTGGTCCCCGGGCGCCTCGGTCACCGCTTCCGTGCGATCCTCATCGCCGCTGGTCTTCGCTTCCGCAGCGGTCGGCGCGATATCCCAATCGTTCAGCGTTTCGATCACGATCTCCGCCGTGTCGCGGATGTCGGCCAGGCGCTCCGGCTCGAGGGTGCCGCGGTCTGCATCGTTCTGCGCGAGCCGCAGCCCTTCGATGACGACGTCATCGTAGTAGTCGATGAGGGAGGTCTTCTTTTTCAGGATCTTTTCCGCCTGCTCGACAGCTTCCGCCGGATCTCCTGCGAGCATGCGCTGATAAAAGCGCTCGGCGGGTGAAAGCGGCGGGGTATCACCCAGCAGCACGTTGAGAAATTCGAGCCGCTCGACATGGTATCCGAGAACGACCAGGACGACCGTGAGCGGGATTGAGAGAAGCAGCCCGATGGGTCCCCACAGCAGTGTCCAGAATGCCGCCGATAAGACGATCGCGAGCGGTGACAGCCCGGTGCGCTGACCCTGCACCACCGGTTCGATCACGTTTCCCATCAGGGGCTCGCTGATGAGGTAAAGCGCCAGCGTCCACAGGAACATCGACCAGCCGGGATCGACCGCGGCCGCGAGGATGAGGGGGCAGACGGCGGAGATGAACGAGCCGAGGAAAGGCACGAAGCGCATCAGTGCCGCGAGGATGCCCCACAGTATCGGGCTCGGAACGCCGATCATCCAAAGGCCGGCGGCGATGAATATGCCATAGCCGGTGTTGATCGCCGTGAGGGTGAGGAAGTAGCGCCCGAGCCGGTCGCCTGCGTCGTCCATGGCGGCGGTCGACTTTTCGAGGTCGTTCGAGCCGAGCAGGCGGATGGCGCGGTCGCGCACGTCCTCCCGCTGCAAGAGCAGAAAGAGAACGAACAGCAGCACGAGGCCGGTCGTTGCGATCGGCGTGAGAGCCACGCCGATGATGCTTTGCAGCTGATCGAGGGGCGTCGCGACCGGGTTGTGCAGCTCGACGGGAACCG
>DASRYA010000155.1:0-6200 GCA_035687305.1 Hyphomicrobium sp. | reverse complement strand
CAGCGCTCGATGAGAGGATTGCGGAGACACTCGAGGTGATGGCCGGGGCGCCGTTTATTTTCAACCTGGGGCATGGGATCGTGCCGCAGACGCCTCCGGAGCACGTGGCCCGGCTGGTCGAGATGGTGCGCAAGGGGCCCTGACGATGCTCTGGCTCAAGGCTTTCCACATCATTGCGGTGGTCGCCTGGTTCGCAGGGCTGTTCTATCTGCCGCGGCTGTTCGTCTATCACGCGGATGCGCCGGCCGGCTCGCAGCTTTCCGAAACCTTCAAAGTGATGGAATACAGGCTGCTCACGGCCATCATGACGCCCGCGATGCTGGCGGTGTGGATCACCGGGCTGTGGCTCGCCTACTGGGAGGGGGCCTTCCCTCAGCATTGGCTGCACATAAAACTTTTACTGGTGATCCTGCTTTCGGGGTTCCAGGGCGCGCTGAGCCGCTGGCGGCGGGAATTTGCGGCAGACCGGAATACCCGGTCGGCAAAGTTCTACCGGGTGGCCAACGAGGTCCCGACCGTGCTTCTGGTCGCGATCGTGCTTCTCGTCGTGGTCAAGCCATTCTGACCAGAATCTTGTCGCAGCCGCTTTTCTGTTGCTTTTCCATCTGCTATACGTGCACTGAAATCCGCATCGACTCGGGGCCGCTCAGGCTTGTGAGTTGGTCGCCGATGCCCCACTCAAAAGGGCAAGGCCGACCGCCCGTGGCGCTGGCCACGTTCGACTAAAAATTCCCCCATTCTTTTTCCGGCCCGGCATACCCAATTCCCGCCCTCAACCGCCGTGGCCACCCGGAGCCATATCGATGGAAATGAAGCTCGAAGACCTGAAGCTCAAGTCTCCGACGGAGCTCTTGAGCTTTGCGGAGGAGAACGGCGTCGAGAACGCGTCGACCATGCGCAAGCAGGAGTTGATGTTCGCGACGCTGAAACAGCTCGCCGCCAAGGACATCGAAATCACCGGCACCGGCGTCGTAGAAGTGCTGCAGGACGGCTTCGGCTTCCTGCGCTCGCCGGATGCAAACTATCTCCCCGGCCCTGACGATATCTATGTGTCGCCTTCGCAGATCCGGCGCTTTGCGCTGCGCTCGGGCGATACGGTCGAGGGCCAGATCCGCTCGCCGAAGGAAGGCGAGCGCTACTTCGCGCTGCTCAAGGTCAACAAGATCAACTTCGAGGAGCCCGAGGCCACAAAGCATAAGATTCACTTCGACAACCTGACGCCGCTCTACCCGACGCAGTGGCTGAAGCTCGAGACGGAAGATCCGACGGTGAAGGATCTGTCGCCACGGGTGATCGACATCGTCGCCCCGCTCGGCAAGGGCCAGCGCGCGCTGATCGTTGCTCCGCCGCGCACCGGCAAGACGGTTCTGTTGCAGAACATTGCCCACTCGATCACCAAGAACCACCCGGAGTGCTACCTCATCGTGCTGCTCATCGACGAGCGCCCGGAAGAGGTGACGGACATGCAGCGCTCGGTGAAGGGCGAGGTGATCTCGTCGACCTTCGACGAGCCGCCGTCCCGCCACGTGCAGGTTTCCGAGATGGTGATCGAGAAGGCGAAGCGCCTCGTCGAGCACAAGCGCGACGTGGTGATCCTGCTGGATTCCATCACCCGTCTCGGCCGCGCCTACAACACGGTGGTGCCCTCCTCGGGCAAGGTGCTGACGGGCGGCGTCGATTCCAATGCGCTGCAGCGTCCGAAGCGGTTCTTCGGCGCGGCCCGCAACATCGAGGAAGGCGGATCGCTGACGATCATCGCCACCGCGCTGATCGATACCGGCTCGCGCATGGACGAGGTGATCTTCGAAGAGTTCAAGGGCACCGGTAACTCGGAAATCATTCTCGACCGCAAGGTTTCCGACAAGCGCGTGTTCCCGGCGATCGACGTGTCGCGCTCCGGTACCCGCAAGGAGGACCTGCTGGTTCCGAAGGATCAGCTCAAGAAGGTCTACGTGCTGCGCCGCATCCTCAACCCGATGGGGACGATGGACGGCATCGAGTTCCTCATCGACAAGCTGCGCTCGACGAAGACCAACGGCGAGTTCTTCCAGTCGATGAATACGTGATCGCGAAACGCGATTGCCGAATATGCAAAGGGCCGCTGCGAAGCGGCTCTTTGTCGTTCAAGGGATGTCCGTTGCCGATCGGCTTTACCAGCCGTAGTCGAGGTCGAGCTCGTTGGCGTATTCGCCGCCGCGCAGGTTGAACGCTTCCTCGATGGCATAGGGCCCGCCGCCGGTTTTCGGCTTGGCGGAGAACAGCACGAAGCGCGAGACGATGAAGGGCCTGGAGCGGAAGGCGCCGATGCGCTGAAGCACGCGGGCGACCTCGTCGGGTCCAGCATATTTGAGGCGCGCCAGGGTGATGTGCGGCTTGAACTGGCGGCTGTCGGGGGGCAAGCCGGCGTTCCGCGCGGCGCGGTCGTTGGCGCGGGCGAGCGCTTCGAGGGGCGCTGAATCCTCCACACCTGCCCAGACCGAGCGCGGCTCGTTGCCGCCGAACACGCCGATGCCCGAAAGCCGCAGCTCGAAGGCGTCGAGATCGATCGATTCGAGGCGATCGGCGAATTCCTCCGCTTGCGCGCGCTCGATATCGCCGACGAAGCGCAGGGTGAGGTGGAGATCGCCGGGCTCGGTCCAGCGGCCACCGCCCGGCAGCGGCACCTTCGCCCGCGCGATTTCCTCGCGCACGTCGGCGGGGATCTCGATGCCCGTGAACAGGCGGGGCATGGCTTTCGACCTCTCAACTCTTGGCGGCGGCGCGCTGGGCTTGGACCTTGCCGATCAGTTCCTCGACGGAGGGCATGATCTGGCGGACGATTTCGGCGACGCCCTTGGCGTTGGGGTGCATGCCGTCCTGCTGGTTGAGCTTGGCATCGAGCACCACGCCTTCAAGGAAGAAGGGATAGAAAACGAGCCCATGCTCCTTGGCGAGGGCCGGGAAGATGGCGTCGAAGTCGTCCGCGTAGGTATCGCCCCAGTTCGCCGGCGAGCGCATGCCCACGAGCAGGACAGGGAGCTTGCGCTCCTGCAGTTTGGCAAGGATCTTCTGCAGGTTATCGCGCGTCACCTTAGGATCGATGCCGCGCAGCGCGTCGTTGGCGCCGAGCTCCAGAATGACGGCGTCGACATCGTTGCCGACGGTCCAGTCGAAGCGGGCAAGCCCCGCGGCGGTCGTGTCGCCGGCAACGCCGCCGTTCGTGACGACGATGGCGTGGCCGCGCCCCTTGAGCGCTTTCTGAAGCTGGTTCGGAAAGGCGTCCTTCGGGCGGACGCCATAGCCGGAGGTGAGGCTGTCGCCGAAGGCCAGGATGCGAATCGGTTTCTCGCTCGCGGCTGAAAATGTGGCAGAGAGGAGAAGTATCGCGATCGTCAACACGTTGACGAGCGCAGCCGCGGACACCACCTGACCCGGGGTTGGCGCGTCGCGTCTTCCAGTCAGCGGCTTCATGCTATTCCCTCGACAACGCCAAGATCGCGCTTAGGGCGCGTTGCCTATGACGTAAAGGCGCCCTCAACCTCAGACAAGTCTTCCTCCTTAAAGCCTCTCTTTATAGCTCTCGAGCGGATGAAATCGTGACCAAGCCGATCGTCGTACTGCAGAACGTGCGCCTCACGCTGTCGAGCCGCGCCGGTCCCGTGGCGATCCTGCGGGATGTGGACCTCGAGGCGCGCGAGGGCCAGTCGCTGGCGATCGTCGGGCCTTCGGGGTCGGGAAAGACGTCGCTGTTGATGGTGATGGCCGGGCTCGAGCGGGCAACGTCCGGCAAAGTCGAGGTCGCGGGGCACGATCTTTCCGCGCTCAGCGAGGATGAGCTCGCGCTGATGCGCGGGGCGGAAATCGGCATCGTATTCCAGTCGTTCCATCTCGTGCCGACGATGACGGCGCTGGAGAATGCCGCGCTGCCGCTGGAGTTTGCGGGGCGGGACGATGCGCGGGACGTCGCGCGCGAGCTGCTGCACGAGGTGGGGCTGAGCCATCGGATGGATCATTTCCCGGCGCAGCTTTCGGGGGGCGAGCAGCAGCGGGTTGCGATCGCGCGCGCGCTTTCACGGCAGCCGAAGCTCCTTCTCGCCGACGAGCCGACGGGCAACCTCGACCGGCGCACGGGCGGGCAGGTGATCGATCTTCTTTTCGGACTGCAGCAGCGGCGGGATTCGACGCTCATTCTCGTGACGCACGATGAGCATCTGGCGGGGGCGTGCGATCGCACGATCCACATGGCCGACGGACGCGTGGAGAGTGAACGGGAGGCGGCGCTCACGTGACGGCGGCGGACACGATGGCACAGGCGCCGGGGGGCGGCGCGCACCGGCTGCCCATTCTTCTGCGGATCGCGGTCCGCGATCTGCGGGCGGGGCTCGCAGGGTTTCGCGTGTTCATCGCCTGCGTCGCGCTCGGCGTGATGGTGATCACGGGCGTCGGGGCGGTTTCGGACGCGCTGCGTGCCGGCTTCGAGCGGCAGGGCGAAGCCATTCTGGGCGGCGATGCCACGCTGGCGCGCACGCATGTTCGGGCAACGGCCGAAGAGCGCGCGAAGATCGACGCCTTCGGGCGCGTGAGCGAAACCGCCACCATGCGCACCATGGCCCGGCGGCCGGATGGCGGCGATCAGGCGCTGGCCGAGCTGAAGGCCGCCGATACCGCCTATCCGCTGGTCGGGACGGTGGAGCTGGAAGGCGGCAAATCTCTACAAGATGCGCTGGCGGAAGGCGCCGTCGTCGACAAGGCGCTGCTGGAACGGCTGAAGCTCAAGACCGGCGAGGAGATCGAACTCGGCGCGGCAAAGGTGAAGATCGCCGGGGCGCTGAAGTCGGAGCCGGACGGCATCACCGACCGGCTCACCTACGGCCCACGGGTGCTGATCTCCGAAGCGACGCTGGAAAAGACGGCGCTGCTGAAGCCGGGAACGCTGGTGCGCTGGCGGTATGCGGTGAAGCTCGGCGATGGGCCGGCGTCGAACGATGCGCTGCTGGAATTGCGCCAGAGGATCGAGACGGAACTGCCGGGGGCGGGGTTCACCATCGCGGACCGGCGCGATCCTTCTCCGCAGGTGAGCCGCACGCTGGAGCGGCTGCGTCAGTTCCTCACGCTGATCGGGCTCACGGCGCTTCTGGTCGGCGGCGTCGGCATCGCCAATGCTGTGGCGACGTTCATCGACAAACGGCGCAAGGTGATCGCGACGATGAAGAGCATCGGCGCGACGAGCCGCATGGTGCTGGGAA
The DNA here is from genome assembly GCA_035687305.1 of Hyphomicrobium sp. Classification (GTDB taxonomy): domain Bacteria; phylum Pseudomonadota; class Alphaproteobacteria; order Rhizobiales; family Hyphomicrobiaceae; genus Hyphomicrobium_A. The sequence goes on along the minus strand of DASRYA010000155.1, from coordinate 975 downwards.
TTTTCCTCATCGAGGTGCTGGCGGTGGCGGCGATGGGCGTCGTCATCGGCCTGGCGCTGGGTGCGCTGATGCCGTTTGTGCTGAATGCGCTGTTCGGCGACATGCTGCCCATCGCGGCGGAGATGACGGTAACGGCGCTCAGCATCGCGACGGCGCTCGTCTATGGGTTCGGCGTGGCGCTGCTGTTCACGCTGTGGCCGCTCGGCCGGGTGGAGCGCGTCAGCGCGTCGGTGCTGTTCCGCGACGAGGTCGCACCGGATCGCACGATGCCGCGCGCGTGGGTGATCGCGGCGACGTTCGGTGTTGCCGCGGCGCTCGTCGGGTTCGCGTTGCTCACCTCGGATTCGCAGAAGATCGCGCTCTATTTCACGATCGGTCTCGCGGCGGTGTTTGCGGTGTTCCACGGGCTGGGGACGGCCGTAACCTGGCTGGCAAAGCGTCTGCCGCGGCCGCGACAGCCGGAGCTGGCGCTCGCGCTCGGGAATCTTGGCTCACCGGGCGGGCTCACGCGCTCCGTCGTGCTTTCGCTCGGTACGGGGCTGTCGCTGCTCGTCGCCGTGGCGCTCGCCGATGCTTCGCTGGTCGGTGAGCTGAGGGATCGTCTGCCGACGAGCTCGCCGGATTACTTCGTGCTCGACGTGCCGAAGGACGATTTCCCGGGTCTCGAAGCCCTGTTGAAGCGGAACATCGCGGGTGCGACGCTCGATGCCGCGCCGATGCTGCGCGGGCGGCTCGTCAGCCTCAACGGCGTCCCGGTAGAGGAGCTGAAGGCGCCGCCGGAAGCACAGTGGGTGCTGAACGGCGACCGCGGGCTTTCCTATGCGGAGGAGGTTCCGCACGGCTCGCGCGTCGTCGCGGGTGAATGGTGGCCGAAAGACTATGCGGGCGAGCCGCTGGTGTCGTTCGAAGCGGATCTGGCGGGCAAGCTGGGGCTGAAGCTCGGCGACGAGGTGACGGTCAACGTGCTGGGCCGCA
>DASRYA010000154.1:0-67148 GCA_035687305.1 Hyphomicrobium sp. | reverse complement strand
AGTCTGATCGCGCCAGTTTCCGCCGAAGCCGGTTGGTTTCACCGCGACCGGGATCCGGACGCACCCGACCGCTATCCCTACGTCTTCGAGCCGCCGCGGTATTACCCCTACTACAACTCGGGCGAGTGGCGTCCGGTGCAGGAAATGCGCCGCCCGCGCCCTTATTACAATCAGCCAGCCTATTTCCCGGCCTGGGGCTACCCGGTCGGCTGCGCCAGCGATTGCGAAGCGGCGCCGCTGAAGTAAGCGAACGTTGTCGAACATTCGCCGAGCCATGCGGTCGACCGTATGGCTCGCTTCGTATGTGCGCGCAGTCTGCACTATCGTGGTTGACCGCTGGCGCTGCGTTTTTTCCACGGGACGTACGCGGCTAACAGACGGTTCGGGGCAGCGCGCGTTGCTTCTTGCGCGCCGCCACGAAACGCGAAGCTATTTCACCCCGAGCAGCTCGACGTCGAACATCAACGTCGCGTTGGGCGGGATCACGCCGCCGGCGCCGCGCGCGCCATAGCCGAGGCTCGGCGGAATGATCAGCGTGCGCTTGCCGCCGACCTTCATGCCGGCGACGCCTTCATCCCACCCTTTGATGACCTGTCCCTGGCCGAGACCGAACTCGAACGGCTCGCCGCGATCGACGGAAGAATCGAACTTCTTGCCCTTCGTGCCATTCTCATAGAGCCAGCCGGTGTAGTGCATCACGCAGCGGTTGCCCGGCTGCGCCTCCGCGCCGGAGCCCGGCTGGGTATCTATGATGGTTAGGCCGGATGGTGTGGTCATGGTGTTTCCCTGTGCGAGAGCTGGAGTGGAGACGGTGCCCGCAAAGGCGCCGAACGAAACGGCAAGCGCGAGGGCCATAACGGCGCCCCGGCGCGAAATTCCTGACATGCTTCTCTCCCTGGGGATTTTTGTTCCGCCGCCTGTCTACCCCGTTTAGCGGCCGACGGCCAACGGACGCTCATCGACAGCGTTACGGAAGGCTTGGCAACGGCTTCAGAGCACGACCGCTTTCCTCGAATCGCGGATGCGGCTCTAGCCTTTCGATTAGACCGATGGTTCACGCTTCGGCCTGCAGGGTCCGAAACGATCCTGGTCTGTCTTTTGATTAGACCGATGCTTCACGCTTCGAACTGATAGGGTCCGAAGCGATCATGGTCTGTCTTTTGATTAGACCGATGATTCACGCTTCGGACTGGTAGGGTCCGAAGCGATCATGGTCTGTCTTTTGATTAGACCGATGATTCACGCTTCGGACTGGTAGGGTCCGAAGCGATCATGGTCTAGGCGAGCGAATGGCTCAGCGGGCGCGCGCACCGTGCTCGTGGCAATCGAGCCATTTGGCGACGACGGACCGGTCGTGGAACTGGATCGCGCCACAATTCTGGCAGACCAGCATCAGCACATCGACGGCCGTCTTTTCGGCGCCGCACGAGGGCGATTTCTGGCAGGTGATGGTGTGCACGTCGAGATCGCATTTGGAGCGGAACCGCCCGCACGCCGGACAGGCGGTGATGTGCTTGCCGAACAGAAAGCGCTCGACGTCGGCCTTGCAGATGTCCTGCTTTGCTGCGCCGGACGGGCTCTCCGGAATGGCGGTTACAGTCATGGCAATCACCGTGGGCAACGCGTGCAGTAAGCGTAGGCCCGAGCGCGGCGCGATGCAAGTCAATGTGTCGCAGTTGGCGCCTCCGGTGTGCACCGAGCGGCGCGCAAACTGCGCGCGAGTCACCCGCGGATATGCGTATGAAGATTGAAGGCACGCGGTGTGCGCTGCACACATTCCTGTTGGCCGCCGGTCTTGCGCCCCATCAATGCCCATCGCGTGGGGAAGATAGCTTTTTTCCCTGAATGACACCTCGAGTGGAGAATCCGAGAATGAAGCCCGCTTGCCTCGTCGCTGCCCTTGCCGTGGCCATCCTTGCCCCCGCCGCGCGCGCCGAGGAGCCCCATGCCCACCATCACCATACGGCCGACGACGCGACGGCCAGCCCATCGACGGCCGCCTATCAGGCCGCCAACGCGAAGATGCACAAGGATATGGACGTCGCGCTCGCCGGGGATGCCGACGTCGACTTCATGCGCAGCATGATTCCCCATCACCAGGGGGCCATCGACATGGCCAAGGTGGTGCTGGAGCACGGCAAGGACCCGCAAGTGCGCAAGCTCGCCGAGGAGGTGATCCGCGCGCAGGAGGGGGAGATCGCGTTCATGCGCGAATGGCTTGCCAAGCGAGGGCAGTGACGGAACCCTCCAATCCGTGACAAAGTCGTGCTGCGACTTCGGACGGGGGGAGGATCATGCGCCACATCGCGGGTATCTTTCTTTGGCTCGGCCTGTTGGCTGGCGCCGCGAGCGCTTTGATGGCGCCGGAATACTACCGCCAGGCGCGGGCCGAAGCGCCCTATCACGTGCAGGTCGCCATCAAAAAGTTGACGCTGCCCGACAGCGAAATCGGAAGCTGCCTCGTCGCGGGTACGGTGGTCGAGACCTTCAAGGACGAGGGCGGCAGGCTGCCGGTGGGCACGCCCGTCAGCTTCGGCGTCGCGTGCTATCGCGCCAACGCGGAAGTGCCGGTCGGAGGCGTGATCTGGACGCGTCTCGAAGCGCTGGAGGCAGCGCGCTTCATCGAGGTCTATCTGGTGGAGGATGGCACGGGCTTCGATGTCGCGCTCTGGAACTCGCGCATCGTCCAGGCGCCAACGGACGAGCCCCAGTTTCCGGTCGACTGAACTTCGCGCGCCGGGGGTCTCAGCTGCGGACGTAGCGTTCCACGGCATACGTGTCGGAAAGGGCGAACAGCCGCGCGCGCGGCCAGTCGACGAGAACCAGCGGCTCCTCTGCGGTGAGCGTGGCGGCGGCGCGCACGATCTCTCCACGCGCCTGCGGCGCTCCGTCGAGCAAGAGATGGACGGTTGCGAGCCGGGTGCCGTCATCGTGGGGCGTGACGATGATCGCTGCGCCCTGGCCGACACCGAACGCCTTCACGCGCGATACGCGGCGCGCTCGAGAGAATGTGCCGCTCGTGACTTCATCGAAGGCGGGAAGGCGCTGCGCCAGCCCTGACGTGACGGCGGCAAGCGGAAGCGCCAGATCAGCCAATCCGATCGGAGGCGGCTCGCGCACGTAGATTTCGGTCCAGCCGCCACCGTCGGGGGCGATGTGCGCTGCGGAGAAAGCGCGGATGCGTCCCATTTCGTGGGTGCACCAGCCCGCGCATGCCGCCGGCAGCACTTCGATCTGACCCCAATCGTCCTCGTGGACAAAGAGACTGCGTTGCGGCGCGCCGCTCCGGCTCCGCAGCCGGCCTAGAAATCCTGCAAAAATTCCCTCGCTCATGTCACCCCGCTTCGCACCCATCTTCGCGTATTCGCGGTGTTTTTCTGAAGCTTCTGCGCCACACCGCGGCGCGGAACGTCAGTATGAGCACAAGCGAGACGACACGCCACGCCCTATGGCCGTTATCGTGCCCCGCCCGGATACCATGGTGTGTACGGACAGTCAGTTTGGGGGACGATACGAAAATGAGGAACCGATCCTCGCCGGTACGCCGCCTGGGCGCCGGTATCGTCGCGCTCGTGCTTACGATCGTGATTTCCGCGCCGCGCGCTTCCGCCGAGCCGAGCCCGTGCGCAGGCGTCGACTACAATGCGAAGATACTCGACATCATCCGCACCCTGCCCACCGGCGGCGGCTACAGTCTCGGCTCGTCCTTCGTCTCGCCGAAGCTGCAGGCGCACAACATCGGCGGCGGCAACTGGGAGCTGCGCGTCTACGACGGCTTCCCCTCCCATTGCACGAGCGCGACGTACGCGCTTTTCGCTCACCTCGTCGCGCTGCTGCACAACGGCGGCAAGATCACGCTCACGCCCGAGCAACTGCGCATGCTCGAAGTGAAGTGGGAAATGCCCGACGGCAGCCGCCTCGTCGACGGCCAGGATCCGTGGTGGATCTTCAACTCCAACGGCGCCGGCGTCGCTGCCCTGCTGAAGCATACCGGCACGGGCATGAGCTTTCGCGACGACAAGCTCGCCTATGCGCGCCCCGGCGATTTTTTGAAGCTGTTCTGGAACGGCAGTGTCGGCAAGTCGGAGCAGGGGCATCAGGTGGTCTACCTGGGGCACCGCAAGATGGACGGCCGCGACATGGTCTGCTTCTGGGGCAGCCAGAAGCAGCGCAAGAAAAAGCGCGGGCGCACGCAGCCGCTTTACTATCCGGCCCGCGCGGGCGGCAAAGTGCTTGACGGTTACGGCGAGGTGTGCCGTCCGCGGAGCGACATCAAGGCGATGATCTTCTCGCGCATCACCTGCATGGAGAACCTTCCGGCGGGCCTCGCGGATATGCGCGCGAAGGCGGATGCGCGGGGAACGGGTCCCCATGGAATGCCGCTGCCGTTCGAGGACAGCTATCTCAAGTCGCTGCGAAACACGTCGTCGGATCAGGCGACGCTCGACCGCATGTACGACATCCTGCCGGAGCCGTCGTCTTTTGCCGGGCTTACCGGATCGACGGACGCCGCTTCGCCGTAGCGATGCGCGGGCGCGCATTGGGACGCGGGCGATCCAAGAGGTTCAGTCCGCTGATCCGGTGACGAGGTTCGCCGCGCGAAGCTCTTCGGTGCTCGGATACCAGACGTCGTCGGACGGCGTTGCAAATATGCGCACGATAAAGTCCTCCGGGACCTCGGCGGCGGCGAGCGTCTCGGCAGCATGCGCCTGCATGCGCGAGAGCACCACTTCGGTATTGCCGGCCATGGCGTGGAATCCGAGACGTGCGCCGCGGCCGAGCAGGCGCTCGTGTCCGCCGATGAATGCGTACGTGCAGGCACTGCCGCACATCTCGGTCGTCACCGTGGTGAGGCCACGCTCATGGATGAGGCGCCCCATGCGCAGCCCGACCGCATAGTGACCGCCGGGACTGTTGAGAACGACCGTGCGCACTCCCGGGTTGGCCGCGAGCGCGTCGACGAATTCGTAGTAGAGGCCCCACGAAAGATGGCCGGAGACGACGATGCGGTCGCCACTGACGGTGAGCGTATGACCACGCTGGCCGATCCAGTCGGCGTCGGTCGCTTCGGCGTAATAGCTCGCCATGGCGCCCGGCACGGTGAGCAGCGCGACAGCGGACAGCGCGAGCGAGGTGCCGGCGATGGTGCGGCCCGTCCAGCGGGCGATGCGGCCGCGAGCCGGTGTGCGGGCGCGCGACGTTGCGCGCCAGGTTCCGATGAACTGCCACAACGCGATGAGCCCGATGAGCGTGAACACGACCGCCGCTGCGGCCATGCTCGTATAGGGCGTCTGATCGATGGTGAAGACGGAAAGCCAGCTCAGGCCGCCGAGCACGAGAGCCCATGGCAATAGCAGCGAGGCGCCGAAGACACCGGTCCAGAATGGCGCTTCGCCGCGCCACTGCTTTCCAATGAATTTGAACATGCTTTGTGTGCAAACCGATTGCGCAGGAAGCGCGCATAGTAGCGGGACGCCGATCCGGCTCAAGCGCTTTGCGTATGCCCTGCGTACCTACGTACTGGGATGGACGATCGAAGCGTTCGATGACCCTGCCATCGGCGATGTGCCCGGAGTCGGCGTCGTGGGGGGCTGTTGCTAACCTTCGGCCTCCAGGGTCCCGTTCGGCGCGCGCTGCGGAAACGGGCAGACGTCTCGGCGGCGCAGATCGCGGCGCCAGACCGTGCATTAACGCTGTCTCAGAGCGCTGAAATGGCGCCATAATCAGGATGTTATATTATCCAATCAAAGACCCGCATTGCGAGGAGACTCACATGAAGCCGTCCACGTCTGCGCTCATGGGCGCCGTCATCATTTCGGGAGGCTGGATGAGCCTGCCGTCCGTTGCCTTCGCCGCCGACACGATCACGCCGGCGCGCGTCGTCGCCGAAAAGACCGTCCGCAATGGCGGTGCGGCGCATGCGAGCCACACACACGCCTCCACGTGTCAGGCCGATGCGCACGGTCATGCCGTGTCGTGCATGTGCGCGCAGTGTGTCGCGGCGCAGGCCGAGTAGCCTGCGCCCCTGTCAGGCGGAGACCGCGCCCTTCGCCGGCGACCCGGGTGGCGTGATGCCCATCGACACGTAGACGCTCATCAGCTCGTCGATACCGCCCTCGGCGGGCTCGACCCAGGCCGCGGGCACATAGACCAGCGCACCGCCGAACGGCACCGGGGCGGAAGGAATGAGCACGGCGAGATAGCTCTCGCCGCCGAGCTGGATCGGCGTGGTCGACGGTAGCAAAGCGAGGACGGCGGCGCTCGGCTTGCCGCCGAAATAGCACCAGGCCGGGCTCATGCTCTTCAAGCTGTCGCCGTTCTTCGTATCGACGATGGAGACGAAGCGGCTGGAGAGGTCGTAGAGGTTGGAGACCAGCGGAATACGCCGGATGAGCCGGTCGAAGAGCGTCGCCATCCAGCCGCCGAGGCGGGACTGGACGGTGAGGCCGAGCGCATAGATGGCGGCGACGATGACGCCAAGGCCGATCAGGTAGGAGGCGAACTCGGAGGTTCCGGCACCGAAGCCGAGCGATCCAAGGAAACGGCCGAACCCGCTGCTCGGTCCGAGATACTGGTTCAGCAGCGAGAGCAGCCAGGCGGCTATGAATATCGTGAGCAGCAGCGGCAGCGCGGCGATGAGGCCGGTGATGAATATGCGGCCGATGCGGCTCATTTTCTCGTCCTGTCGATTGGCAAATGCATAGGTACGCCCTCCCGCCGGAGAATCTCCCCGACAGCATATTGCGGTTGCGGCTAGTCGCAAACGGGGGCCGTGCTAATGTCTCGCGTGGCCGGCTTTGTCGGGTGACTCGTGCCGCTTCTCTTTCAGCTTCGGGACGCCGCTCTTCTCGAGCCAACGGGTGAGCGCCGTGTGATCGCGCTTCGTCTGCGCCGCATAGGCCATTGCGAAGCTCGCCATGGCATCGTCGAGCACCTGGCCCTTGCCCATATAGCCCGCGAGCGTAGCGGGATCGCAGGAACGGGCATGGGCGCGCGCCAAGGTGCGCCCGCACAGGGTCGCATAGGCGGTGAGGGCGTCGTCCTTCATGGCTTCGCCCATCCATCCTAGCCGCCGGTTCTTGAGATGGCGGACATAGAAGAAGCGCCCTGTCTTCTGCTCGTCGGTCCAGCCCAGGAAGATGTCGCTTGCCGCCTGCATGATCTTCTGGCCCTCGACGACCCGCTGACCCTGATGGGCGATCGGCGGAGCATGGGCGAGGTGCTCCAGGACCGAGGCTTGCGCCTCCTTGATCTGCAGGAACAGCGGCTCGCCGTCGCCGGTGGCGAAGAGCCCGACGGCGCAGAACGTGCCGACGCTGCCGACGCCGACCACTTTGAACGCGAGATCGCGGAGAGTGTAGCGGTCGACGAGGACACGGCGCTCGGGAGGGAGGGATTTGTCATATGCCGCAAATACCGAGCGCGCGCGGATCGTATGCTGTGCGTCCTTCGCGTCGTTCAAATGATAGATCGTCGGCGGGCGATCCTCGATGCGAAGCTCGCCACCTTTGACGGTGGCAAGGTGCGGGAAGTTGTCGTCGGCGGCCGGATCCTTCTCGGCCTTCGCCAGCTCGGCAAGGATCCTGTTGCGGAGCTTGGCATCGTCGATCAGCTTGACCTCGCGCTCGAGCACCATGCGCGTGTGCCAGATCTTCAGCGGATCCAGCTCGGCGAGCGTGATCATGAACTCGCGATAGGCGCGGGCGGTCGACCGGGCGATCGACCTTGCCGTTTTTTCGTCCATCCCCGCGTCGCGTGCAGCGACCGCAACGCTTGCGACCAGCCGCTTGAGGTCGACGGTGAAGTCGACCCCCGGCAGGGTTTCGTCGAAGTCGTTGATGTCGAAAAGAACGTCGTTCTCGGGCGTCGCGACGGCGTTGAAGTTCATCAGGTGACAATCACCGCAGGCATGGACGGGAATGCCGGCGCTGGGCATGGAGCCCAAGTCGCGTGCCATGATGGCCGCAGCGCCGCGCAGGAATGCGAAGGGCGATGCGGCCATGCGCCGATAGCGGAGCGGAAGCAGCTCGGGGATGCGCGTTGCGTCCGCTTCGGAGAGAATGGCGATGGGGTCGCGCTGCGCGTTGGCGGTGTAATCGGCGTGGCTCTCGCGGGGCGTCCGGGAACGGAGCCGTTTGCCGGCATCGAAACGTTCGGCCCGCGATTGAAGAGTGCTTCCGTCTCCGTTCGTTGGATGGACCATGATGCACGCTCCTCAACTCTCAGGTTCGGCTGCGTCAGCACACTGCGGCGTAAGCGCCGGTCCTCGATTGCAACGCTCCCGCGCGGCGGTGTTGCGGGCAGGTGCGGGTATCGCCCGGCACTCGGAGGATTTGGGGCGCTGGAGTTTACCCGCGCCCTTCGATCCTCCGTGCATTTGTCTCGAATATGCGCGCGGGTGACGCAGGTCCTTCGCCGGCGCAAGCTGCTCACACGCGCGTCAGCAGCTCGATGTTGTGGCCGTCGGGCGTGAGGAAATAGAAGCCGCGCCCACCCTCGTTGGCGTTGAGCTCGCCGGGCCGCTTGTGGAATGGATCCGCGGCAATCGGGACGCTGCGTTCCTGCAGACGGGCGAGGATGCGGTCGAACTCGTCGTCGCCGACATGGAACGCATAGTGCTGCGGCCGGAAGTCTTGCACGTCGTCGAATGCGAAGTTGACGCCGCCTACCTGGACGACCGCGAACCGCCCCGGCGTGGTGCCAGGATTTTCTCTACCGACGCTGGTGCCGAAAATATCGGCGAAGAACTGCGCCGCCGCATGCTTGTCGCGCGCGGGAACCGTCGTGTGGTTGAGTTTCATCTTGCGCGTTCTGCTCCCTCAAGCGGCGTTGGCCCAGGGCGTCGCAACTCGGGTGCGATCAATGGCCCGGCCGGCCGGTTTTGCGCGGACGGCCGCGGCGGCCCTTCTTTTCCGCTTCGGTCGGAATGTCGACCGTGCGCGCTGGCTTCGGCGGCGCGGTCCCGCCCTTCGGCGGCAGCATCGCGTGCGGGCCCATCTCGTCGAGGGTCGGCTTGTGCGGGCCGCGCACGCCCTCGCCGAACGCCCCCGCTTTGGCGCGCGGATCGACGTTGGGCTTGCGTGCGGGGATGGCGCGGTCGGTGCCAGGGCCCATGTTGTCGAGCGAGGGTTTCTTCGCCCGCGTCGGGAGAGGCACTGCGCTCTGCTGCGCGTGGGTCGGCTGCACGGGCTGATATTCCGTCGCGATGCGCGAGCCCGGACGCCCGCCGCCGATGTCTGCGGTAGGGCCGTACTTCCTGTCGCCCTTGTAGGTACCGGCCTTGTCCTCGACGTCCGATTGGCGTGCCAGGGGATCGTCGGAAATGGCAAGCTCGGTCTCGCGCAGCCGCTTGATCTCGTCGCGCAGGCGCGCGGCGGTCTCGAACTCGAGATCGGCGGCGGCCTCATGCATGCGCCGCTCCATGTCCTCGATGACGGCCGCGAGGTTGTGGCCCACGGCGGGCGCATCGGCGAGCCCGACGTCCACCGTCACGTGGTCCTGCTCGTAAACGGAGGCTAGCACGTCGGCGATGTTCTTCTTCACGCTCTCCGGTGTGATGCCGTGGGCGACATTGTAGGCGACCTGTTTCTCGCGGCGGCGGTCGGTCTCGGCGATGGCGCGCTCCATCGATCCGGTCATGGCGTCGGCATAGAGAATGACGCGGCCGTCGACGTTGCGCGCGGCGCGGCCGATAGTCTGGATGAGCGAGGTTTCGGAACGCAGGAAGCCTTCCTTGTCGGCGTCGAGAATGGCGACGAGGCCGCACTCGGGGATGTCGAGGCCTTCGCGCAAAAGGTTGATGCCGATGAGCACGTCGAAGGCGCCGAGGCGCAGGTCGCGGATGATCTCGATGCGCTCCAGCGTCTCGATGTCGGAGTGCATGTAGCGCACGCGGATGCCTGCCTCGTGCATGTACTCGGTAAGATCCTCGGCCATGCGCTTGGTGAGCGTGGTGACGAGCGTGCGGTAGCCGCGCTTCGCCGTCTCGCGCGCCTCGTAGAGAAGGTCGTCGACCTGTGACTTTGCAGGGCGGATGATGACTTCCGGATCGGTGAGGCCGGTCGGGCGGATGACCTGCTCGACGAAGGCGCCGCCGGTCTCCTCCATCTCCCAGCCGCCGGGAGTCGCGGAGACGAAGGCCGTCTGCGGACGCATGGCGTCCCATTCCTCGAAGCGGAGCGGGCGATTGTCCATGCACGAGGGCAGGCGGAAGCCGTATTCGGCGAGGGTTGCCTTGCGCCGGTAGTCGCCGCGGAACATGGCGCCGATCTGCGGCACCGTGACGTGGCTCTCGTCGATGAAGACGAGGGCGTTATCGGGCAGATATTCGAACAGCGTGGGCGGGGGATCGCCCGGCTTGCGGCCGGTCAGGTAGCGCGAATAGTTCTCGATGCCCGCGCACGATCCGGTCGCTTCCATCATCTCCATGTCGAACAGCGTGCGCTGCTCCAGGCGCTGGGCTTCCAGCAGCTTGCCGTTGGCGTAGAGCTCGTCGAGGCGCTGCTTGAGCTCCGCCTTGATGGATTTGATCGCCTGCTGCAGGGTCGGCTTCGGCGTCACGTAGTGCGAGTTCGAATAGATCTTCACGAGGGACAGCTCGTCCGACTTCTGCCCCGTCAGCGGATCGAACTCGACGATGCTCTCCACGTCGTCGCCGAACAGCGAGATACGCCAGGCGCGGTCCTCCAAGTGGGCCGGGAAGAGCTCCACGGTGTCGCCGCGCACGCGGAAGGAGCCGCGCACGAAGTTGGCATCGTTGCGCCGGTAGTGCAGGGCGACGAGGTCGGCGATGAGCTGGTCGCGGGAGAGACGCTCGCCCACCTGCACCGTGAAGGTCATGGCGGTGTAGGTTTCGACCGAGCCGATACCGTAGATGCACGAGACGGAGGCGACGATGATGACGTCGTCGCGCTCGAGCAGGGCGCGCGTTGCTGCGTGGCGCATGCGGTCGATCTGCTCGTTTATCGAGGATTCCTTCTCGATGTAGGTGTCGGTGCGCGGCACGTACGCTTCCGGCTGATAATAGTCGTAGTACGAAACGAAGTACTCGACGGCGTTGTCCGGGAAGAAGCTCTTGAACTCGCCATAGAGCTGCGCCGCCAGCGTCTTGTTGGGTGCCAGAATGAGCGCCGGGCGCTGGGTCCGCTCGATCACCTGCGCCATGGTGAAGGTCTTGCACGAGCCGGTGACGCCGAGCAGCACCTGACTGCGCTCATGGCGGTTCACGCCTTCGACAAGCTCGGCGATGGCCATCGGCTGGTCGCCCTTGGGCTCATACTCCGACACGATCTTGAACGGCACGCCGCCCTCGGATTTCTCCGGCCGCGGGGGGCGGTGGGGCGTGAATGCGGGCTGGTCGCCGGAGACGAGCGGATGCTCCGCCAGCATGGGCTGGCTCAGCAGGATTTCACGGGCGCGCTCGGACCGCTGCCCCGGCTTCGCGAGCAGCGCATCGAGGTATTGGCCGAGGGCTTCGCCGCCGAACGGGGGCCGCGGCCCCTGCTGGCGCAGCGCGGGCAGGGGTTTGCGCTCGGTTTCCCCGTCGTAGGAAGGCCGGCTGGTGGCTTCTCCTCCTGCGGGATCGGCGGGAAAGGCGATCGCGCGCAGGGTCTCGTAGGTGGACTGCGGCGCCTCGGCCATACCCGGCGGATTGGTCTCTCGGGCAGCCGTGTCCTCCGCGGGCCGGCGCTCGGCCTTTCCGCGCGTGGTGCGCACCTGCGGCGTCCCCGCGGCGGTCTCGGCCGGCGGCGGCGTGGGTTTGCCCGACCTGACGCGCGAGGGGCGCGGCTTGGGGATGCGATCTGGATCCTTGGGGGGAGGCGACATGCGCGGAATATGGCGCTGGTCGCGCTCCCGCTCAAGCGGTGCCCGGTGCCTCTTCGGAGGAGAAATCCCGCGCACCTAGGGCACGGCCCGTTAATGGTCGGGGATACAGGCTGCCCCACCGGTGCCGCGTTTTAAGGCGAACACTGCCTATGCAAGGTAGCGAGGATTTCATATGCGTTGGAAGACATTAGCGGCCGCGGCCGCTGCGCTCGTCACGGTGCCGGCCCTGATCGCGGGAGGCGCCCAGGCTGCGCCCAAGGCCGTGCTGGAGCTGTTCACCAGCCCATTTTGCTCCTCCTGTCCGCCGGCGGATGCGCTGTTCACCAAGCTGGCCCACCAGCCCGATCTCATCACGCTCGTCATGCCGGTGGATTCGTTCGACCGCCCGGGCCGCAAGGATACGCTCTCCAAGCCGGTGTTCACGGACCGGCAGGCGGCATATGCGGAACGGCGCAACTCAGATGTGCTGTATACGCCGCAGGCGATGATCAACGGCGCAGCGGAAGCCCAGGGCTCGGACGCCCGTGAGATTCGCGACGGTATCGCGCAGACGATGAACGTGCTTTCGGTGCCCGTGGAGGCGACGGCGGCGGGCAAGCACATCAATCTGTCGGTTGGCGGCGCGGGATCCGCCAATGCGAAGAGCGGCGTCATCACGGTGCTGCCCTTCATGAAGGATCACACCGAGCCGATGCGCGGCGGCCGGAGCCTGCACTATGCGAACCTCGTGCGCGATATCATCCCCGTGGACACCTGGAGCGGTACGCCGCTGAAGGCGCGGCTGCTCGCCAAGGACTTCGAGCAGTACGACGGCATCGTGGTGCTGCTGCAGGCGGGCACGGCGGAGCGGCCGGGCGCCATCATCGGCGCGACGCGAATTTCGTTCGCGGATCGTCCGAAGACGTAGCGGGCGGCTCCGGCGTCTGCCAAACGCCGGCCGTTCGCCGCGCCGGTGCATCGAACATCGTTTCTCGTTGGGCTGTTCCCGCCGTAACGTGCGTTTCCCACCGATACGCCGTACAGCTTGGAACGTGCTGGGTGCTGCAATTGGCCGTCGGCGGTGCGTTCGATGCGTAGCGATCGCCGACCGTAGCAGCGCCTGCACGTGGCGCTGAACGGGACGGGGGTTGCGATGGATGTGCTGGCGGTCACGAGGGCGCTGCGCGATTGGCGCAGAACGCTGAGCCTCGTCGGAACACGATATAAGCGGATCGCCGTGGAGAGGCGCGAAGGCACCGCTGCGCCGACAGCCCGCGGGGAGCTCCTGAAAGAGATACAGGCGCAAAGCGTCGGGCCGCCAAATCCACGTCTCGCCGACATCGGGGCGGGGCTCGCGATCTTGCTCGGTGTGGGTACGCAGGTCGCTCTGCTGGCAAGCTATCGCCACGGCGATCTCGATCTGCCCACCGCCACCTTGATATTCGCCCTCGGCGCCGGCTTCGCGGCGTGGGGGCTGTGGCACTATTATTCCGTCTTCGTGATCGGCGCCGCGCGCCAGGCGCGTACGGCGGAAAAGCTTGCGCAACACCCCGACGCGCCATGGCTGCTGGACGACGCCTGGGCTGATCGCAAGGTCGTGGATCGCTCCGGCCTGAGCACCTGCATCTTCCTGTGGCTGTGGTCCATCGGCTGGTGGATCTTCTGCGGCTTCCTCTGGGGTTTCGATCTGCAGGCGATCGTCGCCGCCGCCGGGCGATCGTGGCTGCAGGGCCTTCTGATCGTGTTTCTCGCCGGGACCGGAATATTGGGCATCGCGGCGGCCATCGCCACGACCGTCAGATGGCTCCGCTACGGCGCGTCGACGCTGCATATAGATTCCTTGCCCGGCTATCTCGGGGACCGCTTCCGCGGCAGCGTGAGCGCACGCATTCAGCTTCAGCGGGAAACGCACCTCGAGGCCGAGGTAGCGTGCGAGCGGGTGACGGTTGTCTGGACCCCGACGCCGAGGGGCGGGCGCTCGAAGAAGCTGATCCGTGCGCCGCTTTGGGTGCATCGCTGGCCGCTGGAACGGGATCGCATGACGCGCGCGAAGAACGGCGATGTGATCATTCCAATCGATGTCCCGCTTCCCGAGGATCAGCCGCAATTCGAAATCGATTCCGATGGCGCGGGCACCCGGTGGGTGCTGCGTATCGGACGCGATCTATCCGCCGCGAACGCATCGGACGCGGTTGTCATCAGCATGCCGGGTCTCGGCGGCTTCGCCGCCGAATACCTCATTCCCGTCTATGCGCGCCGATAGGTGTTAGAGAATATTCAGCCGCTCGCGCTCAGCGCGCGGCGGACGGCAAGCTCCAGCGCTTCGAGAAAACGGGAGCGGTCCTGCCGCGTGAAGCTCGCGTTGTAGCCCTTGCTCTCGCCCGTCTCGCGCAGGTGCGCGGAGAGCTCGCGCATCGCCAGGGCCATACCGATGCTCGCTTCGGTGAACGGCTTGCCGGTGGGGCCGATCGCCTGGGCACCCTTCTTCAGGCAGCGGGACGCCAGGGGAATGTCCGCGGTGACGGCGATGTCGCGCGGGCCGATGTGCTCGACGATCCAGTCGTCGGCGGCGTCCGGGCCCTCGGCGACGACGGTGCGTTTCACGAGCGGGCTTTCGGGCAGGCGCATCCAAGCGTTGGAAACAAAGTGCAGGGTAAGCCCATGCCGCTCGGCAACGCGCAGAGCCTCGTCTTTGACGGGGCAGGCGTCGGCATCGACGTAAATGGCGGACGGTGGCGGGGCGCTGGTCATGGGCGGCTTTTAGCGGCCCATGGCGACGGGTGCAAAGCGTGACATCGGTGCCGTTATTGCGGGGCTGCCTCCGCCCGCACTTCCGCCTCCATCCGCATGGGTTCGGCGAGCATGGCGGCCAGCGCTTCGCCGTCGAGGATGCGATCGTGCATCCCCGCGGCGGGGGTGCGGAGATCGGCATCCATGACCGGGCCCGGCGCGACCGCCGCGACGAGGCGCTGCCAGACGCCCGGAACCATCGAAGCTTCTCCCCACGTTGCGGAAAGGAGATAACGCATCTTCGCGTGTTTGCTCGCGGCCTCCTCCAGGGGGCCGATGACCTTGGCGCCGTGGGCCCTCAGCAGCGTCTCCAGAGCGCCGGCGCCGAGTAGCGCAACGTGCGCGCCGGTGCGGCACTCATCGAGCGCCGCGATGATGAACGCGACCGCGGCCTCGGGCGCGGTCTGGACCATTTCGTCGACGCAGTCGTAGGCGCGCATGCGCTCGCCGTTGCCCGTGAGCTCGGTGGCGGTCGCGATCTTGAGCAGCACGTCAGCGAGGCGCTTGAAATCGCATGTGCCGTCCTCCGCAAGGCAGAGGGGATCGGCGCCCTCGAACTGGCAATCGAGGCAACTCCAGCTGCGTTCCATGGGAGATACCCGGCTCGGATATGTTCAGTGCAGTGAATCATATCACAAAGCCGCAGCCGGATGGGGAACGGCGGAGCGGAAATCTACTCAGCTGCCAGCGGAAGAGGCCGGCTGCTGCGAGGCATGCCTCATGGCCGCAGCCTCCTCTATGCTGGCTGCATACACGACGAGTGGGCGCCGTAAGCCCGCCTGAAGAAGGGTTCGGCGAACGGAGCTTCGCGCGCCGCTGAAGTAGACGACCGTTCCTTCGCGCCGGAGCTTCTCCACGAACCCGTGCAGAGCCTTCGCGGCGGTGCTGTCGACCAGTGGAACCGCCGAGAAATCGAGCACGAATGCTTTGGGGTGTGCGCCGATCCGGTCGAGCACGGCGCTGACGGTGGAGGTGGCACCGAAGAAGAATGCGCCGGAGATGCGATAGACGGCGAGGTCGCTGTCTGCGGCCGCAGGGGTGTAGACGGTGCGGTCGGCACCCGTTGCGTCTGCGGTGTCCTCGATAATCAGAGGGCCATTGCCCGCGACCTCGACCGTCTCGGCCATCCGGTGGAGGAATAGAAATGCGCCGAGCACCGTGCCAACCGCAATAGCGGTGGTGAGATCGACGAAGATCGTGAGCAGGAAGGTCGACATCAGCACGGCGGCATCCCCCCAGGAGGTGCGCAGAAGGCCGATGAACTCGCGCTTTTCAGCCATATTCCAAGCGACCACTGCGAGTACGCCCGCGAGTGCAGCCAGGGGAATGTAGGCGGCAAGCGGTGCCGCTACGAGCATGAAAAGCAGGATGTAAAGAGCGTGAAGCATCCCCGATACTGGGGTGCGCGCGCCGGCGCGGATGTTCGTAGCCGTGCGCGCGATCGTTCCGGTGACGCACATGCCGCCGAAGGTGACGGCCGCGATATTGCCGAAGCCCTGGGCGACCAATTCGCAATTGGACCGGTGTTTGCGCCCGCTCATGCCGTCGGCGATGACCGCGGAGAGCAGGCTTTCGATCGAGCCGAGCAGCGCGATGGCGAGGGCGTCGGGAAAAATCGCCAGCATTTTTGCCAGCTCGAATTGGGGCAGAGAAGGTGCGGGCAGCGTGCGAGGCACTTCGCCGAACCTGGATCCGATGGTCGTCACATCGATCTGGAACAGAGCTGCAATCAGCGTCGTCAGCGTGACGGCGATGAGCATTCCGGGCCAACGGGGCTGCCACCGGCGCAGTGCGACGATCGTGGCGATGGCCGCCGCCGCGATGGCGACGGTCGCCGGATCGATAGAGCCGAGGCTGCTCCATATGACGCCGAGCTTCGGGATGAGCGCGGAGGGCTCGGCGGGAATATCGAGGCCCAGCAGCTCTTTGACCTGGCTCGCCATGATGATGACGGCGATGCCGGCCGTGAAGCCGACGGTGACCGGAAAGGGGATGTATTTGATATAGGTGCCAAGGCGGAGGAAGCCTGCGGCCATCATCATCGCGCCGGCCATGAGCGTGGCGAGCACGAGGCCGTCATAGCCGTGCCGCTCGACGATGGCCGCGATGAGGACGATGAACGCTCCGGCGGGGCCCCCGATCTGAAACCGGCTGCCGCCGAGTGCCGAGATGAGAAAGCCGCCAACGATCGCGGTGAAGAGGCCCTTGTCGGGGGAAAGACCCGATCCGATAGCGATGGCCATGGAGAGCGGAAGCGCGACGATGGCCACCGTGAGTCCGGCCATGGCGTCGGCCTTGAAATCGGGCAGCGAATAGCCGGCCCGCAGCAAGGTTATGAGTTTCGGCGTGAAGAGCTCGGCGAACGTCGGTGCCGGCGGCTTTATCGCGTAAGTGTCTCTAGCGCCCATTTCTGTCGACCTGAAAAAGCGGCACGTTTGGCCGCTTGCGTATGGTGATGGCCTTTCCGATCGAGCGCCGCTACAAAGGGTGCATCGGCGGCCGTTTTTTGTGTGCGCAGTCTTCTGATCGATCGGCGCGTCGGCTGCTGGACTCGCTCGGCTGGCGGGGAGATTGTTTGATAGCGGAATAGCTCGGACGTATAGCTTTCGGATCACGTTTTGTGTGTGGAGGTTGCCCTCGGCTGCATATGCAGCGACGAGACCTCCTCGCGGGATAATTTAAGGATGGTTGACGACAAACCTCTCGTCCAGACTGCGAAAGCGCCCATTGACGTCGTTCGCCGATTCAACTCGGCCTGGGTGGCCGGCGAAATCGATAGGGCTATCGCATACGTTGCGGACGACGCCGTTTACGCGCTCCATCTCTCTGACGATCTGGTGCCAACGGGCGGGGAGACCATCGGCCGGGCGAATATCGAGGCCGCGCTGCGCAAAGTGCGCCAGCAATTCGATTACCTGCTCTATCGGCCGCTCGGGATGCGCGCCGATGGCGACGCCGTCCGGTTCCAGGTGGAATTCATGTACCGGCACCGTCGCAGCGGGGAAATTCTCAGTGGCCGCTTCCGCATGATCATGCGCGTGGAAAACGGGCTCATCGTGCGCACCGAGGAATACCACGACCGCGCAAAAGTAGAGGCATTCCTGCGCCTGTTCGCGCAGTAGGGCCCCGGCCAAGCCGGGATGGCCCGTACGGGATCGGCAGTTTCTAAGCCTCGTGCGCTTGGCGTCTAGTGCTTCGCCACGCGGCGCTTGCGATGCACACGCTTACGCGGCGCCGGCGCTGCCGGCTCGACGGCGGCAACGGTTTCCAGGCGCGCCTTCGGCACGACGTGCACGACTTTGTAGCCGCGGGCTTTCAGCTCGGCGAGCACCGTCGGGAGCGCCTTGGCGGTACGTTCGTGGATGTCGTGGAAGAGGATGATGCCGCTGCCCTTGCGGTCGAGGCCGGTGAGGACGTTCTGCACCACCTTCTCAGGCGTGCGGACGCGCCAGTCCCAGGAATCGACGTCGATGCCGAAGGTGGCGATATTGCGCTTGGCGAGATAGGCGCGCACGCGCTTGGGATCGCTGAGGTAGGGGAAGCGGAAGAACGGCGCCACGCCGTCGGGGAGCGTCGCCTCGGCGATGTTAAAGGTGCTTTCGATCTGTTGCTCGGCCAGGCCGAGGGAGGATGCACCGAGATTGCGGTGGCTGTAGGTGTGGGTGCCAACGGTGTGGCCCTCGGCCTGCACCTGGCGGGCGACGTCGGGGTAATTCTTGAGCATGCTGCCGACGTTGAAGAAGGTCGCCTTGGTGCACTGGGCAGCGAGCGCGTCCAGAATCTCGCGCGTGACGGTCGGATGCGGGCCGTCGTCGAAGGTGAGGATGACCTCGCCCTTCTCGAGCAGCGCGGTCGGCGGATATTGGTCGCCGTATTCGCCGCCACCGGTGGTGTCGAGCTCGATGGTGCGCGAGACGCCGAGCGTATCGGCGCAATGGGCGGCCTCCGGTTCCGTGACCGCGGCCGGGGCTTCGGGGTCCGTCTTGACCTGGATGATGCCGGTTTCGGCTCGTGCAAGGGCGGCGGGCAGCGTGAGCGCGACCACGAGCAGCAGCTTCTTCATGTCGTTTCTCCCTCTTCCGGTCGCTCCGTAGCCCCGCTTGCACGGGTCAGCCCACAGAACATCGCGCCGTGCGCCTTAACCTCCAGTGAAGCAAGAATCGATTCGATGCACCCTTGCGCGCCAAAAAAACTCTCGCCTCCTCCGGCGAGGTCCTGCGCCGCGGAATGGATGCGTGCGCAACCTAGCACTCCGGCGCACGCCGGGCGCGCATAAAAGGGTGGGCTCTCTGGTCGCTGGCTCAGCCGGCCTGCGTTGCGGCGCAGAGTGCTGGAAGGATTGTAGCCGATTGGCATCCGCAGAATGACGCTCGAAATGCAAAGAGAGGCGCCGGGGGGCAGGGCGGCCTCTCTTCGCGCCCCGGCGGTGGCAGTGCCGGGGCCTTGATGGGAAGACGTCCGGGCCACCGGGGTGGCTCGGAGATGCCGATTGAAGCGGCAAAAAATGAAGTCCGCGTTTGATCCGCTGGAAGAATATCTGCCGCATTTTCACAAACAGGAACGTGCTGGCTGTGTCCCGCAGGTATCGGGGCGAGGGCTTATTTACAGCGCTGGCGTAACTTGGGCGTGTTCGAGCGAATGCCTCGGTGCACTCCGCCTTGCCAGGCGATTGCGCCTGCGGCTAAGTCCGGCGCCGCATCACCGGAGACCCGCGCCATGCCATTTCCCTCGCTGTCGGCCCACGTCGCGCCGATCGTGCTGCTATGCATCTCCAACGTTTTCATGACCTTCGCCTGGTACGGGCACCTGCGTTTCAAGGATCAGCCGCTCTTTCTGGTCATCTTCGTCTCGTGGCTCATCGCGTTCGCCGAATATTGCTTCGCGGTGCCTGCCAACCGCTACGGTAGTGCGGTCTACTCGGCGGCACAGCTGAAGACGATCCAGGAGGTCATCACGCTGACGGTGTTCTCGGTGTTCTCGGTGCTCTACCTGAAGGAGCCGATCGGAATACATCAGCTCGTTGGCTTCGCGTTCATAGCATTGGGTGCATTCTTTATCTTCTCGGGGCGTGCCTGAAACAGTTAAGGTCATCCCACACATAGAAACGCACCGCGGCACTCGAGGGGAGAAATGGCAGAAACACGCATCGCACTGGTCACGGGCGCCAATCGCGGAATCGGGCTGGAAATCCTCAAGCAGCTTTCGCGGGCCGGCCTCATGGCAGTGCTCTGCTCGCGCGACGTCGAGAAAGGGCGCGAGGCTGCCGCAAAGCTCGCCTCGGAGGGGCTGGAGCCGCCGGTCGTGGCGCTGGACGTCACGGACGGCGCGAGCATCAAGGCGGCGGTGCAAGAGATCGTCGGGCTGTTCGGGCGTATCGACGTGCTGGTGAACAACGCGGGTATCCTGCGCGAAGGCGTCACCGCGGAGGAGGCGAGCGTGCTCGATGTCTCCCCCGAGCTCGCCATGGAAACCTATGCCACCAACACGATCGGGCCGTTGCGGCTCATCCAGGCAGTGGTGCCGATCATGCGGCAGGCCGACTATGGCCGCATCGTGAACATCTCCTCGGGCGCCGGCCAGCTCGCGGAAATGGGTGCCGGCTATCCCGCCTATCGCATGTCGAAGGCGGCACTCAACGCGCTGACACGTATCACGGCGGCCGAGCTTGGCCCGGCGCCGATCAAGGTCAATGCCATGTGCCCGGGTTGGGTGCGCACGGACATGGGCGGGCCCAACGCGACGCGCTCCGTGGAACAGGGTGCGGAAACCGCCGTGTGGCTGGCGACATTGCCCGACACCGGGCCGACCGGCGGATACTTCCGCGACAAGGCCCCGATTCCGTGGTGAGTGCCTGAAAGGACGAACGGCGGCGGTCGATGCCCCTTCCTTCAGGATGGGATCAGACGCCGCGCACCAGATTGCCGACCATCAGCGTGATGTAGGCGGTGATCGCCAGCCAGAACTCCTGGTGGGGCAGATAGCGGGGCACGCCGACGAACCCGAGCTTGGTGATGAGCGCCAGAAGGGCAAGCGTCAGCGAGATGAGAAAGATGGCGATCGTCGGCGGGTTGAGACGCATGGCGGTGGCTTCCCCCTTCGGCGCGGTGGTGGCGTGCGTCAGCATAGCCTGGCACGTGGCTGTTATCCGTAAGGCGCGACCATACCAAAGCGGCGCAGGTACAGCCACCGGGCCCGCGCCGGCGCGGGTGGCCGACAGACGCTATTCAATAATGCTAGCGAGAGAGAGCGCGCGATCAGAGCGTTCGCGCGGTCTTCGCCGAAGAGAGCGCGGGGAAGTCGTCGCCCGCCTCGATCAGGAAGCGAACCGGCCGGGCATTCGGGTTCCCCTCGTCCTTGCAGGTGACGAGCAGCAGCGGGGTCGGCCGGTCGGTGGAGACCGCGAGTACGTGGCTATCCAGCTTGTCGATGGTGACGACGTTCAAAACGCGGTCGTGTCCGTTGGACGAAATGGTGATGCGGTCGCCCACCGAGACGGGCTTGGCGGAGAGGGCGCCCTGGTCACGCACCAGGTGGGTGAGCCAGAACTCCTCGGTGCCGGCGACGACGGGCTGTCGGTTGCCCGGCGTGGCCGACTTGGCGTCGAGATCCGCGATGGCGCGCTGGAAGCCGCGCTCGACGACGCCTTCGCCATTGCCGACGCTCACCGCGGCGGCACCGAGACCGGCGGCGGCAAGCACCAGGACAGCGATCGGCAGGTTTTTGCGAATAGCGCCTGCGCCCATGGTTCAGCTCCGCTTTCGTTTGTTTCCCGCTTGGCCTGTTGGCCCGGCATCAGCCTAGTGCAAGACCGGCTTTGATGCCTATGCCGAGTACAGTAGCCCCATTACCGAAATGTTAGGAGTGGAGGAGAAGCCGTCAAGGGCCCCCAGCAGAGCCTGGCCTCTCCTCCACGGCTCCTCGCCGCGGGGAGGCGTACACGCGGCGAAGATGGCGGAAAAACGCAAGGTTAAGAGCGACGATTGCCGAAAAAATGGCAGCCAGCATCCCGAGTGCCATATCCGTGGGGACGGGGGGCGGGCCGGCGAAAATGATGGACTGGGGCACCGGCACGGCCGTCGCCACGACGGCTGCGGCCATGTAGCGGCTGTCGTCGATGGAGAATTTGAAGAAGTCGCCGGCACTGGCGCTGACCGGTACCAGATCGCTCAGGCGGTAGGTGGTATCGACGTTGTGCTCATAGAGGCCTACGGCCATGGCGAAGCCGGCAAAAAGGAAAAGGCCGATGCATGCGTCGGTGACTGTCCTTGCGATCAACCTCAGGCGCGCGGTCCCGAACATCGCGAGGGATCCCTTCCTGGCTTGCCGGGGCGATTCCACCGGCATTGTTCCGTGCGGGAATGATGCTACCCGCGTTCATGGCGGGTGTGGGGTCACATTGTGGCGATAGCAGCGTATTCTTTCGATTAATGCGCTCCCGGTGCGCATGTTGCGCATCTGTCACGGGGTGCGCGGCCGGCCGGCGGATTCCATCCGCGTTCGCGTCGCGAGCAGCATGCTTCCGGCGCAGAGCAGCGTATTGAAGTCACCGCAGGGTACGGATAGTGTCCGCGCCGTTTCGATCCCGAACGATCATCCGAAAGGCATCCGAAAATGGGCTTCATCGCCGACAGTTTGAACCGCATCCAGCCGTCGGCGACCATCGCGGTGTCGACGAAGGCGCGACAGCTCAAGGCTGCCGGGCGGGACGTGATCGGGTTGTCGGCGGGTGAGCCGGATTTCGACACGCCGGACAATATCAAGCAGGCGGCGGTGAAGGCGCTGGCCGAGGGCAAGACGAAGTATACGGACGTCGACGGCACGCCCGAGCTCAAGGCGGCGATCGTTCGCAAATTCGCCCGCGAGAACGGCCTCGACTATAAGCCAAACCAGATCTCCGTCGGCACCGGCGGCAAGCAGGTCATCTATAATGCACTGCTGGCCACGCTGAACCCGGGGGACGAGGTGATCATCCCCGCACCATGCTGGGTCTCCTATGCCGACATCGTCATGCTCGCCGACGCCAAGCCGGTGTTCGTGCCGACGGCGATCGAGGACGGCTACCGGCTGAAGCCGGGAGCGCTGGAAGCGGCGATCACGCCGAAGACGAAGTGGCTGATTTTCAACTCGCCGTCGAACCCCACGGGCGCGGCCTACTCACGCGAGGAGATCAAGGCGCTGACGGACGTGCTGCTGAAGCATCCGCACGTCTGGATCATGACGGACGATATCTATGAGCACCTGCTCTACGATGGCCTGGAGTTCCATACCGTTGCTGCCGTCGAGCCGGGTCTCTTCGATCGCACGTTGACGATCAACGGCCTGTCGAAGGCCTATTGCATGACCGGCTGGCGTCTGGGCTATGCGGGCGGACCGGTGCAGCTCATCGACGCCATGCGCAAGCTGCAGTCGCAGTCGACCTCCAACCCGTGCTCGATCACGCAGGCGGCGGCCGTCGAGGCGCTGGACGGGCCGCAGGACTTCATCGCCGCCAACAACGCCAAGTTCGTCGAGCGGCGCGATCTCGTCGTATCAATGCTCAACCAGGCGACGGGGCTGAAGTGCCCGAAGCCGGAAGGGGCGTTCTACGTCTATCCGAGCTGCGCCGGTACGATCGGCAAGACGAGCGCCTCCGGCAAGGTGATCGGAAGCGATGAGGACTTCGCGACGGCGCTGCTGGAGGAGGAGGGCGTTGCCGTGGTGCACGGCGCTGCGTTCGCGTCCTCGCCCGCGTTCCGCGTGTCCTATGCGACCTCGAAGGACGTGCTGGAGGATGCGTGCCGCCGCATCCAGCGCTTCTGCGGGAACCTGCGCTGAAGGGAGAGCGGTTTGAGCGGGCACACGGGCACGCCAAGTGCGCCATGCTCGGCCTGCCGCTATTGGCGGGCCGCGCTGGCCGTGGCGCTGATTGGGCTTCTGGTGAGCTGGCTCATCGGATAAGGATCGAAGATAGCGGCGCGTTGTTGTCCGCTCGGTTCGCAGGAGAGGCTGGCGACCGCGCAAACGCGTCTCGGAGCGCCGGCGCTGGTTCTGCTGCTCAACGCCCGTTTATTGCGGACAGTTATCGCGGGATCAGTTCCGCGCCAGACCCGCATCGAATTTTGGATTTGCAGCGATCCGATCAGGGCCGGCCAAGGGACAATGGCCGGCCGCACATATGCCGCTCAGGCGGCGGCGCCGCGGTGGCTCCACGGGTCGGCGAGCCATGCCCGCACCCACATGCGGCGCAGCGAGCGGTGCGCACTTGCCAGCAGGCTGCGCTGAACCGGCTGATGAACCACCAGTGCAGTCGACGGTACGCGCACCGTCTTCGCCTCGATGATCTCCTCGGCCGCCAGATCTTCGGCTGCCATGGCGTAACCCGCCGCATGGGCTGCCGACATCAGCGATTTCATACCCATCGCACGCCTCGCTTCCTTTGGGCCGCTCAACCCGCTGCGACCCGGTCCGCTCTATCAACAGGTTCAAGCGAACTTATTAATTCATAATGCTTCAATTGGGTTCCAGAGCAAGTAATTTCCATTGTGCCGTTGCGAATTGAAAAGCCGAATTCTTTGCGGATGTTGTGCGTCGCAATATTCGTGCTGTCGTCTTCGCGCGACAACTTAAACGGTCGCTCTCGGCAATCGCTTTATCTCGACGACGTACGGGCGGCGTAGGGTGCCTTCCGGTAAGACCCGCGTGCGGCTCGAAGTTGGCTAATTGTTCGAAGCGGCGGAGCCCGCGTCCTCGACCACATCGTACGTGCAGCCGTCGGCGCCAAAGCGCGTGGCAGCCGAGCAGGCCTTCGGCCTGGAGACGTATCGTCCGAGAACGAGGCGATCGTCGCGCCGAACGACCGTCCAGCGGCGGACCGCCGGGGAGGGTGCGTTGCTCTGGTTATCGTGGGATGGCCGGGAAGGGTGGCGGGAGTAGATCAGTCGCACGGGGTCACTCATCGGATGTACCGGGGATCCTTTGCTGTCGTGGTTGAAGGTGCTAGCGGCGGTTGGAGCCATCGGAGCTCGCGGCAACGGCGCGCTTTTTGTCTTTCTCGGAAAGGGCGCCGGCGCTCGACTCGCCCTTGCGGTCGACAGAGAACGAGCCGTTGCGCTGGGCACTCTTGGCCACTTTGTCGGCGCGGCGCGCCGTTTCGTCCGGGCCGCTCTGCGGATGTTTTGCGGGTTCGCTACGTGGCATGTCTTTGCACCGGCTTCGGTTGGGGTCTATCGATCTCGCGCGAAAACGCCTGCCGGCAAAGCGCACGGCAGGCATTCGGCGTCAGCGAGACATCGGCGAGTTCCAGTAGGGCTCCACGCCGTAGTGGCGATGGGTCACCGTTTCCCAATCGCGATCGCCCCAGGAGTCGTCGCTGAATGCCGGTGCGTCGCGGAGCTGCTCCTCGGTGATCGTGGTTCTGAAACCGCCGAGCGAGGTGTCATACTTGAGGGCGCCCCAGGGCACCGGGTAATGGCTGTGGCCAAGACCCAGGAAGCCGCCAAAGCTCATGACCGCGTAGATGACGCGGCCGGATAGCTTGTCGATCATGAGGTGGTCGATCTCGCCGACTTTCTCTCTGCCGAGGCCGTAGACCACGGTCCCCTCGACATCTTCGCTCGAGATCAGTTGGTGGTTGGGGTGAATGGTTGATGTTGCCATTGAAGCCTCCGAGCGATGTTCCTGTTGTGCGGGAACAACGTGGATGTTTCGCGCGCGTTCCACCGCTCTATCGCGCGTTTCATCACGCAGGGCAGCGCTTTGCGATCGCACCAAGGTGAGCCAAAGCCGCTGAGCCGGGCGACGGACAGGGCCGCCGAAATCGCTGTTTCACGCGGCGCGTGGCCGCCATCTATTCAGCATCCTCGGCCTTTCGCCGGGTTTGGCCAGTCGTGCAACGATATCCCGTGCCGACATCGTCCATTCGGTGCTAGTCTTTCTTTGTCGCGCTCCTCCGAGGCGCGGGGCGCGCGCGTAAGCCGGTGCGTGCGCCTCCAACCGAAGGAGGAAGCAGATGGCACAGTCCGAAGTTTCCAAGACGGGAGCAAATGGGAGCCCACGCTCCCGCTGCATCGCACTCGTCGGGCCCTATCTCAGCGGCAAAACCACTCTTCTCGAAGCGATCCTGGCGCGTACCGGCGCAATTCAGCGCGCGGGCAGCGTGGTCGATAGGACGTCCGTGGGCGATGCGAGTCCCGAAGCGCGCGAGCACGGCATGAGTGTCTCGCTCAACGTTGCCGACACGACTTTCCTCGACGACAACTTCACCTTTCTCGACTGCCCCGGCTCGATCGAGTTCCAGCACGAGGGCGCGTTGGCGCTGACGGCCTGCGATGCAGCGGTCGTGGTTTGCGAGGCAGATGCGCGGCGCGTTCCCGCGCTACAGGTGATCCTGAAGCAGCTCGAGGATCGCGGCATCCCGCATCTTCTGTTCCTCAACAAGATCGACGAATCCGCGATCCCGCTGCGCGAGCTGGTTCCGATGCTGCAGCCGGCGAGCGCGCGCCCTCTGGTGCTGCGGCAGATCCCGATCTGGGAGAACGGCGTTGCGACCGGTTTCGTCGATCTCGCTTCGGAGCGCGCTTTCGTTTATCGCACGAATGCGCCGTCGGAAATCGTAGAGCTGCCGGCAACCCTTTCGGAGCGCGAGAAGGAAGCGCGCTTCCATATGCTGGAGCAGCTCGCCGATTATGACGATGAGCTGATGGAGCAGCTCCTCACCGACGTGCCGACCTCGCGCGATAAGATCTTTCAGGACCTGACGCAGGAATTTCGCGACGGGCTGATCTGCCCGGTTCTGCTCGGGTCGGCGCGGAACAATCACGGCATCTTCCGTCTCCTCAAGGCGCTACGTCACGAAGCCCCCACGATCGAGGTGACGGCGCGGCGGTTGAAGCTGGAGAACGCCAAGTCGGCCGCCTACGTGATGAAGTCGCTCTATACGGCGCACGGCGGCAAACTCTCGCTCGCGCGGGTGCTGACGGGCGAGTTCGGCGATGGGACCGTCGTGACGGGGCCGGAGGGGCGCGACGAGCGGATCGCCGGCGTCTTTGCGCTGCGCGGCGAGGAGCCGGTCAAGCGAGGACCGGCGAAGGCCGGCGAGACGGTCGCTTTCGGGCGCCTCGAAGGTATCCGCTCCGGCGATACGATCAGCGCCGAGAAGGGTGGGGCGGTGCAGGTGAAGGGGGCGGCCGCGCCGGAGCCCGTGTTCGCCATCGGCCTCGGCCTCAAGGATCGCAAAGACGAGGTGAAGCTGACCGCGGCGCTGGGCAAGCTCTTGGAGGAAGACCCTTCGCTGAGTGTAGAGATGAATGCCGACACGCATCAGATGCTTTTGCTCGGGCAGGGCGAGATGCATTTGCGCGTCGCGCTGGAGCGGCTACAGCGCAAGTATGGCGTGGCGGTCGAGCGCCAGCCGCAGCAAGTGCCGTACAAGGAGACCATTCGCTCCGCCGCCCAGGTGCGCGGGCGGCACAAAAAGCAGTCCGGCGGGCACGGCCAGTTCGGAGATGTGGTGCTGGAGATCGAACCGCGTCCGCGCGGGGAGGGCTTTGCGTTCAACGACAAGATCACCGGCGGCGTCGTTCCACGGCAATTCATTCCGTCGGTGGAGATCGGCGTGAAGGATTACCTGCAGCACGGCCCGCTCGGCTTCCCGGTGGTGGACGTTCAGGTGACGCTGCTCGATGGCTCCTATCACACGGTCGATTCCTCGGACATGGCGTTCCGCCAGGCGGCGCGCATCGGTATGGCGGACGGGCTACCGAAATGCTCGCCGGTTCTCCTGGAGCCAGTGATGGCCGTCGAGATCGCGGTGCCGAGCGAGGCGACCGCGCGCATCAATGCGATCATCGCGCAGCGACGCGGACAGATCCTCGGCTTCGACGCGCGCGACGGCTGGAGCGGCTGGGATGTGGTGCAGGCGCAGATGCCGGCCTCCGAGATGGCCAACCTGATCGTTGACCTGAGGTCGGCGACGTCGGGCGTCGGCACCTACACGGCGCGCTTCGACCACCTCTCCGAGCTGACCGGACGCCTCGCAGATCAGGTGCTGGCGGAGCATCGGCAGGCGGCCGAGTAGAGAGGACAGAAGAGAAGTAACGCTAGAGTAGAAGAAGCCGGACGGCTGCGGCGGTGGTCCGCGGCCGTCTTGACCGGCGACCTTCGAGTTCATAGCGTATGGATACGGGGATGGGGTTCCCCATAACCGCTCGCGGGTGCCCGCGGGCTGATGACTCCTACCGCATGCGGCTGCTCGAGGCAGCGCGCTGAGCGGTGGGTCGTGTTTCGGGCCACCGCTTCGGTGGCCCTTTTTGCTGCGCGTGCGGATGGCTGAAGCTATCGAAGGGAGATGCGCGTGCAGACTTATCTTTGGATCGCGGCGGGAAGCGCCCTGGGCGGAATGGCCCGCTTCTGGTGCACCGGGTTGGGGGCACGCCTCTTTGGCGAGACGTTCCCCTGGGGCACGCTCCTGATCAACATCTTCGGCTCGCTGATCATCGGCTTCTTCGTGGCGTTGACTGGCCCTCAGGGCCGATACGACGTCGATCCGAATATCCGCGCATTCGTCGCCATAGGCTTGTGCGGGGGCTATACGACCTTCTCAGCCTTCAGCCTGCAGACGATGGTACTGATGCAGGAAAGCCAGTGGCTGCACGCGGGTGCATACATCCTCGCCTCGGTAACGGTGTGCCTCCTCGCGGTCTGGGTCGGCCATCTCGTCGCGATGCAACTCAGCGCCATCTAGATCGAATTGAAGGAACGAATTGAGCCTTCCTTTGTGTTTTCCTGCGAGGATGGCTCCATGGGTGGCTCCGATAGAACGACATATGCTGGCGGCTTTGCCGGGCTCGATAGCGAGGTCGATGCGGCGGCGCTGGACGTGCAGGGCGAATTTCCCTCCTGGCTGAGGGGGACGCTGCTGCGCACG
Source organism: Hyphomicrobium sp. (assembly GCA_035687305.1). Taxonomy (GTDB): domain Bacteria; phylum Pseudomonadota; class Alphaproteobacteria; order Rhizobiales; family Hyphomicrobiaceae; genus Hyphomicrobium_A. The sequence continues at coordinate 38,650 of DASRYA010000154.1, read as the reverse complement.
GGGCCTGCAAAATTCGATATCGGCGGCAAGAGCGTGAACCACTGGTTCGACGGGCTCGCTATGCTGCATCGCTTCAGCTTCGCTGACGGCGAGGTCGCCTATCGCAACCGTTTCCTGCGCTCCGACACGTACTCCCGATCGATGGAAAAGGGAGCGCTGGCGGACGGCGCGTTCGCGACCGATCCGTGCCGCACGCTGTTCCAGCGCGTCGCAGCGGTGTTCTCGCCGCATTTCACGGACAACGGCAACGTCAATATCGAGACGTTCGGCGGCGAGCCGGTAGCGCTCACCGAGACGCTGCTGCCGGTGCGCTTCGATCCGCAGACGCTTGCCGCGCGCGGACACTATCCGATGAGCAAGGATGTGGGCGGCATGGTGTCCATCGCCCATCCGCACCACGATGCCGAACGCGGCTGCCGCTACAGCTATGTGGTCGAGTTCGCGCGCCGCTCGCAGTATCGGCTGTTCGCCATTCCCGACGATGGAAGCCCGCAGCGCGTCGTCGCGACCATGGAGGTCGACAAGCCGGCCTACATGCACTCGTTCGCGATGACGGAACGCTATCTGGTGCTGAGCGAATTTCCGCTCGTCGTCGACCCGCTGCGCATGATGCTCAACCTGTCGCCGTTCATACGTAACTATCGCTGGCTGCCCGAACGGGGCCTGCGGTTCCACGTGTTCGAAAAGGATACGGGCCGGCATGTGGCTTCCCGTTCGGCTGCTGCCGCGTTCGCATTCCATCACATCAACGCTTACGAGGCGGGTGAGGATCTGCTGATCGACGTCGTCGTCTATGACGATGCGAGCATCATCGATCAGCTTTATCTGTCGCGCCTGCGGGCGGGCGAGCCTGTCTCGGCAACCGGACGGCCGACGCGCTTCTCGGTGCCGCTCACTGACGAAGGTCAGGTGAGAGTGACGCCGCTCGCCGACGGTATGCTGGAGCTGCCGCGCATCGATTATGCGCGCTGTGCGGGCCGACCCTATCGCTACGTTTGGGGCAACGGGCGGCGCCCCGATGGGTTATTCCTCGACAGCATCGTAAGGGTGGATGTCGAAAGCGGCGATGCGCGCACGTGGTCGGCCGATGGGTGCTTCCCCGGCGAGCCCGTGTTCGTCGCCCGCCCGGGTGCGACAGAGGAAGGCGATGGCGTGCTTCTGTCGGTGGTGCTCGATGCGCACCGCGGCACGTCATTCCTGCTGCTTCTCGATGCAATATCGCTTTCCGATATTGCCCGCGCGGAGTGCCCGCATGCGATTCCGTTCGGGTTACACGGATGTTACTACCCGGACCAATCGGGCCATCGTAGCCTTTCGGCGTGAGCATCGCTTCGGCGCCGTTGCGAACGGGCCGGCCGTTGCGAACAAGCTCACATCAAGGGGAGGGGCGCGCTGGGGCGCCGCCGAACGATGGAGCCATCAATGGGAATTTTTCGGGCACTGGGTGCCGGATCGGTCGCGCTCGCGCTATTGGGCGCGCCGGCTTACGCCGAGCCGGCCACGGGCGAGCAGCTCGTCGACGCGCTCAATAAAATCTTCGGAAAGCACGAAAAGGCGCGCGGTTCGCACGCCAAAGGCATCTGCGTCAAAGGGGAGTTTACACCCACGGCCGAGGCGGCAGCCTTGAGCAAGGCACCGCAATTCGCTGCAAAGGTGCCTCTCATCGGGCGGTATTCGCTCGGCGGCGGCAATCCGGCGGCGCCAGACAATCAGAAGGACAATGTTCGGGGTATCGCGCTGCACTTCCAGCTGCCGGACGGAAGCAACAGCGATCTTCTGATGATCACCGCGCCCGTTTTCGTTGCTAAGAATCCCGATCAGTTTCTCGAGCTGCTGACCGCGGTGGGCAGCAAGGACAAGGCGAAGATCGACGCCTATTTCGCGGCCAATCCGGAATCCACGCGGCAGAAGAAATGGCTCCTGGCGCGCCAGACGCCGGCAAGCTACGCCACGGCCGACTATTTCGGCGTGCACACATTCTACCTGACGAATGCGAAGGGTGAGCGGCGGGGTGTGAAGTGGCGCGCGGAGCCGGTCGGCGGATACGTGGGGCTCGATGATGAAGCGGCGAAGGCAAAGGGCGCAGATTTCTACTCCCAGGAGCTGGAGCAGCGTTTCGCGAAGGGCCCGGTCGCCTATGATCTTTACGCGGTGCTGGGGGAGCCCGGCGACCAGGATGACGACCCGACGGCCGAGTGGCCCGCGGATCGTAAGAGCGTGAAGGTCGGGACGATCTCCATCTCAGGTCTCGAGCCCGCGGCAACGTGTGACGGCGGGATCTTCGATCCGAACCAGGTGGCGGACGGCATCGAGCCTTCGCCCAACGATAAGATCCTGCCCATGCGCACAGAGAGCTATGCGGTGTCGTCCGGACGGCGCACCAGCAGCAACGACTGAGCACGGGGGGCATCCGGCGCAGGGTGCCCCTTTTCTTTCGTCTCACGGCCACGTTTATCTCACGGCGATCGCGCTATCGGATCGCGATTTCCAGATAGCGCAGGGCGAAGCCGGCGAGCACGAGCGACAGTCCGATCCAGACCGCGACGATGACGATGGCGGCGCCCTTACTTTTGCGCAGCGGGGTATCGACAGCCGTTGCACGGTGCTCGGCGAGAACTTCCGGCGGAATGAGGCGCACGGCGAGAAGAATGCCGAGGGGTACGAGGATGATGTCGTCGAGGTAGCCGAGCACGGGGATGAAGTCGGGGATGAGGTCGATGGGGGAAAGCGCATAGGCGGCGACCGCGAGCGCAACCGCCTTCGCGTACCACGGTACGCGGGGATCGCGCGCGGAGAGATAGAGTGCGCGCACATCCCGCTTGATGGTTTTGGCCCAGCGGCGCATGCGCCCGATCAGCGAGCCATCGCTCTCAGATGACGCCATCGGGCGTGGCTCCCATTCGCCGGGCTAGAGCAGGATCGCTTTTCTTCGAATCGCGATGCGGCTTTCGTTTTTTGATTAGACCGATGATTCACGCTTCGGACTGATAGGGTCCGAAGCGATCATGGTCTAGCCGGCGTCGGCGGGGACGAACTTCAGCGCCACGCCGTTCATGCAAAAGCGCAGGCCCGTGGGCGGGGGGCCGTCTTTGAACACGTGGCCGAGATGCCCGCCGCAGCGGCGGCAGTGAATCTCCGTGCGGGTCATGAAATAGCTTTTGTCGGTGCTGTCGCCGACGGCGTTCGGCAGCGGGCGATAGAAGCTCGGCCAGCCGGTGCCGCTATTGAATTTCGTCTCGGATGAGAACAGCGGCAGCTCGCAGCCCGCGCAGAGGTACGTGCCGGCCGCGTAGGTTTTGTCGAGCGGGCTGCTGCCCGCACGCTCCGTGCCGTGCTCGCGGAGCACGTTGAACTGCTCGGGCGTCAGGATGCGGTGCCACTCCTCCGGTGTGTGCTCGATCTCGTATTCGGATTTCGGTTTGGAGATGGACACGGCTTCCTCGTCGGCACGCGAGCTTGCGATGGGCCAGCCCGCCGCAGCCAGGGCGAAACTGGAGAGCGTGAACGCGCGGCGCGTGAGCATGGGCCACCACCTTTCCGGGTCGCAGTCATAGTTCGGGGCTCGAGGGCTCCCGATCTATATTCGCTGCGCAACGCCCGCCGTTACAGCGCCAGCTTATCACAACGGCGTTCGTGACGAAGGATTTGATGACGGGTTTCGCGCACCGGCGATTTACGCCGCGCGCCGCTAGCCGGTAATCGGCACGCCCCGGTCGATGACGATCTCGTCGGTGCTGAGCCGGCACCGGTACGCGAGGACCTCGACGCCCGCCGCGCGCGCCAGGCGGAAAGCTTCCGCGTAGGCGGGATCAAAGTCGCCGCAGATGGAGAACCGCTCGGCGTCCTGGCGCTGGATGAGATAGAGCATCACGGCGCGGTGCCCCTGGGCGACCATCGCGCTCAGCTCGCGCAGGTGCTTGGCGCCGCGGGCCGTCGTGCAATCGGGAAACTCGGCGTGGCCGGCATTGCGCATCAAGTGCACATTCTTGATCTCGACGTAGCAGGTTCCCTTGCCGGTGTCCTCGAGCAGGAAATCGATGCGGCTTTTTTCGCTGCCGTAGCGCACCTCGGGGCGCACGGTCTCATATCCCGCCAGCTCGCCGATGGCGCCGGCGGCGAGGGCTTCCGCCACGAGGCGGTTCGGGAACATGGGATTGATGCCGACGAGCGTCGGGCCGCTGCCGAGGTCGTTCTCGATCATTTCCCAGGTGTGCGGGAACTTTCGCGTCGCCGCTTCGCTGCGCGACAGCCATACGACCGACCCGGGTGCCTGCAGGCCCAGAAGCGAGCCGGTGTTCGGGCACGCGACGGTTGCATGCTCGCCGCTGTCGAAGACCACGTCGGCGAGGAAGCGCTTATAGCGCCGTTCCAGGCGCGCGCGGACGAGGGGGGAGGAGAATCGCATGGACTAAGCCTAAGATGCTATGGATGAGGCTTCCCATACCGGCGGAGAGAAGCATTGGGCGGAGAGGATATCGTCACGGCGGCGGTGCTGGTGATAGGCGATGAGATCCTGTCCGGCCGCACGCCCGACCGGAACATAAATTATATCGCCGCGCATCTCACCCGCATCGGCATCCGCCTTCGGGAGGTTCGCGTCGTGGCCGATGACGAGGATGCCATCGTCGCTGCGGTCAACGCGCTGCGCGCAACGCACACCTATCTCATCACGACGGGCGGTATCGGTCCAACCCACGACGACATCACCGCCGATGCCATCGCGAAGGCGCTGGGCGTGCCGATCGATCACGATGCGCGCGCGGTCGCGCTGCTGGAAGCATACTTCGTACGCAGGGGCGTTTCACCGACGCCGGCACGCATGCGCATGGCGCGCATTCCGCATGGCGCGACACTCATCACCAACGCCGTTTCGGTCGCTCCGGGCTTCATGATCGACAACGTCATCGTGCTCGCCGGCGTGCCCGATGTGATGCAGGTGATGCTCGATGACGTGAGCGCAAAATTGCATACGGGCGCGAAAATGCTCACCGCCACGATCCAGCTCCATCGGCCGGAAGGCGATGTTGCTGACGTGTTCGCCACGCATCAAAAAACATTTCCTGATGTTGCAATGGGCAGCTATCCATCGTTCGCGGATGGACGCGTTTCTACGCAACTCGTTCTGCGCTCAACGGATTCAGCGATGTTGGAGCGCGCGCGGGAAACTCTGCTGCAGCTGCTCACAGCGCGCGGATTAATCTGAATCTCAGCGGCGATGCGTCGCAGCGGCTGCATTACGCAGTGATTCGCCGCTTTATCTCCGCTTCCTGCTGCTTCCTGCAAGCCGCTCCGGGGGGTGTGGTTGCGGAACACCTGTTCTGCACCCTGTTCTCGCGGTCGCTGATTACGAAACAATTACGGAGTTCTGCAAATGGCGTGGAGCACATCCACCTGGGCGAAGCGCGTTCGCCTGGTGTGCATCGCCCCGATCGCACTGACGATCGCCGCGGTGGCCATTCCGGCAGCCGTCAGCTCGCCTGTCGAGGCGAAGACGCCGGGGAAGACCTACTGCTTCGTGAAGAAATGCCACCGCGTGAAGACGATCGCGGAGACCGAAGCACTCGTTGGTGTCGAGCAGGCCGTCGTCGCCTCGCACTACGATGATTGCAAGAAGGACCGCTTCAATCCGTGCGGTCTCACTTCGTCGGGGGAACGTTTCCATCCCGATCGTCCGGACAACACTGCAAGTCCCGTCTATCCCGACGGCACGACGCTGCTGGTCTGGAATCCGGACAACAAGCGCGCGCTTGTCGTGCGCGTGAACAACGCCGGACCCTACTGGGGCAACCGCACGCTCGATCTGTCGCGTGCCGCCGCCGAGAAGCTGGGCTTTGCCGGCCGTGGCGTTGCCAAGCTCAAGATGCGCGTCGTGAAGGCGCCTGAGCCGGAAGAGGCACGCTATAAGAAGAACCGTGAGTACGATCCGGTTCCGGGCGATATCGGCCAGTACGCGAGCCTCGATGAGGCGCAGCGCGGCATGGCCGTCGTCCTCGCGTTCAAGGCGACGACGGGCTCGCCGTTCGCTCCGGTGACCACGGCCAACGCGTTCTCCGGTCAGAGCATCGGCTCGGGGAGCATTCTCGTCGCGGAGGCGCCTCAGGCAATGGGCCGCGTGACGACCATCGCCTATTCGCCGCCGACAACGCCACTCGCATTCGGCGGGTTCCGCACGCAGAGCCGTGCCGCCGTAGCCGCCTCCCGTTCGCTCGGCGCGCAGCATGCCGCGAACCAGTCGGAGTGGGATGAAGACCGCGTCGTCGATGGCCCTGTGATGCTCTCGGCCGTTACCGAGACATCCTCGATCACCGCCGCTGCGGAGAAGCCGTCGGTAGCGAAGAAGGACGACGCGAAGGCGAAGCTCGCCGCAGCCGTCTATGACGATGCCGGAAAGGACGATTCCGGAAAGGCCGACGCGAAGAAGAAGAAATCGTCCGAGAACCGCGCTTCCGGCAAGGCGGAGAAGCCCTCCAAGTCGGCGAAGTCCGGGAAGTCCAGCCGCCGCTCGCGGCGGCAGACTGCAGAGTATGAGGAGCGCGGCAGCCGCGGCTATCGCGAGCACCGTCCGCGCTACGCATACTCGGTCGAGCGCGACTATGCGCCCAGCCGCAGCGCCGGACAGCTCATGTCGGACAACCTGCGGCCGCTGTAGCGACGACAGCGGAGCGGAAATTCAGCTCAACGCAGATAGGCGGCGGGAACGCTCAAAGCCGACCCGCCGTCGTCATACTTGAAGAAGAGGTCATACTCGGCTTCAAGCGTGTCGAGGAACTGCGCGACGAGATCGAGCAGGGCGCCGAGCGGAATGCGGCGTGCCACGAGGAAATCCTCGCCGGCAACGAGCGGCGCGGTATCGGGCAGCAGCGGCGCATCGGGCGCGATCATGCCCCGGCTGCGCACGTAGGCAAGGAGGCCATCGCCGGCGTCGAAGTCGGCGGCGCTGACGTCGGCGCACTCTGCAACGGCGTCGAGCAGTACTGCGGTCCCGGCAAGGTAGAGCCGCGCCATCATGGCGAAGCGCTCCTCGCTTTCGGCGACCTCGGCCGCCCATTCGCGTCCCTTGAGCACGCGCGAGATCAGCGCCAGCTCGAAGGTGCGGATGGTCTCGATGGCGTTGCGCTGTCCTGCGCGCAGCTCGGCGATGCCTTCGGGCTCGCGCGGGAGCGGCCCGGACCAGATGAACAGCACACCCGTGAGATCCTCACCGGCGGCCAGCGCGGCGTCGAGGTGCTCTGCGAGGAGATAGACGCTCGCGGGGGCTTCCAGCCGATGGGTCGTGTCGTCAGTCATTTCAGGTCCCGCACAATATGCTCAGCGGGAATGGTGCCGCGATTCCCCTGTCGATGCACCGCTCGTCCCCCGTTGATCCCCAGCCTGTGGCTTCTGGGTTCCGATGTGTCGCCGCCGCAATGGCGCGGCGCACACATTCGGTCCGTCGAAATGCAGTGAAGAGCGCGGTCATGTCCCGCGCTCTTCACCGGAGAGCAAACAGAGCCAGGGCAGCCGCCAGTGGCACGCCCGGTAAAATGGATCGCGATCAGCTGCAGCCGCTCGTGCCGCCGCAGGTGTCGCACTTGAGGCACGTGCCGTTGCGCACCAGGGTGAAGTTTCCGCACTCGCGGCAGGCTTCGCCCTCATAGCCGCGGATGCGCGCCTCGGCTCGCAGATCGGCGTCGCGCGACTTCACCGAAACTTCCGCGCGCGTCACCGTCATGCGCGAGTACATGACTGAGGTGTCGGCTTTCAGCGCGGTCGCGCCGTCGCTCATCGGGTAGAGGGCGGTGTCGGTCTCGACCGCGGGATAGCCGCTGCTGGCGACGAGATCGGTCACCTCGTGGCCCGCGCCTTCGCCGTGGCCGCGCCCCCCCGAGGTGGCAAGCCTCAGGTTGCCGCGCGTGAAGCCCTTCGAGACGACGCGGGACACGCTGTCCGGCAGCTCCATCGCAAGCGTCTCGTCGGTTTCCTCGTCGGAGGAGCCAAGTCCCGTCTCGCCGACGATCTCCCGCGGGTCGACGTGCGCCAGATCGTGGCGGCCGAGGTAAGAAACGGCGAGCTCGCGGAAGATGTAGTCCAGCACCGAGGTCGCGTTCTTGATGGTCTCGTTGCCGGTGACGAGGCCCGCCGGCTCGAAGCGCGTGAAGGTGAAGGCTTCCACGAACTCCTCGAGCGGCACGCCGTATTGCAGGCCGAGGGAGATCGCGATGGCGAAGTTGTTCATCAACGAGCGGAACGCGGCGCCTTCCTTGTGCATGTCGATGAAGATTTCGCCGAGACGGCCATCTTCGTATTCGCCGGTGTGGAGGTACACCTTGTGGCCGCCGACGGTGGCTTTCTGGGTGTAGCTCTTGCGGCGGTTCGGCATGCGCTCGCGCTCGCGCACGCTGGCCGCATGGAGCGAGCTTTCGAGCTCCGCGACGCGCTTGGCGAGCTTCTCGGCGGCCGCGAGGGCGCGCTGAAGCTGCGGCTTGTCGGCGAGCATCTGCTCGGCGGCATCCTCCTGCTCGTCGACGTCATCACCCAGAACCTGCGCGTTGAGCGGCTGGGAGAGCTTGGAGCCGTCGCGGTAAAGGGCATTCGCCTTCAACGCCAGCTTCCACGAGAGCATGTAGGAGGCCTTGCAGTCCTCGACCGTCGCCTCGTTCGGCATGTTGATGGTCTTGGAGATGGCGCCCGAGATGAAGGGCTGGGAAGCGGCCATCATATGGATGTGGCTGTCGACCGACAGGTAGCGCTTGCCCTTGCGGCCGCAAGGATTGGCGCAGTCGAAGATCGGCAGGTGCTCCTTCTTGAGGTGCGGCGCGCCTTCGAGGGTCATCGCACCGCAGACGTGCTCGTTCGCAGCTTCGATGTCCTTCTTGGAGAAGCCGAGCGCGGTGAGCAGGTCGAACGCCGGATCCTGCACCTTTTCAGCGTCGATCTTCAGCTTCTCGACGATGAAAGCTTCGCCGAGCGTCCACTTGTTGAATACGAACTTGATGTCGAACGCGCTCTCGAGGCTCGCCTCGACCTTCGCCAGCGCGGCGTCGTCGAAACCCTTCGCGCGCAGCGTCGACGGATTGATGGCCGGGGCCTGCGCAATGGAGCCGTGGCCGACCGCGTAGGCTTCGATCTCGGCGATCTCGCTCTCGCGGTAGCCGAGCGTACGCAGCGCCTCGGGTACGGCGCGGTTGATGATTTTGAAGTAGCCGCCACCCGCGAGCTTCTTGAACTTCACGAGTGCGAAGTCGGGCTCGATGCCGGTGGTGTCGCAATCCATCACGAGCCCGATGGTGCCCGTCGGCGCGATTACGGTTGCCTGCGCGTTGCGGAAACCGTGGCTCTTGCCGAGGGAGAGGGCGCGGTCCCAGGCGCGCTTGGCCGCTTCGACGAGCGAAGCTTCCGGGCACGCGTCATGGTCGAGCGGCACGGGGAACGTGGCGAGGCTCTCGTAGCCGTCCTTATGGCCATAGGCGGCGCGGCGATGGTTGCGAATGACGCGCAGCATGTCGGCGGCATTGTCGTGGTAGCCGGCGAAGGGGCCGAGCTCGCGTGCCATCTCGGCGGATGTCGCGTAGGCGACGCCCGTCATCACGGCGGAGATGGCGCCGCAGATCGCGCGCCCTTCGGCGGAGTCGTAGCCGATGCCGCTCGCCATCAGCAGGCCGCCGATGTTCGCAAAGCCGAGGCCGAGCGTGCGGTAGCGATAGGAGAGCTCGGCGATCTGGCGCGAGGGGAACTGTGCCATCAGCACCGAGATCTCGAGCACGACCGTCCAGAGGCGGCAGGCGTGCTCGAAGCCGGCGACGTCGAAGGTGCCGTCCTTCTGGCGGAACAGCATGAGGTTGACGGAGGCGAGGTTGCACGCCGTGTCGTCGAGGAACATGTACTCCGAGCACGGGTTCGATGCACGGATCGGACCCGACTGCGGGCAGGTGTGCCAGTCGTTGATGGTGGTGTGGAACTGGATGCCCGGATCGGCGGATGCCCATGCGGCATGGCCGATCTGCTCCCACAGGTCGCGCGCTTTCAGCACCTTGTGCGGCTTGCCGTTGAGGCGGCGCATCAGCTCCCAGTCGCCATCCTCTTCCACGCGGCGCAGGAAGTCGTCGGTGACGCGCACCGAGTTGTTCGAGTTCTGGCCCGAGACCGTGAGATAGGCCTCCGAATCCCAGTCGGTGTCGTAGGTGGCGAAATCGATGCTGGTGTAGCCCTGGCGCGCGAACTGGATCACGCGGTGCACGTAGTTCATCGGCACTTCGTCGCGGCGCGCCTCACGGATGGCGCGCTTCAGAGCCGGGTTCTTGGCGGGGTCGAAGCAGGAATCGCCGTCGGCATCGCAGTTGACGCACGCCTTCAGCACGGCCTGCAGCCGCTTCTGGCAGATTTTCGAACCGGTGACGAGGGCGGCGACCTTCTGCTCCTCCTTCACCTTCCAGTTGATGTATTCCTCGATGTCCGGATGATCGACATCGACCACGACCATTTTCGCCGCCCGGCGCGTCGTGCCGCCGGACTTAATGGCACCCGCAGCGCGGTCGCCGATCTTCAGGAAGCTCATCAGGCCCGACGACTTGCCGCCGCCGGAAAGCTTTTCATTGGCGCCGCGCAGGCTGGAAAAATTGGAGCCGGTGCCCGAGCCGTACTTGAAGAGGCGCGCCTCGCGCACCCACAGATCCATGATGCCGTTCTCGTTGACGAGATCGTCCTCGACGGACTGGATGAAGCAGGCGTGCGGCTGGGGGTGCTCGTAGGCCGAGGCCGAGAGGGTCAGCTCGCCCGTCTCGTGGTCGACATACATGTGGCCCTGGCCAGGGCCGTCGATGCCATAGGCCCAGTGCAGACCGGTGTTGAACCACTGCGGGCTGTTCGGCGCCGCCATCTGCATGGCGAGCATGTAGCGCATCTCGTCGAAGAAGGCGCGCGCGTCCTCCTCGGTGGTGAAGTAGCCGCCCTTGAGGCCCCAGTAGGTCCACGTGCCGGCGAGGCGGTCGAACACCTGGCGGGCATCCGCCTCACCGCCGTAGCGCTCTTCCTTGGGCAGCTCGGCGAGGGCCTTCTCGTCGGGCACGGAGCGCCACGCCCAGGAAGGGATCTGGGTTTCTTCGACCTTCTTCAGGGCGCGGGCGACGCCGGCCTTGCGGAAATACTTCTGGGCGAGGATGTCGGCGGCGACCTGGCTCCACTGGGCCGGGACCATGAAGCCTTCCAGGCGGAATACGATCGAGCCGTCGGGGTTCTTGATCTCGCTCGTCGCGCGGCGGAACTCGATGAGGTCATAGGGCGAGGTGCCGGCCGTGGTGAAGCGCCGCGTAATCTTCATAGGAGTCCCCCGATGCATGGTGAGTTGACGGAACGCAACACGAACTCCCCCCGCAGGCGCTTTCATGCGCTCGCTGTTCACTTTCGTTTTTCAGGGGGCGGGCCGACTGGGCCCAGACGCAGACGCCGTGTCGGGGACAGCGGCGGGCAACCCTTCGAAGGGATTGCCGCTACGTCGCCTCAGCACGGCCATTAAGTTGGCTCGATTCGAGTGGGAGGTCTACAGCTAGTGGTGTTGTCGCCACATCGGCATAGGCAACATACAATATGTTGATTTTCAGCCGAACAATCGCTGGAGAAGCGGTGGATTTCCTGTGGGGGATTGAACGGCACAGTGAAATTGGTGCCGCAGAAGGGGGCATCGGTGGCCTGTGCAGCAAAATGCGTCGTCTGCATCCCGGCGAATCCAGCGTAGGGCGATTCCGGAGGTTCAGGGTGTTGCCGATCTGCCGCGCCCGGCGGAAGAGGTGGATTCCATTGCCGCGCGGGGCGATCTGGGCGATGGTGAAGTGCGAAGCAGCGAGCAAGAGACATGGGCTTTTTCAGCGAGATCTTCTGTTGGTGGGGCGGCAATACGTGGGGGACGCGCCTCACGCTCTGGCGTCAGGGTCGCCTCGTCGGTACCGACGATTTCGGCAACCGGTATTACGAGCAGAAGAAGGGCGTGGGGCCGCTGGGCCGGCCGCGGCGCTGGGTGACCTATAGGGATTTCGCCGAGGCTTCGAAGGTACCGGCGGGTTGGTTCGGCTGGCTGCACTACACGGTCGACACGCCGCCCGCGCAGCAGAACTACGAGCCGCGCCCCTGGCAGCGGCCGCATCTCATGAACCAGACGGGGACGCCCGCTGCCTATCGCCCGCCGGGCTCCATCCTGGGTCAGGGCAGGCGTCCCAAAGGCACCGCCGACTATAAGCCGTGGCGTCCCGACGCGTGAGGCGGGGCCGCCTGGGGCCGGTGGCTTCCTCGGGGCCCCCGAGCAAACGGAAACGATAACGCGCCCTACCGGCGAGATTTCCCTACTTCGGCCCAACTCGCGGCCCAGGGAGGCGACCGGAAGTTACGGGCTTGCCTTTGGAATCGCCGGAGGCGGCCGCGGAAGGATGATCGAGATCGGCATGGAGCAGGGGCGTGTGTGCGGGCGGGGAGTGCGGGGTCCCCTCGGGGCGGCGGTTCTTCTCTGCGGGGCAGCCTTGCTCGCCGGTTCTCCTGTGCACGCCGACCGCATCGATAATTCCATCGCCGTCTTTTCCGCGCTCGATAAGGTGACGGCGCGCACCTCGAAGTTCGAGGTGCCTCTGAATTCGACCGTCCAGTTCGGCGCACTCAAGGTGACGCCGCGCGCGTGCTACTCGCGCCCGCCCGAGGAGCAGCCGAAGACGACGTCTTTTGTCGAGGTCGACGAGATACAGCTCGACGGCGCTGAAAGACGTATCTTCACCGGCTGGATGTTCGCGGAAAGCCCCGGCCTCAACGCGGTGGAACATCCGGTGTTCGACGTGTGGCTGACCGATTGCCAGAAGCCGCGGGGCTCGGTCGCGCAGCGCAGCAGCGAGAGCGCCGGCCCGGACGCGGGTGAAGCTGCGCCGCCGGAGGATGACTTCTTCCAGCCGCGCCGGCGGGTACGCCGCTAACCCATCGCCTTTCGCTCAAGTTTTCTGCGCATCATCGTGGCTGCGATGACCGCATGCATACTGCTGCGCTGGTGTTTCCTAGTGAGAGGCGAGCGCGGGCGATAAGCAATCTTCCTGCCCCGTAAAAAGTGATCTGGAGATTGCGTGATGATTTCTCGAATTCTGCTCTCTGCTTCGATCGCGCTCGGCGGCGCGATGCTCGTCACAATGCCCGCGTCGGCGAAGGTGAAGATCGATGCGGCGCTCATGAAGGTGCTCGATCCCGATAATGACGGCACGGTCGATCTTGCGGAGGCGAAAGCCGCCGGTGCCGACACGTTCAAGAAGCTCGATGCCGATAACAGCGGCAAGCTCGATGCGAAGAAGCTTGCCGGCCGGGTCAAGCCCAAGGAGTTGAAGAAAGCCGATCCGGATAAGGACGGCACGCTCGATCAGAGCGAATACGAGGCGCTCGTCGAGAAGCGCTTCATCGAGGCCAGCCGGCACCACGGTGGTGCGCTGAATAAGGGTGAGCTCAAGTCGCATGCGGGGCAGCGGCTCGTGAAGCTCATTAACTAGAGCCATTCCAGTTTAGGTAGAAATGCAGAACGGCTCTAGCTGATTGTTTGGTCGTGCTTCTCATCGGAAAACCGGTTCCCACTTTTCCGGAAGCACTTTTTTGGTCGTGCTTCTTATCGGAAAACCGGCGTCCACTTTTCCGGAAGCACTCTAAAGGCGCGCTATCGGGCGAGGTCGCGGAGAGGCGTCAGCTCAGCGCCACGGCGTCGACGACGGCTGCGAAGTGGCAAACGGACGCCGTCAGCACGAAGCCGTGCCAGATGGCGTTGTTGTAGGGCAGCCGTTCCCACAGGTGGAAGACGACGCCCACCGTGTAGAGAATGCCGCCGACGAGCAGCAGCCATAGCGCGCTGCCCGACAATGCCTCCATCAGCGACGGCAGCGTGAAGACGCACGCCCAACCCTGCGCGAGGTAGAGTACGTAGCTCGTGCGGACGAGTTGCGCCGGGGCGATGAGCTTCGCCGCAGCGCCGAAGGCCGCGATGGCCCACACCGCGGCAAGGAGGCCGATGCCGATGGCGCCACCCATCTTGATGGCGGCAAAGGGCGTATAGGTGGCAGCGATCTTCACGTAGATGGCGGCGTGGTCGAAGCGTCGCAGCAGCCAGCGGCGGGGTCCGCGCGAGAAATTGTAAGCGGCGGAGAAGCAGAACACGGCGAGCATGCCGACGCCGTAGATCAGCACCGCGGTGGCCGATGCCGGATCGAGGTGCGTGAGACTGAGCACGATGAGCGCCGCGATCGCCGTCAGGCCGAAGGCGATGCCGAACGCGTGCACGATGCCGTCGGCGATCAGCTCGGAGCGTGTGTATGTGGGAAAGGGCTGACCCATGCGACGCCTTTACTCAACGCAACTCGACACTCAACGCAACCCGACGTTCTTGCCCAGCCACGACGGGCTGTTGCCTTGGATTTGGTGGACAGATCGTAGCGGCACAAGGCTTCCCACAGTCCCCCGGGAAACAGCCTACCATCCCGCGGTAAACATTGGTCTATTTACAGCCGCCTAGGCTTAAGCCCAGGGGTGATACTGATGCTGCGCGCACTCGACACGGGCAGACGTGGAACGACAGCCGGTGCAGGCAGCGCGATTGGCCAAGTTCATTTTCTGGATGGATGGCTCCGGCGCGGCCGCCGGTCCGCAAAAGAGCAAGGGGTCGATGGAGCGAAGCGCCCCTCGGCTCGCGTCCGCAAAAGTACCGTGCATGAACAACCTTGGGCTTGCAGGCAGGCGCGGCGCGCGCTAGCCACGGGCCATGACCGAAAAACCGATTCTGCCTGGCCCTGACGGCATCGAGCCCGTCAACCTCAAGGAAGCGCTGGAAGAGCGCTACCTGAAGTATGCGCTGTCGACCATCATGCACCGCGCGCTGCCCGACGTGCGCGACGGCCTGAAGCCCGTGCACCGGCGCATCCTCTACGCGATGCATCAGCTGCGGCTTTCGCCGGACGGCGGCTTCCTGAAGTGCGCGAAGATCGTCGGCGACGCCATGGGTGATTATCACCCCCACGGCAACCAGGCGATCTACGATGCGCTCGCGCGGCTCGCGCAGGATTTCGCGGTGCGTTATCCGCTGATCGACGGGCAGGGCAACTTCGGCAACATCGACGGCGACAACCCCGCCGCCGAGCGTTACACCGAGGCGCGCATCACCCAGACGGCCGCCGATCTGATGGAGGGGCTGGAAGAGGATACGGTCGACTTCCGCCCCAACTACGATGAGCGCAAGCAGGAGCCGGTGGTGCTACCGGCTGCGTTCCCGAACCTGCTGGCGAACGGCGCGTCCGGCATCGCCGTCGGCATGGCGACGAACATTCCCCCGCACAACGTCGATGAGCTGTGCGCGGGTCTCTTGCATCTCATCAAGCATCCCAACGCGACCATCGAGAAGCTGGTCGAGATGATTCCGGGGCCCGACTTCCCGACCGGCGGCATCATCGTCGAGCCGCGCGATCAGATCCTCGAAGCCTATAAAACCGGCCGGGGCGGTTTCCGCATCCGTGCGAAGTGGGACAAGGAAGATACCGCCCGCGGCGGTTATCAGATCGTCGTCACCGAAATCCCCTATCAGGTGCAAAAGGCCAAGCTGGTCGAGCGCATCGCCGAGCTGATGACGGAGAAGAAGCTGCCGCTGCTCGGCGACGTCCGCGACGAAAGCGCAGAAGAGATCCGCCTCGTCCTCGAGCCCAAGAGCCGCACCGTCGATCCGCTCCTGCTGATGGAGAGCCTCTTCCGCGTGACGGAGCTGGAGGTGCGCTTCGGCCTCAACATGAACGTGCTCTCGGCGGGGCAAATTCCAGGCGTACTCTCGCTGCGCGACGTGCTCTGGCAGTGGCTGGAGCACCGCGTCGAGGTGCTGGTGCGCCGCTCGCAGTATCGCCTGAAGAAGATCGAGCATCGCCTCGAGGTGCTCGACGGCTATCTCATCGCCTACCTCAACATCGACGAGGTGATCAGGATCGTCCGCTTCGAGGACGATCCGAAATCAAAGCTGATGTCGCGCTTCAAGCTCAGCGAGGTGCAGGCCGACGCGATCCTCAACCTGCGCCTCAAATCGCTGTCGAAGCTCGAGGAGATGGAGATCCGCGCCGAGCATGACAAGCTCTCGAAGGAAAAGCGCGAGCTGCAGCAGCTTTTGAAGTCGGATGATCTGCAGTGGGAGCGCATCGCGGCCGAGGTGAAGGAGGTGCGCGCGCGCTACTCCAAATCGACACCGCTCGGCCGTCGCCGCACGGCCTTCGCCGATGCACCCGTGATCGATGTCGATCTCGATGCAGCGCTGATCGAGAAGGAGCCCATCACGGTCATCCTGTCGGATAAGGGCTGGGTGCGCGCGCTGAAAGGCCACGTCGATGACCTGTCGAAGCTCGACTTCAAGCAGGGCGACAAGCTCAAGAGCGCGCTGAAGGCACACACCACCGACAAGCTTCTGCTGCTGGCGACCAACGGCAAGGTGTTTACGCTCGAGGCCTCCGCGCTGCCCGGCGGCCGCGGGCACGGCGAGCCCGTCCGGCTGATGATCGACCTGGAGGAAAACCACGACATCGCCGAGGCTTTCGTCTACCAGCCCGGACGCAAGCTGCTGATCGCTTCGACCGGCGGGTATGGCTTCGTCGTGCCGGAGGACGAGGTGGTCGCCTCGACGCGCAAGGGCAAGCAGATCCTCAATGTGTCCGAGCCGGACGAAGCGCGCATCGTGGTGCCGGTGCCGGAGGGCGCAGACCGCGTTGCCGTCGTCAGCGACAACCGCAAGATGCTCGTCTTCAAGCTCGAGGAAGTGAACGAGATGACGCGGGGCAAGGGCGTCATCCTGCAGCGCTCGAAAGGTGCGAGCCTGCTGGACGCGCGCGTCTTCAAGAAGGGCGACGGGCTAACCTGGACGGATAGCGCCGGCCGCACGTTCACGCTGACGTGGGCGGAGCTGAAGGAATGGGTTGGCCAGCGGGCACAGTCGGGCAGCACCGTGCCGAAGGGTTTCCCGCGCTCGAACAACTTCGGACCTGCGTTCTAGAGCATTATCGCTTTTCTTCGGATCGCGATGCGGCTCTCGGTTAGACCGATGGTTCACGCTTCGGACTGGTAGGGTCCGAAGCGATCATGGTCTGGGCTGCGTCGGGAAAGTGGGCGCCCGCTCTTCGATGAAAGGCGCGCACAAAAAGCGCAGAGCCGTCAGGTCGATTTGAAAGTCGGGTGGCTCGACGCGCTTGTACGTCATGGCCAGCGCGAGAAGCATTGCACGAAATAGGTGCACGGCCCGAAGAAGCAGGAGCCGTTCGCCACGCCGACGCCGATGTGGTTCATTTCCCTTCCGACGAGATGCTTGCGGTGACCGGATGAGTTGAGCCACATCCGCAGCGCGCTTTCCGGCGTCGTCCCGTTTCCGCGCGCGATGTTCTCGGTGATGCGGATCACGCGCTGGCCGGCCGTATTGCGCCGCTTGTAGCGGCTCGTCGGCGAACTGCCGTCGCGGCCGAAGTGATCGAAATAACCCCGGCCCGCCATGTCCCGCGCGTGATCGAAAGCCGCCGCCGTACACACCGCATCTTCTTTGAATTCGGGAAGGCCGTTCCGGCGGCGAAAGTCGTTGGTGATCTTGATCGTCTCCGCCGCCTGCCGCTCGAGCTCGGTCATGGGCCGGGGCGGCGCTACCGCTGGCGCAGCGGCGGGCGCGGGGATCGTCTGCGTGCTCCAGCCGCCGCCCGCCGGCTCTTTTTCGGCGCCATGGCTTGCAAGCGGCGCCATCAAAACGGAGACCACGAGCACACCGCGCGCCATGGAGCGCGCCCAGCGGAAACCGTGCGGCTGCATCGGAGAAGCCACCATCGCTCGTGCCCTCGGTCGGTGTGTCGGCCCCACCAGACTTGTTGCCGCCGAATGTGCACCTCTGTGGGCGAGATTGTCGTCGTTTGAAGGCAGCGGACAGGTGTCTTGGGCTTTTGTGGTTGGTTAAGGCGCACGGCTCATTTTGAACGTGAGGGATACGATCGGCGGGCCTCCGCGTTTAGCGTGTGGAACCGAAGGAGTTCGCGCAAATGAAGCTCTACTATTCTCCCGGTGCATGCAGTCTTGCCAGCCACATTGCACTGCATGACGCGGACATGAAGTTCGATCTCGTCAAGGTCGACCTCAAGTCCCACAAGCTGCAAGACGGCAGCCCCTACACCGATATCAATCCCAAGGGCTACGTGCCCGCGCTCCAACTCGACGACGGCGAGTTGCTCACCGAGAACGTTGCCATCCTCAGCTACATTGCCGACCAAGATCCAGCGCTCATGCCGTCCGGCCCATTCGGCCGCTACCGGCTGCTCGAAATGCTCGGCTATCTATCGAGCGAGCTGCACAAGGCGTTCCATCCGCTGTTCGATCCGAAAGCGAGCGAAGAGGAAAAGAAAAACGCGCGGGCCGCGGTAGAGAAGAAGCTCGACTTCATCGCGAGGGGATTCGTCGGTCCGTACCTGTTCGGTCCCCACCCGACGGTGGCGGACAATTATCTGTTCGTGATGCTGATGTGGGCCGCGCAGATGAAGCTCTCGATCCCCGAGAAGCTGCAAACCTTCAGCGAGCATATGCGTGCGCGCCCGACGGTGCACATCGCGCTGAAGCACGAGGGCCTTAACTAAATTCTCAGCAGTAGGAGCATATGGCCGAGCCGCCGAGGGGGCGCCGGAAGACGCGGCATAACGCGCCGATTACAGCGCATGCGCGTTGGTGCTGTTGCAACCGGGCGGCCCACGCTTCAGAAGGGGGCGGGGAGGCAGTTCGTACCTGGAATGAGGTCTCGATGCGTGGTGGTCTTGCATTGATTGTCCTTAGTTTCGCGCTCGGCGGTTGCGCCGTCTACACGGAGCGCCAGTCGCTCGGCGCGGGAGATTACGCCGGGTTCAGCTGCGATCAGCTCGGCGAGGAGGCGGTGCGCCTCTTCCGGCAAGCCGCGGCGCGCAGCGAGCATCTTCTGGAGGACGACGGCGCACGCCGCGATGCCGCAATGCGGCGGCTCAAGCTCGTGAAGGAAGCGAGCACGGAGAAGGGCTGCTGACGCGCGATCGACATGCCGGCGCCGAACGGCCGAGCCATCATGGCAGCGGAGCTGTCCGGTAGAGCGTCACGCGCAAACCACCGTGCAGAACGGGCTCAGCCTCCAACGTGAACGGCAAGCCCGTCGTGGCGGCGAGCGAGGCTTCCGTCGTCACCAGACCGATGCGCCAGCCGCTGAAACGTGAAAGCAGGGTCTGGCCGAGCGTACGGTAGAGCGACCGGACACGTCCTTTCTCTCCGACGCGGTCGCCGTAAGGCGGGTTGACGATGACAATCCCGGGCGGTCCTTCCGGCGCTGTCACGTCCACGATGGAAAGCTCTCTGAACTCCGTGATGCCAGCGACGCCCGCCCGTTCAGCGTTGGCGCGGCTCATGCGGACCGCGCCCGGGTCCATATCGCTGCCGTAAAAGCGCACTGATGGGGTGGAGGAGGCATGCGCGTCGCGCATCTGCTGCCACGCCGTTGTGTCGAAGGTAGCGAGTTGCTCGAAGGCAAACGAGCGCGAGCGGCCCGGCTGCAAGCCAGATGCGATCTCCGCCGCTTCGATGACGAACGTGCCCGATCCGCACATGGGATCAAGGACCGGCTGTGTGCCGTCGAACCCGCACTGACGCAAGAACATCGCCGCCATCGTCTCGCGCATCGGCGCCTTGGCGACGGCCTGTTTGTGGCCGCGTTTATGCAGAAGCTCACCGGACGTGTCGATGCTGAGCGTGCAGACGTCGTTCTCGATGCGCACGCGCACGCAGACGTCGGCCTCCGGTGAAGGTGTGGCGCCGAGTTCCTCTGCGATGGCCCGTTCGACGCGCTGCGCCGCCGCCCCCGAGTGGTAGATCCGCGAGCTCTTGCAGGATGCCTCGACGCGAAACGGCACGTCGCGACGGAGGATGTCGCGCCAGGAGATTTGCCGCGCGCGTTTGTCGAGCAGGGAAAGATGGTTCGCCCGGAAACTGCCGATCCGCGCCAGAACCCGGCTCGGCCCGCGCAGCTCGAGATTGGCGCGCCAGACCTCCGGCCATCCGCCCTTCAGCGTCACGCCGCCGGGAACGGTCTTCGCCTTGAAGCCCTTGCTCCGTGCTTCCGCGCAGAGGGGGCCTTCGAGGCCGGGCGTGGCCACGAGGAAAATCTCAAAGGTGCTATCCGACGTCATGGCCGTTGAATATCGGGAAGGGACCCGACATTCGACACCTTTCGTCCGCACGCGATGCCGCAATCGCAATCATTGCAAGCCGTGGTGCAAGACGCCGAGCGGGATCGCTGCGAGCGCACGCTGGGATCCGCTTGCCGGACTGCGCGAGAACCCGACCGTGGCCGTAGGGCCGAGCCGCGCTGCAAGGAAGAAGGCGACCGTATTCCAACGCGGTCGCCTCCTGCCATCGCAATGTCGGCTCTGGAAGAGCCCTCAGGCCAGTTTCGTCTTCAGATAGCCGAGGAGAAGCGCCGTGAGACCGCCGGAGATGCCGCCGGTCGCGAATGCTGAAACGACAGTGCCGAGGTCGAGACCGGAGGCAGCGGCCGTGCCGCCGAGGCCGAGGAGAGCGTGCAGCGCCTGCCCGCCAAGTCCGCCGCCGAGTGCGCCGGCAATGGTGTTTCCGAGCGTGCCGAGACCGGTATCCTTCGTATAGGTGCCCGCAGCGTTGCCGCCGATGGCGCCGCTGATCAATTGAATAATCAAAGAAGAGATGTCCATGGAGCGTTGCCTTCCGGCGCCAAGCCATGCCTGGCCGCAATGAGCCGTTCCGGTGGCGGCGCCCATGCACACCGGTACGGGAAGTCTAGCCGAACAGGCGTTCGGGCGCACTTAAGGGAAGATCGGCAAATGGAGCAGATGGCATTTGCCTGAATTGGGTGAAATCTGGCATCGGGCGGCGCCGGTGCGCGGGAGGATATCCCGCCAGCTATTGCAGACGCGCCGCGCCGCACTGCGTAACGGCGTGGAGGATGCCGCTGCTGCTTGTGCGGAAAACGGGCCCCAGCTAGGACTGTGCCATGCACGTGACGGGGAAATCAGGGTTTTTGGCAGCGGCACTTCTGGCGTTCGCGGTCGTCGCGGCGCCGGTGGGCGGTGCCGCCCGCGCACAGGCGCCCACGCCCGCGGCACCCGCTAACTCATGGGATCCGGTCGAGCCCGAGCCGGTGCAGGATCGGCCCGACCAGCCGCTCCCCAAAGAAACCGAGCCCCAGCCGGCGCCCAGAGGATGGGCCCCGCCCGATCTCGTTGCGCCGAAGCCGTCGGCACCGAACGCATCGCCTTCAACGCCCGGCGCTGGGACGCCGCCCGCCGCGACGGACGCTCCAGCCGCGCCCGCAGTACCCGGCGGTGCAGCGGATGTCTGCGACAAGTCGGATTTCGAAGCCGTCGTCGACGATGCCGCCGGTGCGCTGCGCGATCTCAACATGCAGAACAAGCCTGCGTTCCAGGAGAAGCTACGGCAGCTCAAGGACAAGCGCGGCTGGAGTCATGACGAGTTCTTGCAGGCGGCGGCGCCGTTTGTGCGCGATGCGAAGATCGCCGTCTACGATCAAGAATCGGAGCACCTGCTGACCGACATATCGACCCTCGGCCAGGAGGGGGCGGATGCGGCAACGCCGGACTGCGCGCTGCTCGCCGACCTGAAAGCGCGTATGCAAAAGCTCGTCGATACGCAGACGGCGAAGTGGAGCTACATGTTCCAGAAGCTCGACGCTGCGCTGAAGCAGTAGCTGCGTGCTAGCGGGTATTGCAGCGAGACGGTTGGTTGCCCTTAAACGCGCACCCAGCCGTTCGGGCCGAGCTGCTCCTGGGGCTGGAAGCGCGTCTTGTAATCCATCTTGCGCGAGCCGTTGATCCAGTAGCCGAGATAGAGATACGGCAGCCCGAGCGTGCGCGCATATTCGGCGTGCTCGAGGATCATGTAGGTGCCGAGGCTCGTGTGCTCGGCTTCCGGGTCATAGAAGCTGTAGACCATCGAGATGCCGTCCGAGAGAAGGTCGCATAGTGCGACCGCCATCAACGGCCAGCTGTCGGGATCGCTGTTGAGGGCATTCTCCGGTCTGCGCCGATACTCAGTGACGAAGGTGTTGATGACGCTGTCCTCGACCATCATCGCGTAGTCGAGCACGGTCATGTCCGCCATGCCGCCATCGGAATGGCGCGCATCGATATAGCTGCGGAAGAGCGCGAACTGTTCCGAGGTGGGCTCCGGCGGAACGCGCCGCGCCTGAAGGCAGCGACCTTTTTCGAGCACGCGGCGCATGGAGCGGCCGACCTTGAGCTCATCGATCACGATGCGCACGGAGATGCACGCCTGACACCCTTCGCAATAGGGCATGTAGGCGATGTTCTGGCTCCGGCGGAAACCGCCGCGCAGCAGGTTGTCGATCAGGCTAGCGGGCTTTTCGTGGGTCAGGTGCGTAAAGAGTTTGCGCTCCTGGCGTCCGGCCAGATAGGGACAGGGCTGTGGTGCAGTGACGTAGAATTCCGGGAAGTGCTTCTGCTGCTCCGTCATGCGCCGACTTTCCTCGCCCTGGAGTTGCGGATCGGGGTTCGCCGCCGGCCGCAAGCAAATGATAAGTGAGGCCTTAGGGCGCGATCAAGGCACTCCCAACGGCGGGAGGGTCTCTAACCCGTCAGGACTAACAGGCGGTTGGCTTGATTTAACGGGTTCCGGCGGTAGGTGCGGCAACTCTAGCCGACACCTTTGGTCGCGGTTTTACCGTAAGAGGCGTTCTGCTCCAGGAAAGCGATGATTTCGCCGGCGATGTCGATGCCGGTCGCCCCTTCGATGCCCTCGAGCCCGGGCGAGGAGTTGACCTCCATGACGAGGGGCCCGTGGCTGGACCGTACCATATCCACGCCGGAGACATTAAGGCCCAGCACCCCGGCGGCATGCACGGCGATGGCGGCTTCCTCATCGGTCAGATCCACCCGCATGGCCGTTCCCCCACGGTGCACGTTGGCGCGGAACTCTCCGGGCCGTCCGATGCGCTTGGTGGCGGCCACAACCTGTCCGCCGATGACGAAAGCCCGGATGTCGGAGCCGTTCGCCTCGCGGATGAACTCCTGCACCATGATGTTCACGTTGGCCGCGCTGAAGGCTTCGATGATCGACTTCGCCGAGCCCTCCGTCTCGGCGAGGATCACGCCCATGCCTTGCGTGCCTTCCAGCAGCTTGATGACGACGGGCACGCCGCCGACCTCCTTGATCACATCCTCCGCACGGCGCGGGCCGTGGGCGAATGCGGTCACCGGCAAGCCGATGCCCTCGCGCGCGAGGAGCTGCAGTGCGCGGAGCTTATCGCGCGAGCGGCCGATGGCGACGCTCTCGTTGAGCGGATAGACGCCCTGCATCTCGAACTGGCGCAGCACCGCGAGGCCGTAGTGCGTAATCGAGGCGCCGATGCGCGGGATCACCGCGTCATAGACGGGAAGCTGGCGCCCATTGTAGCGGAGCACCGGCTGATTGGCGGTGATGTTCATGTGGACGTGGAGCGTATTCACCACGTCGATCGTGTGGCCGCGGGCGCGCGCGGCTTCACACAGGCGCACATGGGAATAAAGGCGCGGATTGCGGGCGAGCATCACGAAGCGCATCGGGCACTCCTAGTGTGCGGCCGCCTAACCGTAGATGAACCGGGCAGCGTGCCGATAGGGCGATTTCAGAAAAGACAAGGCGCCTTTCGCCACCCGGAGGCACTGATCGCATAATGCACGGGGACGCAATCCTGCCGATCGCCGCGTGGCTGCGGGCGAAGTCCATCGTCGGCAATTGAGAGAAAAATGAGGCTTTGGCTGCGGGCGTTCGCGTCGGGGTGCCAGCGGTTATCAGAGCCGGCGCGCGGCCTGTGTTGTCGTTGCTCCGGAGTGGGGCTCGGAGAACGAAGACTGGGTGTCCTCATCGGGGTCGATGGAGGCATGGAGAAGCATCGCCGCGGTCGCGACGGTGACAAACAGAATGACGAGCCCCAGCAACGCACGTTTCAGGGCCCACTGGAGCGTCGGAGGCCGCAGCACAACGGCCGTACCCTCAACGCTCGCAGGCGTCGTGGTCGTCGTCGACATGACTGTTTGCACTCTTGCTAGGTGTGGAAAATTCTCGACGTTCCCCCAAAGGCGCAGCGTTAGTGCGCGCGCCTTTATTCACACATCCATGAAAGACCCCGGGGCGCCGGTCAAGCGCGTTATGGGCGCTGTTGCGATCGGCGGTCCCAGCCGTTGTGAGCGCGCAACGCCGGCCCGGGCAAACGCCTTGTTTTTCAGAAGGGGCTCCCCGGCCGCGGCAATTTTTTGCGCGCCGTACGCCGCGCCTCGGGCTTCTCAATCCCGGCGCAAGCTTGCCGTGCAAAAGCGGCCCAGGGGATCGAGCGTTATCCTCCGGCCGGTCACCGTAAACCCGTTTCCTATCAGCGAGATGGCCCGCCGGCCGAAGGCGTGCGGAGCGACTCTTCGTCGAGCCCGTTAGAGCGCCGGTTGCGACTGACGGGCGAGCTCGACCGTTCCCTGCAGGTCCACTTTCCCCGTCGCCAGCACCGGGACCGCAGGCACCACCAGGATCGATTTGGGGACCCACAGCTCAGGGAAACCTTCCCGACGCGCATGGGCCAGTAGATCGTCCTTGTTGGCGTCGGCCTTGTCGGTGACGAGCAGAAGCTGCTCCCCTTTCCGCGGGTCGGGGAAGCTGAGCACCACGTGCTGAGCATCGCTCCAGAGCGCGCACGCAAGGGTTTCCACGGCGGCCAGCGAGACCATCTCGCCGCCGAGCTTGGCGAACCGTTTGGCGCGCCCGCAAATGCTGACGAAACCGTCGCCGTCGATCGCAACGATGTCGCCGGTATCGTGCCAGCCGTCCTTCGGCCCCACGATGACGCCCGGGTTATCGGGCAGAAGGTATCCCGCCATCACGTTGGGGCCGCGCACGAAGAGCCGTTTGCCCTCGTGAAGTCCCGGCACCTCCTCGAGGCGCACCTCGATCCCCGGCAGCAGACGGCCGACGGTGCCGTGGCGATTGCTGTCGGGCAGGTTGCAGGCGAGCACGGGCGAGGTTTCGGTGACGCCATAGCCTTCGAGGATGTCGATACCCATGGGCGCTACGAGCTGGCGCGTTGGCTCCTTCACCTTCTCGGCGCCGCATACGACGTATTTGAGACTGTTCAGCTGACCAGGCTCGGCAGCCCGCGCGTAGCCGGAAAGGAAGGTGTCGGTGGCGACCAGCAGCGTCGCCTTCACCTTTTCGATGAACTTCGGGATCTGCTTGTAGTGCAGCGGGCTCGGATAGAGCGCGCATTTCACGCCCGCGAACATCGGAACGAACGTTCCGGCGGTGAGCCCGAACGAGTGGAAGATCGGCAGTGGATTGAGCAGCGTCTCGCCGGGCACGAGCACATTGCCGAGATGAACGCGTGCCTGTTCCACGTTCGCCACGAGGTTGCCGTTGGTGAGCACGACGCCTTTAGGCGCGCCCTCCGTGCCCGACGTGAAGAGGATGATCGCCGGCTTGTCGGCATCCGCCCGATCGGCGCGATAGACACTCCGTGCTCGCGCCGCGCGCAGCGCGCCTGCGATCTTGTCGATCACGCCGATGCTTTTGCGCACGTCTTCCAGGTAGACGATGCGGGTCTTTGCGCCCGGCGCGTATTCCGCTTCCGACAGCGCGGCGATGAGCTCTTCGAAACCGCCGGCCTCCACGAACCGGCGCGAGGTGAGGATCGTACGCAAGCGGGCCGTACGGACCGCCGAGGAGAGCGCCCGCCTTCCGGCCGAGAAATTGAGCACCGCCGCCACACGCCCATAGGCGTTGAGGCCCAGCACGGTCACCGGCAACCCGGCCGCATTGGGTAGCAGCACACCGACGTTTTCGCCGGGGCCGGCAAGCTTTGCGAGCCTGCGCCCGAGCACGAGGCTGGAAAGGATGAGGCGCTTGTATGTGAGGGTGGTGCCGTCAGCGTCCTCGAGGATCACCCGGTCGTTGCCATAGGTGTTCGCAGCGGCGACGAGGCCGGAAAACAAGCTTCTACGGGAGCGGGCAGGATCGAAAGTTTCGCGCATTTCTACGGGTCGCAAGGCCTCGGATTGCGGCTCTGCATCCCTTGTAGCGGGTAGGGGGCGGCGTGCAATCGCCGATCTGCTCGCGTGACGTAGAAAGAAGCGCCCCAGAGCCAGCTTCACTGCGTGGCGACGGCAATGGTCCGTGCGCCTCGCGCCTGCCGACAGTGGGGTGAAGCGGGGACGCATGGCGCCGGCGTCGGAGGCGCTAGCGAAAGGATTTCCGCGTTTTCTGAGCAGGATTTCGCCCATTGCCGCAGAATTGGGCGCGAGTTGCCTATGGTGCAAACTTGAGCAAGCCCCGATTCGGGGCTAGCCTCGAAGCCAATAAGAGCAAGAAGCGACGAGGATACACCAAGGCGGATCCAGCCCTCTCTGGAGGGTGATTTCGAACCCTTGGGGGTGTCCCATGATCGAAGTCGTCGCCATGGTCTGCTTCATCAGCGATCCGGCCAAATGCAAGGACGTGCACCTGTCATTCACCATTCAATCCATCACGCCGCAGCAGTGCATGATGTTCGGCCAGGTGGAATTGGCGAAGTGGACGCAGGGCAATCCGAACTGGATCATCCGCAAGTTCTCGTGCGGACCCGCGGGCCGGTTTATCAAAACTTAACACCCACGATGGTCGCGGCGCCTTAGCAGCACCGGCGGCGCGACCGGACCCACGCTTTCCCGCACGCGAGGTGTCGGTCTCCACGGCACGGGACCAACCGGCAACCCTGGCATTGCTTATCCTGGGTTAGGCGTTGACTTTATGCGCCGCGATAGCCTCCCTAGGCCGCAATCGACGATTGCGATCAAGTGGAGAAGACGATGCCGGATACCCCCGCGTCAGCACCGAAGTTTGCGACCCTGGCCGTTCACGCAGGAGCGGCCCCCGATGCCACGACCGGTGCGCGCGCCACGCCCATCTACCAGACCACCTCATACGTGTTTAACGATGCCGACCATGCGGCGGCGCTCTTCGGTCTGGAAACCTTCGGCAATATCTATACGCGTTTGACCAACCCTACCCAGGCGGTCCTCGAAGGGCGCGTTGCGGCGCTGGAGGGCGGAACGGCAGCCCTCGCGCTCGCCTCCGGACACGCCGCCCAGTTCCTCGCCTTCCACACGCTTCTGGAGCCGGGCGACGAGTTCATCGCCGGGCGTCAGCTCTACGGCGGCTCGATCAATCAGTTCAATCATTCGTTCAAGAAGTTCGGCTGGGACGTCGTGTGGGCGGATTCCACCGACCCGGCGAGCTTCGAGCGCGCGATCACGCCGAAGACACGCGCCATTTTCGTGGAGTCGCTGGCCAACCCCGGTGGCATCGTCATCGATCTTCCGGCCATTGCCGCCGTCGCGAAGAAGGCGGGCGTGCCTTTCATCGTCGATAATACCCTGGCCACACCCTACCTCTGCCAGCCGAAGAACTTCGGCGCCGACATCGTGGTGCATTCGCTGACGAAGTTCATCGGCGGACACGGCAACTCCATCGGCGGTGCGATCGTCGACTGCGGGACCTTCGATTGGCTGGGTGCGCGCCATCGCTACAAGACGCTCGTCGAGCCGAATGCCTCCTACAACGGCATGGTGCTCGCAGAAACGTTCGGCAACTTCGCCTTCGCCATCGCAGCGCGCGTCATGGGACTACGCGACCTCGGTCCCGCAATTTCGCCCTTCAACGCTTTTCTCCTTCTCACCGGCTCGGAAACCCTTCCGCTGCGCATGGCGCGCCACAGCGAGAACGCGCTCGCCGTTGCAACCTGGCTCGACCGGCATCCGAAGGTCACGTGGGTGAGCTACGCGGGGCTGCCGTCGAGCAAATACTATCATCTGCATCAGAAGATCTGCCCCAAGGGAGCCGGCGCGTTGTTCACGTTCGGTCTCAAGGGCGGTTACGAGGCGGGCGTGAAGTTCGTCTCGGCGTTGAAGCTCTTCAGCCACCTCGCCAACATCGGCGACACGAGAAGCCTCGTGATCCATCCCGCATCGACCACGCACCGTCAGCTCACCGACGAGCAGCGCATCGCCGCTGGCGCCGGGCCGGACGTGGTGCGCCTGTCGATCGGGATCGAGGACAAGGACGACATCATCGCGGACCTCGATCAGGCGCTGGCGCAAGTCTAGTTTCATGGCCCGCTATGGTGGCGCG
This sequence comes from Hyphomicrobium sp., assembly GCA_035687305.1. Lineage (GTDB taxonomy): Bacteria > Pseudomonadota > Alphaproteobacteria > Rhizobiales > Hyphomicrobiaceae > Hyphomicrobium_A. The sequence goes on along the minus strand of DASRYA010000154.1, from coordinate 10,471 downwards.
CCGTCCGGCAGCGCGTTCGCGGGGCCGGCGCGCAGACGTAAAACGACGCCGTGGAACCGCTCCACGGCGTCGCCGAATTCGTCACATAGACCGCTAAAGCAGGTCAGTCGTCGAGCTTGCGCGAGATGATCTCGAGCGACTGCGGGCTAAGCTTCAAATCATATTTTTGACCGTCGGAGCCGATGGCGTCGTCGACCTCCCAGCGGCCGTCATCGAGCTCGATCGATTTCCAAGTGGTGAAGCCGGCGCCTTTCAGCGCGCTTTCGATTTTCGTGCGCTCGTCGGGTGTCGGCGGACGGTCGGCGAATGCAGGTGCAAAGGCTGCGGAGGCAGCGAGAATGGCGGCGACGGCAGAGATACGCATGATGTCTCCGTTGCGTTTGGTGTTTCCGCGCGCGGACACGCTGGCATCGCGTTAGGCGCAATGTGATCACAACGCGAAGGCATGCCGATGGTTCCGGGCGCCACCGTGCCCCGGCGATCGGCTCTTTCTTGTCGTTGCCGCTTACGACGTTGCCCGCCTGCGCCCTACGTCTTCACCTTGACGTAGCTGCCGGGCGCATCCTCGACGACGCCGATCTGCTCGCCCGGCTCACGCGGCACGGTCCATTCGCCCGAATGCTCATGGAGCCATTCGGCCCAATGGGGCCACCACGAGCCGGGATGCTCTTTGGCCGTTTCGAGCCAGCCTTCCAGCGTCTTCGCGTGCTTGCCGTCGGTCCAGTACTGGTACTTCATCTTATCGGGCGGATTGATCACGCCGGCGATATGCCCGGAGCCGGAAAGCACGAACTCGACATCGCCGCCCAGGAGCAGCGATCCTTTGTAAACCGACCGCGCCGGCGCGATGTGGTCTTCCTTGGTGGCGAGCTCGAACACGGGCAGCTTCACGTTGCGCATGTTGAGCCGCGCGCCTGCAACGGTAAGATCGCCCTTCGCCAGCCGGTTCTCATTGTAGAACTCGCGCAGATAGAACGTGTGGTTGGCGGGCGCCATCCGCGTCGAATCCTGATTCCAGTACAGCAGATCGAACGGGAACGGCTTCTTGCCCAGCAGGTAGTTGTTGACGATGTACGGCCAGATGAGGTCGCGCGGGCGCAGCATGTTGAACACGTTCGCCATGCGCGATCCGTCGAGATAGCCGCGCTCGGTCATCAATGCGTTGAGCGCTTCGAGCTGCTCCTCGTCGGTGAAGAGCAGAAGGTCTCCCGCGTACGTGAAGTCGATCTGCGTTGCGAGGAAGCTTGCGGCGTTGAACACGTCCTCGCCGCGCGCGGCGAGGTAGGCGAGCGTCGTTGCCAGCAGCGTGCCGCCCACGCAGTAGCCGGTGACGTTGATCTTCTCGACGCCCGTTTCCCGTTTCACCGCATCCGCCGCGGTGAGGATGCCCTCCTGCATATAGTCTTCGAACGTCTTGTGCGCGAGGGAAGCGTCCGGGTTGACCCAGGAGACGACGAATACGGTGAAGCCCTGATCGACCAGGAATTTGACGAGGCTCTTCGCGGCAGTGAGATCCAGCACGTAGTACTTGTTGATCCACGGCGGAACGATGAGCAGCGGAATCTCCCGCACCTTGTCGGTTGAAGGCGCGTACTGGATGAGCTGCAGAATGTCGTTCTGGAAGACGACCTTGCCCGGGGTCATCGCAAGGTTGCGTCCCACCTCGAATGCTGTCGCATCGGTCTGGCTGATCTTGAGCAAATCGCCGGACTTCTTCATGTCCTCGGCGAGCAGCGTCATGCCCTGCACGAGGTTTTCCGCATTCGTCGCCAGCGTTTCGCGCAGCACCTCGGGGTTCGTGAGCGGGAAGTTCGACGGGGACATCGCGCTCGCCACCTGGCGCAGATAGAACTCTGCGCGCTGGCGCGTTTTGCCGTCGAGGCCCTCGGTCTTCTCCAGCATGTCCTCGGCCCACTTGGCCGTGACGAGATAGGCCTGCTTCCAGAAGTCGAAGTAGGGGTTGGAGGACCATTCCGGATCCTTGAAGCGCGCGTCGCTCGCCTCAGGCTTGGCGACGGGCTCGACATGTTCGCCGAACATACGGAGCACCGTGTTGTTCCACAGCTCTCCGTAGGTCTGCATCAGCTCGCCTTGCGCCTCTGAAAACCGCACGGGGTCGGAAAGCCACTGCTGGGTGAGATCCGAGAGCGTGGTCGTCGCCTCGGTCATCTCGGTGGCCGCCGAGTAGGGGCCCATCTTCGCGTCGTTGCGTTCGAGGAACTCGGCGAGGACGTTTCCGCCCTGCTCGAACAGACGCAGCAGATTGCGGGCAAACTCCTCCGCATTCACCGGCGGGTAGACCGACATCTCGTCTTGAGGCGCGTTTTGGGTTTTGGGCATCTGACCCTTGAAATCTCTGAAAAGCCCCGGGAGCGGGCCTCTATCCTATGCCAAGTTTTTGCGACATTGCGCGGATAGTGTCACTTCGACGTGTGGACAATCTAGAACCGCAGGAACGGCTGTTGCCGGAAGCCGAATCGCGTACCACCTGATCCCGCGGAACATAGGGAGACGGTATGCAACATAGGCAGCCGTGGGAAGCCCGAACTGCCGGAACGGGCCCGCTGCAATGCGCGGGCCATACTTTCGGGCCGGGCGTTGCATGCCGCGGCGTCCTGGCCGCGTTCCTCGGATTGGCACTGTGCCTTGCAGGCTGCTCGTCGATAACCACGCCGCTGCCCGATCTACGTCCGCGCACCTCCACCGCCATGTCGCAGCAGGAACATCAGCGGGCGATGGAAGAACTCAGCCACAAGCGCGACACACACGAGGAAGAAGCCGAGCGTCAGATCGAAAGCGCAAAATAGGGGATCGGGAGGCCGGTTGCTTCGCTGCCGCAGCAATCCCCCTGTCGCGATGGGGCTGATAAGTATAACCTCTTTAGTCCCCAAGGCCTGGACGGAGGCCATCGGCGGGGCGTAAACACGCGCCATCGCTCATTTGCCAGGCTCAATGGCCGGTCGCCGCTACCCGATCCGGCACCACCGAGAGGCGTCCCGTGCACGAGGACTTCCACCGCATAAAGCGTCTGCCGCCCTATGTTTTCGCCGAGGTCAACCGCCTCAAGGCGCAAGCTCGCGCACGCGGGGCGGACATCATTGACCTCGGTATGGGCAATCCCGACCTGCCGACGCCGCAGCACATCGTCGAGAAATTGGTCGAGACGATCGCTAAGCCGCGCACTCACCGGTATTCCGCGTCCAAAGGCATTCCAGGGCTGCGCCGCGCTCAGGCCGCCTATTACGAGCGCCGCTTCGGCGTGAAGCTCAATCCCGAGACGCAGATCGTCGCCACGCTGGGGTCGAAGGAAGGCTTCGCGAACATGGCGCAGGCCATTACCGCGCCGGGCGATGTCGTCCTCGTTCCGAATCCGACCTATCCGATCCACGAGTTCGGCTTCCTGCTTTCCGGCGCCGCCATGCGCCACCTTCCCGCGGGGACGGGCGAGGAATTCCTGCGCACCGTCGAGCGCGCGTGCGTGCATACGATCCCGAAGCCGCTGGCGCTGGTGCTGTCGTACCCGTCGAACCCGACGGCGATGACGGCCGATCTCGATTTCTATAAGGAGGCCGTCGCGCTCGCGAAGAAGCTCGACCTCATCATCCTGTCCGACATCGCCTATGCGGAAATCTACTTCGACGGCAATCCGCCGCCGTCGGTGCTGCAGGTGCCGGGCGCGATGGACATCGCGGTGGAGTTCACCTCGCTCTCGAAGACCTACAACATGCCAGGCTGGCGCATGGGGTTCGCCGTCGGCAACGAGCGGCTGATCGCAGCGCTGGCGCGCATCAAGTCCTACCTCGATTACGGTGCCTTCACGCCGATCCAGGTCGCAGCCGCCGCGGCGCTCAACGGCCCGCAGGAGTGCGTGGACGAGATCCGCGCCACCTATCACAGCCGCCGCGACTGCCTGGTGGAATCCTTCGGCCGCGCCGGCTGGCATATCCCGCCGCCGCCCGCGACGATGTTCGCCTGGGCGCCGGTGCCCGAGCCGTTCAAGGATCTCGGCTCCGTCGAGTTCGCCAAGCTGCTGATCGAGAAGGCAGAGATTGCCGTCGCGCCCGGCCTCGGCTTCGGCGAGTACGGCGAAGGGTATGTGCGGATTGCGCTCGTGGAGAACGAGCATCGCATCCGCCAGGCCGCGCGGAACCTGAAGAAGTTCCTCTCCCAGGCGCCGGAGACGATGCACAACGTCATTCCGATGCAGCAGAAGGCGAGCCGCTAGACCATGGTCGCTTCGGACCCAATCAGTCCGAAGCGTCGATCATCGGTCTCATCAAAAGGCTAGAGTCGCATCGCGATGCGAAGAAAGCGATCGTGCTCTAGCCGCCGCGGGCGCGCATGTTAGTCCCAGCCGCGCCGCACTTCGTCATCGAACGTGCGGCGTAGCGCTGTCTGCATGTCGACAGTCTCGCGATAGCCGAGCTCGCCGCGGATGCGCTCGGTCGAAAGTACGAGGGGCACGCTGAGATCGAGCTGCTCCGCGAGCTGGCTGAGCGGGGTTGCACCGCCGCGGTCGTCCACGATCTCACCGCACCATCCGCACAGCGCGGCAAACCGCGCGATCCATTCTCTATGTGCAGGTGTATCTTCGAGACCGAGGTTGAACACGCGCCGGCGCGCGCCGGGATGGACGGAAGCCAGCGCGATGCCGGCCGCCACATCCTCGACATAGCCATAGCAGGTTCGCCAGTCGGCCCACGCGCGCGGAACGGTCATCGCCGCAGCGTTGCGCGCCATCGGCTCTATGATCCAGCGGAAGCGACGTTGGCGATCCCCGGGGCCGAAAACCATGGGCAGGCGGAGGATCGTCCCGTCGAAGCCTTCCGCTACCGCAACTCGGCTCTCGATGGGAATTTTGTCGTAGTCGTCGAGCCACCGTGCCGGGTCGTCCGCGGGGCGCGGCTGCACGCCGCGATAGGGATAAAAGGCGGAGCGCAGCGGCGCGCTTTCGGAGATCGGCTCCGCTGAGAACGCGCCGCGCTCGGTACGCTGCAGAAGCCCGTAGCGGTGATAGACGTCGCATGAGCTGATGAGCACATAGCGGGCAATGCGGCCTTCGAGCGCCGCCAGAAGGGGGAAGGTCTGTGCCTTCGTAAAGGCGAGGAGGTCGATGACCGTGTCGATCCCATGGGTGTCGATGGCGGCCAGAACCGCAGCGGTATCGCCGCGATCCGCGGCAAAGTGGGCCTCGAAATCGCTCAGATCCGATGGAGGTTTGCGCGATAGCCCGATTGCCGTATGGCCCGCCACCGCCAGGGCCGTGCCAATCGAACCGGCGAGAAAGCCGCCGGCTCCTAGGATGAGGATGCGCATGGAGCCTCTTCTCGACCGTGCGAAGAAAGGCGCGGGAGCCGGGTTTGCTCAGAGCCGTGCCCCGTGGGATAGTGGCCGCCAGGGTGCAATGTCCCTATAAGGTGTCCCTCCCGCCCTCGCGCGGCCATCCGGTCGCGGCGACTGCTCGCAACTGCAAAAAGTTCCTCGCAGAGGCTCCGGAAACGATGCATAACGTGATCCCGATTCAGCAAAAAGTCAGCCGCTAGCTTCCGGCAATCCATGCAAAAGTCACTGACCCTGGGCGTTGCCGGCCTTGGCACTGTCGGCGCTGGCCTCATCGAATTGCTGCAGACGCACCATCAGCAGATCGCCGCGCGCGGCAGGCCGGTGGAAATTGTCGGCATCTCCGCCCGCGCCAAGAATAAGCCGCGCAGTTTCGACACCTCGGGCATCGCCTGGTTCGACGATCCGGTGGCCCTCGCGAAGGACGCGCGCATCGATGTGTTCGTCGAGCTGATCGGCGGCTCCGATGGCATCGCTAAGGAGGCCGTCGAGGCGGCGCTCAACGCCGGCAAGCACGTCGTCACCGCGAACAAGGCGCTGCTCGCCAAGCACGGCATCGCGCTTGCCAAGCTCGCCGAGGAGAAGGGCGTCGCCCTCAACTTCGAGGCGGCGGTTGCGGGCGGCATTCCCGTCATCAAGACGCTGCGGGAATCACTCGCCACCAACTCGGTGCGGCGCATCTACGGCATCCTCAACGGCACCTGCAACTTCATCCTTTCATCGATGACAGACGAGGACCGCTCGTTCGCCGACGCGCTGAAGGAAGCGCAGGAGCTGGGCTACGCCGAGGCCGATCCCACATTCGACATCGGCGGCTTCGATACCGCGCATAAGCTGGCGATCCTGACGAGCCTTGCCTTCGGCACCGAGATCGACTGCGATCAGATCGACGTCGAAGGTATCCAGCAGATCACCGAAGCGGACATCGACGCCGCCAACGACATGGGCTTCTGCATCAAGCTGCTCGGCGTTGCGACCCTCACCGAGGGCGGCATCGAGGCCCGCGTGCATCCCGCGATGGTGCCGGAGGAATCCGCTATCGCCGAGGTCTGGGGCGCCACGAACGCGGTTGCGATCGATTCCGACTTCTGCGGCAGCCTGCTCCTGATCGGCCCGGGCGCCGGCGGGCGCGCTACGGCTTCCTCGGTGGCGAGCGACATCTTCGACATCGCGCGGGGTATCGTCACGACGCCGCTCGTCACGCGCACCGAAAGCCTGAAGCCTTACGTCAAATCAAAGCTCGGCGCCCACCACGGGGCCTACTATGTGCGCCTTCTGGTGCACGATCAGCCCGGCGCGATGGCGGCTATCGCCAAGCGCATGGCGGATCAGGAGGTCTCGCTGGAAAGCATCGTGCAACGCCGGCCCCGTGCCACCCAGCCCGGGGCAGGGCCGCGGCACAAGCCGGGCGGGCCCGCCGTCGTGGTGCTCATCACCCACGAGACCACCGAAGCGGCGATCCGCAAGGCGGTCGCAGCCATCGAGCAGGACGGCAAGGTGGCCGAGCGCCCGCAGGTTATTCGCATCGAGAAGCTCGGCGAAGGCGAAGGGCTTTAGCCGCTGAAAGGCGTTACCATGACCAATGCGACCGTGAGGAAAGCGACCATGACAGAGCCGGGCGCCCATTCGGGTCTAGAGCGCGTGCTCGTCCTCGAGGTGGCGCGCGTCACCGAGGCGGCAGCCATTGCAGCCGCGCGTCTGCGCGGGCGAGGGGCAGAGAAAGCAGCCGACAAGGCGGCGGTGGACGCCATGCGCAGCGAGCTTGCCAAGCTCGCCATTCGCGGCACCGTCGTGATCGGCGAGGGTGAGATGGACGAGGCACCGATGCTCTACATCGGCGAGAAGGTCGGATCGGGCGAAGGCCCAGAGGTCGACATCGCCGTCGATCCGCTGGAAGGCACCACCATCTGCGCCAAGGCGATGCCGAACGCGCTTGCCGTGCTCGCTATGTCGGAGCGCGGCGGCCTGCTGCATGCACCCGACATGTACATGAACAAGATCGCCATCGGTCCCGGCTATGCCCCGGATCTCGTCGATCTCGATGCCTCGCCCGAGGAGAACCTCAAAGCCCTCGCCAAGGCGAAGGGCGTGCCCGTCTCCGATATCACCGCCTGCATCCTCGATCGTCCGCGCCACGCGGAGCTGATCGCGGCCGTGCGCGCCGCGGGAGCAGCCGTGCAGCTCATCCCGGACGGCGACATCGCCGGCGTCATCTGGACGACGGACCCCGACGAAACCGGTATCGACATCTATCTCGGCTCCGGCGGCGCGCCCGAAGGTGTGCTCGCGGCGGCGGCACTGCGCTGCATCGGTGGGCAGATTCAGGGCCGCCTCATGCCCGCCAACGAGGAAGAGCGCGCGCGTGCCGCAACAATGGGCATCCCCGACATCAACCGGAAGTTCAGGCTCGAGGACATGGCGGCGGGGGACGTGATTTTCTCTGCCACGGGCGTGACCGACGGCTCCTTGCTCGACGGCGTACACTTCGAAGGCGACTACGCCGAGGTGGATTCCATCGTCATGCGCTCGAAGTCGGGCACCGTGCGCCGGATGCGCACCCGCTGCCGGGACTTGGCCCGCTTCGGCGCCTGATCTGGCGCCGCAGCTCGGCGCGTAAGACGCCTTGAACATCGCCTTCCGTTCCTGAAGAATGGATGTCCGGCGCGGGCATCTTGACCAAAGGAGCTGGCGTGGAAGAGCGAAATGTCGGCGGCTATTCGGTCACCTACGGTGGCGACGAGATCGAGGCGCCGGTCTACGTCATCGCCATCCTGGCTGCAGTATTGCTCGCCGCCGGTATCGTCACCGGCGGCATGCTCTGGCTGGCGTTGGGTCTCGCCGCCGTCGGCGTGACCTACTACAACATTCCGCTGCTCGAGCGGCGCCCGGCGATGGGGGCCAATCAGTACGGCATTTTCATTCAGGGGCTGGGCCTCATTCGCTGGCGCGCGATCGATAGCATCGATCTCGTGGAGGTCGCGGTGCGCGCGAGCACGATCCACGAGCTGCAGCTCGGTCTGAAGGAACGCCTTTCGAGCGCGCTCGTCGCCGACTGGCGCAAGCAGCCGTTCTATCGCTCGCTGATGCGTCTGCCCTGGTCGATGGCGCGCACGAACGTCGTCGGCGTCAACCTCGAGCCGTTCAACAGGGAGCCGGACGAGGTGCATCGCACGCTGCTGCGGCTTTGGCGCCATTACCGCAGTTAGCCGCACCGCTGCGCGCGTGCAGGCTGTGGATAAACCCGTTGCTCGCATCGCCAACCTATCCGCCGGATGGTCAAATTCGCTTGAGGCGAATCGAAAATAAATCCGGGGGTAGAGCATGGTCGCGGCGCGCAGGCAGCGGGATGCAGCGGCGGACGCGGCGCCATTTCTTGGCATAGCGGCATCGGCTAAAGGCTTTACCTGGCGTGAGCGCCTCGCGGGCGATGCGCAGCTTCGCGCCGGCGCGATCAGCCAGCGGCACGGTTTGCCCGAGCTTCTGGGCCGCGTGCTGGCCGCGCGCGGCGTCGCCGTCGATGACGTACCAGTGGTGCTCAATCCGACGCTCAAGGCGCTGATGCCCGATCCGAGCACTGTGCGCGACATGGATGCCGCCGCCGTACGCATCGCCGACGCGATCGAGAAGCGTCAGTCGGTGGCGATCTTCGGTGATTACGACGTCGATGGTGCCTCGTCGGCGGCGCTGATGTCGCGCTATCTAGGGCACCACGGCCTCGAGCCGCGCATCTACATTCCCGATCGCCTGTTCGAAGGCTACGGACCGAACCCTGCCGCCATCGAAGGCTTGGTGAAGGACGGCGCGCAGCTCATCGTCACGGTGGATTGCGGCACCACCAGCCGCGAGCCGCTGGCCCGTGCCGGTGAACTCGGTTGCGATGTGGTGGTCATCGATCATCACCAGGCCGACGAGGAACTGCCGCGCGCATGTGCCGTGGTCAATCCGAACCGTCAGGACGACGTATCGGGCCTCGGCCACCTGTGTGCTGCGGGCGTCGCCTTCATGGTGCTCGTGGCGACGACCCGCGAGTTGCGGCGGCGCGGCTTCTATGGCGCGGGCACGCCCGAGCCGGATCTTATGGCGGAGACCGACCTCGTCGCGCTCGCCACCGTCGCCGACGTGGTGCCGCTGGTCGGGCTCAACCGCGCCTACGTCACCCAGGGACTGCAGGTGATGCGCTGGCGGCGCAACATCGGTCTCAAGGCACTCATCGACGCGGCGGGATTGAACGAGCCGCCGACACCCTATCACCTCGGCTTCATCCTCGGCCCGCGCATCAATGCCGGTGGGCGCATCGGTGACGCCGGGCTCGGCGCGCGGCTGCTCGCCGGCGCGGACGAGGTGGAAGCTGCGCGCATCGCGGCGCTGCTCGACAGACTCAACAAGGAACGTCGCGCGCTCGAAAAGCAGATGCTGGAAGAAGCGCTCGGCGAGGCCGAGGCGCGGCTCATCGCCAATCCCGACGCTGCGCTGCTGCTCGTCGGCTCGCATACCTGGCACAAGGGCGTCGTCGGTCTCGTCGCCAGCCGCCTGACGGAGCGTTTCCGTCTCCCCTCGTGCGTCATCGCATGGAACGAGGAGACGGGCGGAGAAGGCACCGGATCGCTGCGCTCGCTTCCTGGAGCGGATATCGGCGGCGCGGTGCGTGCGGCGGTTGCAGCGGGCCATCTCATCAAGGGCGGTGGTCATTCGATGGCGGCGGGCCTGACGGTGGCGCGCGCCAATCTCGAAGTCCTCGAGGCGTTCATGCACGCGCGCCTGCGCGAGAGCGTAGGGGAGGCGCGGGCGCGCGATGCGCTCGAGATCGACGGCGCGTTGACGCCCGCCGGGGTCACCGACGACCTCATCGACCTCATCGCGCGGGTGGGTCCTTATGGGCAGGGCAATCCTTCGCCGCGCTTCGCCTTTCCGGCGGTCAATGTGAAATTCGCCAAGATCGTGGGCGAGGCGCACGTGCGTTGCGTGCTCCAATCGGCCGACGGCACGAAGCTGGAGGGCATTGCCTTCCGCGCGGCTGGCGAGCCACTCGGCGATATGCTGCTGGGAACGGGCGGGCTGCCGTTGCATGTTGCGGGCAGCGTGAAGCGCTCCTCTTTCAACGGCCGCGAGCGGCTCGAGGTCCACATCGAGG
>DASRYA010000153.1:0-18922 GCA_035687305.1 Hyphomicrobium sp. | reverse complement strand
GTGCTGGTGCCGTTCTGGCTCATCACCGCGTTCGCGGGCTGGCGGCGTACGGTCGAGGTCTGGCCGCCAATCCTCGTTGCCGGCGTCGCGTTCGCGATCCCGCAGTACCTCGTTTCGAACTTCCACGGTCCCTGGCTCGTCGACATCGTCGCGGCGGTGGTGTCGATGGCCGCGCTCGCAATGTTCCTGAAGGTCTGGCGGCCCGCACGGCCGATGACGGCGATGCCGGGAGCACCGGAAGCTGGCGGACGGGGCGCAGATGCGCCCGGCGCCGCAACTCACACTCCATCCGCCATCCGACGCGCCTGGATGCCGTGGGTCGTGCTCAGCGTCTTCGTGTTTCTCTGGGGCACGCCCCAGGTGCGGGCAATGCTCGACGACATCTGGGTCGCGAAGCTCGCCATTCCAGGACTGCACGAGCTGGTGCAAAAGGTGCCGCCGGTCGTCGCCACCCCGAAAATCGAAGCGGCGGTGTTCAACTTCAACGCCCTCTCCGCCACGGGCACCGGAATCCTGCTCGCGGCCATCGTCTCCGGTTTTGCGCTCGGCTACGGCCCCGGCGGGCTTCTACGCACATACGCGCGCACGCTCTATCTCGTGCGCTATTCGCTGCTCACGATCGCCTGCATGCTCGCGATCGGCTTCGTCACCCGGTACTCCGGAATCGACGCCACGCTCGGCCTCGCGCTCGCCAACACCGGCTGGCTCTATCCGCTGTTCGGAACGTACATCGGCTGGCTGGGCGTCACGCTCACCGGATCGGACACCGCATCGAACGTGCTGTTCGGCGGCCTGCAGCGTGTGAGCGCGGAGCAGCTCGGGCTCAATCCGGTGCTGATGGCGGCCGCCAACAGCTCCGGCGGCGTGATGGGCAAGATGATGGACGCGCAATCGATCGTCGTCGCTTCGACCGCCACGCGCTGGTACGGCCACGAGGGGTCCATCCTGCGCTTCGTTGCCTTCCACTCCATCGCGCTGGCAACGCTCGTCGGTCTGCTGGTGCTCGGGCAAGCCTACGTGTGGCCGCTGACGTTGCTGGCTCCGGGATAGATCAGCGTTGCGGGTCTCACGCGGGCGGCGCCTCGGGGCGGGCGAAGAAGCCGCCAATCACCCAGCCGACGAGCCAACCGGCGATGAGCCCGGCGACGTTCGAAGCGAGGAACACCAGCATATGCAGGTTCTCCGCATCGTCCGAGCTTTCGAACGAGCGGTGCGCTACGACCCAATCGGCGACGGATGAGCTGAGGAATACCGTTGCCAGCAGCGCGCCGGCGACCGCGAACACCATGGCAACGATGTAGCGCATTGCTTGCTCCCCTGCCCCCGCCCTGCTCTGCGGCCGGCTATTTCACTTCCCAGAACCAGATCTCGCCGGCGTTGGCGTAATTCGAATAGTAGCCGAGCCAGGAGAACCATTCGAGCAGCCACTTGGCCGATGATCGATAGCCGTTCCACACATCGATGTGGTCACCGGTGGGGCGGCCGCTGTCGCTCGAGCGCTTCCAGTAGTCCTGGAAATAGACGATGCCCGTACGGCCGAAGAGGCGCGGGTAATAGTCGGCCGCCGCGGTGCCCGTGATGCGCTCCACCGGCGCGACGCCCGGCAAGTTCGCGCGGCTGATGGCGTTGGCGAGCTGGCTCGCGTTGATGAAGTGCATCTCCGAGCGCGGGTGGACGGAACAGGCCGCGCAGCCTCCGATCTGACTGTCGACGACGCCTGCACGGCGCAAGGCAACGCCCATGCGGATCGCGCACTGGTTGGCAAACACGGGAAAGCCCATGGCAACGTGCTTGCCTTCGAGGTTCGTCAGATCATGGGGCGCAACACACGGCGCCGTCACCGATTCGTTGATCGGATGGCCGCGCCACAGGTCGATGAACTGCACCATCCGACTGTCCCTCCCGGCATCTGGCACCGGATTATAGGCGCCCGGCGCAGGGCCGTGAACTGCGCAACGTCGCAGCGGGCGAAACGCGTGGCGGGCACGACGGGGGTGCCACAGGGCGCGCTCACCTATAGGGTGCTATTCGGACGCGCCAATGACGGCGTGAGCGCTTACTTCCCGCCGCGCTTCGCTCTCAAATCGCCCCAATAGGCCAGCCGCTTGCGGATTTCGCGCTCGAAGCCGCGATCGGGCGGATCGTAATACTGCGGACGGGTGCCGAACTCCTCGGGGAAATAATCCTGGCCGGAAAACCCTTCTTCGGCGTCGTGGTCGTAGGCGTAGCCCTCGCCATAGCCTTCCTGCTGCATCAGCTTGGTCGGTGCATTGAGGATATGCTTAGGCGGGCTCAGCGAGCCATGCTCCTTGGCCGCCCGCATGGCGGCCTTGTAGGCGACGTAAGCGCCGTTCGATTTCGGCGCGGTCGCGAGATAGATCGTCGCCTGCGCCAGCGCCAGTTCGCCTTCCGGGCTGCCGAGGAAATCGTAGGTGTCCTTCGCCGCGAGCGCCTGCACCAGCGCCTGGGGATCGGCGAGACCGATGTCCTCGACTGCCATCCGCACGAGCCGGCGCGCGAGGAACAGGCGGTCCTCGCCGCCATCCAGCATGCGGCAGAGCCAGTAGAGCGCCGCATCGGGATCGGAACCGCGCACCGATTTATGCAGCGCGCTGATCAGGTTGTAATGGCCTTCGCGCGACTTGTCGTAGAGCGGCGCGCGCTTCTGCACGAGGGTGCTGAGCGCGTTGCGGTCGAGCAGCGCCTGCCCCGGCGCCACGGCGGCGAAAACTTCGTCCGCAAGATTGATGACCGAGCGGCCATCGCCATCGGCCATTCCGATGAGCGCCTCGCGCGCGTCCGCATCGAGCGGCAGAGGACGCTTCTCCTCCTTCTCCGCGCGCTCAAGCAGCGTTTCGAGCGCCGCTTCGTCGAGGCGATTGTAGACCAGCACGGAGGCACGGCTGAGAACGGCGCTGTTGAGCTCGAACGAGGGGTTCTCCGTCGTCGCGCCGACGAGCGTGATCGTTCCGTCCTCCATGTACGGCAGGAAGCTATCCTGCTGCGCGCGGTTGAAGCGGTGGATCTCGTCGATGAACAGCAGCGTGCCCTTGCCGTGCTCGCGGCGGGCCTTGGCACGGTCGAAAGCTTTGCGCAGGTCCTGCACGCCGGAGAAAATGGCCGAGAGCTGCTCGAACTCGAGGTGCGTCTCGTGGGCGAGCAGGCGCGCGACCGTCGTCTTGCCGGAGCCCGGCGGTCCCCACAGGATGAGGCTCGGCAGCCGGCCGCTTTTCAGCATGCGCGTGAGCGTGCCGTTGGGGCCGACGAGGTGATCCTGCCCGACGACCTCCGAAAGCTTCGTCGGGCGCAGCCGGTCGGGAAGCGGGCGCGGCGCCCCCTTCTCCAATCCGGCGGCTTCGAACAGATTGGCCACCTGCGCCTATCCTGCCATCTGCAGCTTCATCACACGCCCGCCGCGCTTGATCGTGACGCTCCAGATCCGGTGGGGCACACGCGTCAATTCATCGAGCATGATGACGTCGGTGATCTTTTCGTTGCCGACCTGCAAGATGATGTCGCCCGGCTGGAAGTCGAGCCTGGACGCCACGCCGCCGGAGCGGACCGCGACGATGACGACGCCGTCGGTTTCGTCGAGATTGAGCTCGTCGGCAACGCTGGGAAGTATGTTCGAGACGCGTGCACCGTCGAATGGATGATTGCCCGACAGGTTGCGCACGTCGTCCTTGCCGGGCTTCGGCGCCGGCAGCAGCTGAACATCGATCGGCACGTGGCGACCGTTGCGGATCACCTCCAGGCGCGCGCGATTGCCGATGCCGCGCGTGGTGAGGCGATAATGGACAGAGTGGGAATCGGCCACATCGAAATCGTCCACCTTCACGATCACATCGCCGAGCTGCACCCCGGCCTTCGCCGCGGGGCTGTTGTTCGTCAAGCGCACGACGACCGCGCCTGAGATGCGGTCGAGTTTCAAAGTCTGCGCCATCTCGCGCGTCACCGTCTCGAGCTGGGCGCCGAGCCACGGCCGTTCGATCTTGCGCCCGGCGATAGCGTTGTCCGCATAGAAGCGCACGAGGTTCGACGGGATCGCGAAGCCGATGCCCACCGAGCCGCCCGACTGGGAGAAGATCATCGTGTTGATACCGATGAGGCGGCCCTGCATGTCGACGAGCGCGCCGCCGGAGTTGCCGGGGTTGATCGCGGCGTCCGTTTGCAGAAACACCTGCGTGTCGGACTGCGCCATCTCCGTGCGGGCGAGCGCGGAGATGATGCCGCTCGTCACCGTCTGGCCGACGCCGAACGGGTTGCCGATGGCGAGCACGAGATCGCCCACCTCCAGCTCATCGCTGTCGGCGAACTGCAGGAAGGGAAAATCGCTGCCGCCCTTCTCGATCTTGAGAACGGCGAGATCGGTGCGCTCGTCCTGGGCGACGATGCGCGCGTCATACTCGCGCTTGTCGGAGAGCGCGACGCGGATCTGCGTATCGGTGCCGCCCTTCACGACGTGCGTGTTGGTGACGATGACACCGTCGGCGCTGATGATGACGCCGGAGCCGAGCGAAGACTGGATCCGCTCCTGCGGCAGACCGAAGCCACCGCGGCCGCCGAAGAAACGCTGGAAGAACGGATCGTTCGCGAATGGCGAGACCGCGGTGCGCACGCGCGAGCGCACATAGACGTTCACGACCGCCGGAGCCGCCTTCTTCACGATGGGTGAGAACGAATACTGCATCGCTTCCCGGGAAGGCGGCGCCGCGCGCAACTGCGCGGACGCTTCACGCGGGAAAAGAAGCGATACAAAGAGAGCGAGCCCGGTCAGCGCCAGCGCGGCGGACCTGAAGCCCGCATGGGTCGGTGTCGTCGTCGGCATGCTCATGCGAATGATTTCGATCCTCGATGTTCATCTCTGACGGGTAAGCCCCGTTTTCTAGAGCATGATCGCTTTTCTTCGAATCGCGATGCGGCTCTAGCCTTTGATCATGGTCCAGCCCTGCGGCCGCGGGGTGGACCGTCCCGGCGCACAGATAGCACGGCGCCTCCATTGTGGCGCCCTTCCCGGCTGCGCCCCAGGCCCGCATGCAGCGAAAATGAGCCTAAAAGCCGCCGGAGCATCGATTTTTCGGGGCTCGGTAGCGCCCCGGTGGGCACTTCAGATAATGTGCAGCGCCCGCAGGCTCTCGGCGGCAGAGGTGACCGCCTCCTGGGGTGAGCGGAAGCTCTGGCCCAGCACCTGCTGCGCCTTGGCGCTGCTCACCGGTCGGGGGAAGCCGAGGTCGGCGAGCACGGCTTTGAGCCGCCGGTCGACGAGGGACAGCGCCCGCACCAGGATGTCGGGCATTTCCCCGCGCGGCACCTTTTTGCCGAGGTCCGGCAGGGCCTGCTTCACCAGTTGGCCGACCTCGTAAAGCCGCAGGAAGCCGTTGGCCGACAGAAACCGCTGGCCTGCCGCTTGCGCGTGGATCATCGCCAGGATGTGCGTCACCACGACGTCGCGCACATCGCTGATGGGGAAGCCGATCTTCGGCGCCGCGGGATAGGAGCCGTTGCCCATCATCCGGATGACTTCATGGGAGGTGGAGAGATCGGCGTCGACGGCGGGGCCGAGCACGAAACCCGGATTGACCGCCGTAAGCTCGGGTGCGCCAGGCGTGGCGTTGACGAAATCCCACGCGGCCTTTTCCGCCGCCGTCTTCGAGACGACATAGGGTGTCACGTCCGGACGTTCGGGATTGCTCCAATCCTTCTCGTCGAAAACGTGCCCGGGCTCGGCCTCGGGCCACGGCAGCGTGACGGCGACGATCGAGGATGTCAGCACCACACGCTTCACGCCGGCGCGCGTCGCCGCCTCGAGGACGCGCAGAGCCCCTTCCCGCGCGGGCCGGATCACCTCCTGGGGATCGCGCGGGTTCTTGAGCGGAAACGGCGACGCGACGTGCAGCACATAGGTGCAGCCCGCAACCGCTTCATCCCAGCCGGGATCGGAGAGAAGATCGGCGGCGAAGAACTTCACCGCGCCGGCATCGGCGCCGGCCTTTGCAATCGCGCGGCGCGTCTCATCCGCCCGTGCGAGACTGCGCAGCGTCGCCTGCACGGGGTAGCCCTCGCGCAGCAGCTCCGCGATGCAGTGCTTGGCGATAAAGCCGGAAGCGCCTGTCACCAGAACTGTCGGCTTCGACATCCCCGCCTCCGATCGCCAGCGTTCGCAGCATCACCCAGGGTCCCGCCCTTCAGGCCAGGCGATGACGGTATACGCTCGGCGGCATGCCCGTCCATCTACGAAACGCGCGCGTGAAGTGCGCGGCATCCGCATATCCAAGCTCCAGCGCGATGCCGGTGATCGCCGCGTCGGCCTCGCCGAGGCGCCGAATTGCCCGGCGCATCAGCGCTTCTTCGGCGAGACGGTTGAAGGATGTGCCGTGCTTCGCCAGCAGCCGCTGCAGGGAGCGGCGCGTGAGCCCGAGCTTTGCGGCCACCCAGTCGATGCGCGGAAGCCCTTCGTGCAGGGCAAGGTCGGTGATGGCCGCGACGGATGCGAGCGTGTCCTGCTGGCCGGGCAGGCCCGGCTCAGCACCGGCGCCCATCCCCGTCTGCGTTGCCGTCGCGCGGGTGCAGTCGAGCAGCGCAGCACTGAACCCGATGCCGGGTACCGGATGCCCATGGGAAACATTGCAGCGGAACATGTCTTCGAGCGCGGCACGCGGCGATCCCCGGGGAAGCGCAGTGAACACCACGTCCGGATGCCACGTGCGGCCCGCGTATCCACGCACGACGTCGATCATATAGCTGACGCCGAGAAGCTCGTTGTGGTGGCGCCCCTCGGATTCCGGCTCGACGAACTCGATGTGCCATCGCACGTTTTCTCCGTGCGGCGCGAGAGTCAGCACCGTGGAGGTCTGTAGCATCCTGTTGATCCCGGCACGCGCACGGGCGATAGCGCCGCCAAGCGTCGGCGCCGCGCAGACCCACGCACCGAAATGGCTGAGGTCCCGTGAGCGCACCACTTGCCCGAGCCGCGCGCCGAAATAGTCGTCGCCCGTCTCCCGGGCGGAACGTTCAAGCAGGCGAAACTGCTCCCGCAAAGGGACGAGCGTATCGGGATGCTCCAGCAGCCCGAGGGGCAGATCGACATCCTCGAGCACCCGCTGGATGGAGCCGCCTTGCCGTCCCATGAAGTCGGCGATGGGGCCCAGTGAGCTCGCGCGGGTGAAGCCGGAAAGGCGAATTGCCATGCAAGGTCCCATCCGAGACGCCGAAGGAGACGTTGGCGCAAAATGGCAAGCGCGCGGAAAGCCAACAAGTCACGTTGGCGTTATGGAGCCCGGCCTTCCCGAGCCGGCCGACAAGCAAGCATCATCCCGCTGGGAGGGGAAACCAATGGCCACCAATCCTTTCGATACGCGCAATATCCGCTGGCACACGCTCGAAGGCTTCGACCACCTCGCCTATTTCATCTGCGCGGTCGACGAGGAGAAGCGCATTGTCGACATCCTCTTCAAGTTCGACGCCAACGCGAAAATCGCGCTGCATCGCCACCGGTGCGATTACGTCACCGTGGTCCTGCAGGGCGAGCTGCGCATCTACCGCGCGAACGGTGAGTTGAAGGAGGTGCGCCCGGTCGGGAGCTACGTCGCGACAGCAGGTGATGGGGAGCCGCACACCGAAGGTGGCGGCGACCAGGACGTCATCGCGTTTTTCAGCAACCGTAATGTCGGCGACCTCGTCTATGAGATCCTCGACGCGGAGCTGAACATCATCGCGACGCTCGGCATGGCGGAATTCAAAGCGCTGATGGACGCGCAGGGCGCAACCGCCAGCGCCGCCTGATCTACGCGAACGGCGGCGTGCGCGCGGCCGTGGGACGCGAAAATGAAAAAGCCGGCGCAGTTTTTTGCGCCGGCTTTTCGTATTCGATGTCGAGCGAGCGGGAGGCGCGCCCGGATGAGCTATCAGGCCTCGGCGGCCTGTGCGGCGACCTGTGCCTCGTGGCGCTCGCGGTCTTCCTTGCCCTTCACGGCCTCATCGCGGTCGACGAGCTCGATCACGGCGCGCGGGGCGCTGTCGCCGTAGCGGAAGCCCGCTTTCAGCACGCGCGTGTAACCGCCGGCGCGGTCCTTGTAGCGGGGCGCCAGGACGTCGAACAGCTTCTTGACCATGTCCTCGTCGCGCAGACGGCTGGCGGCGAGACGGCGGGAGTTCAGGTCACCGCGCTTCGCGAGCGTGATGTACTTGTCCATCACGCGCTTCAGATCCTTCGCCTTCGGCAGGGTCGTGACGATCTGCTCGTGCTTGATGAGCGCGGCCGCCATGTTCGAGAACATGGCCTGGCGATGGCTGCTGTCGCGGCTGAAACGCCGGCCGAGTTTCTTGTGTCGCATATCGGTTCTCTCAGGTTGTTTGACGGGGAGGTTCTACGGCCTCACCTCGTTTCGGTTGTCATCCGTGGCCCCGGCGTCGCGATTTGCATCACGCGCCGGAGTTCGCACGTCGTCTCAAGTCTCAGTACTGGTCCTCGAAGCGCTTCGCCAGCTCTTCGATGTTGTCCGGCGGCCAGTTCGGCACTTCCATGCCGAGGTGCAGGCCCATGGACGCAAGGACTTCCTTGATCTCGTTCAGCGACTTGCGGCCGAAGTTCGGCGTCCGCAGCATCTCCGCCTCGGTCTTCTGAATAAGGTCGCCGATGTAAACGATGTTGTCGTTCTTCAGGCAGTTCGCCGAGCGCACGGAAAGCTCCAGCTCGTCCACCTTCTTGAGCAGCGCGGCGTTGAACGCGAGCTCGGGGTGACGGGTCTCCTCGACGGCCTTCTTCGGCTCCTCGAAGTTGATGAACACCGCGAGCTGGTCCTGCAGGATGCGCGCGGCGAGCGCGATCGCATCCTCCGGCGACACCGAGCCGTCGGTCTCGACCGTCATCGTCAGCTTGTCATAGTCGAGAATCTGGCCCTCGCGGGTATTCTCGACCTTGTAGGAAACCTTCTTCACCGGGCTGTAGAGGCTGTCGACCGGGATCAGGCCGATCGGCGCGTCCTCGGGGCGGTTGCGGTCGGCCGCAACATAGCCCTTGCCCATGTCGGCGGTGAATTCCATGCGGATCGAAGCGCCCTGGTCCAGGGTGCAGATCACGTGCTCGGGGTTGAGGATCTCGACATCCGGGCCGGCCTCGATGTCCTTGGCGCGGACCGGGCCGCCGCCTTCCTTCTTGAGCACCATGCGCTTCACACCCTCTGAGTGGATGCGCAGCGCGATCTCCTTGATGTTGAGGATGATGTTGGTGACATCCTCACGCACGGAGGGGATCGAAGAGAACTCGTGCAGCACGCCGTCGATCTGCACCGTCTTGATGGCCGCGCCCTGCAGGGAGGACAGCAGCACACGGCGCAGCGCGTTGCCGAGCGTCATGCCGAAGCCACGCTCCAGCGGCTCGGCGACGACGGTGGCGATACGGCTGCCGTCGCGGCCCGAGGCCACATCGAGCTTGTTCGGCTTGATAAGGTCTTGCCAGTTCTTCTGGAGAACGTTCACCACGGGGAGCCTCGCTTAACTGACGCCTGCGTCCGGGAGCGCAGGCGAAGGATAGAATCAAGGTCGCCGGCGGGCTGCACGGCGACGCAAGCGCGGCGCCAAATCGGCGCCGCGAGAAGGTTCGTCAGACGCGCCGGCGCTTGCGCGGCCGGCAACCGTTGTGCGGAATAGGCGTCACGTCACGGATGGAGGTGATCTGGAAGCCCACCGCCTGCAAGGCACGCAGGGCCGATTCGCGACCGGAGCCAGGACCGCAAACCTCGACCTCGAGGATCTTCATGCCGTGCTCCTGCGCCTTGCGGCCGGCATCCTCGGCGGCAACCTGCGCGGCGTACGGCGTCGACTTGCGCGAGCCCTTGAAGCCCTTCGTGCCCGACGAGGACCAGGCAATCGTGTTGCCCTGGGCGTCGGTGATCGTGATCATGGTGTTATTGAACGAGGCGTTGACGTGCGCAACGCCGGACGTGATGTTCTTTTTCTCGCGGCGGCGTACTTTGCCTCGCCCTGCTGCGGTCGTATCCTTGGCCATCCGTCGTCTCTCCAGGGGCCGCCCGGCGGCCCGTCATACCAAATACGTCAAAAGCGAACGGGGAGCAGCCAAGCGGCACTCCCCAAGCAATGGGCGATCAGGCCTTCTTCTTGCCGGCGATGGGCTTCGCAGGACCCTTGCGGGTGCGCGCATTGGTGTGCGTGCGCTGACCATGGACGGGAAGGCCCTTGCGGTGACGGAGGCCGCGGTAGCAGCCGAGATCCATCAGGCGCTTGATGTTCGTGATGACCTCGCGGCGAAGATCGCCTTCGACGAGGTAGTCGCGGTCGATCGTCTCGCGGATCTGCAGGACCTCGGCGTCGGTCAGCTGCTGCACCCGCCGCTCAGCCGGAATACCGACCTTCTCGCAGATGTCCTTCGCGAACTTGGGACCAATCCCGTGAATGTATTGCAGCGCGATGACAACGCGCTTCTGCGTCGGAATGTTGACGCCTGCGATACGGGCCACACGTCTCTCCTGAGGTATCGATTGCCGTCACCGGAGGCACGTGCCCCGACGGCATGTCGCTTGCTAACCTGTGTTCCTACGCCGAAAACACACCAATCCGGCCCGTCTGATGGCAGACCGGATATTGCCCAGGTGCGTTAAGAACGGGGTGTTGTACCGGAGCAATAGGTCCCCGTCAATTGGGCGATAACGGTTTTTTTAAGGTGCGGCAAGAGCGGACAGGACCCCGTCCACGCTCCCCGCAACCTCGGTGATTGGCGCCATGCCGTCCACCGAGTGCAGCTTGCCCTTGGCAAAATAGTAACCAATGAGCGGGGCTGTTTCCCGGTAGTAGGCCATGAGCCGTTTACGCAGTGCATCGGCATTGTCGTCCGCACGGGGAGTTCCCCCCGCGGCCGCCGTCTCCCGCGCACGGTTCTCGATACGCGATTCCAGAATTCCGTCATCGACTTTCAGCTCGATGACGGCATTGAGCTTCTTGCCCTGTCCGGCGAGCAACTCATCGAGCGCCGCGGCTTGGTTCAGGGTGCGCGGGAAGCCGTCGAGGATGAACCCGTTGGCGCAGTCGGGGTGCTCGATGCGGTCGGCAATGATCTTGATGACCACCGCGTCCGGTACGAGGCCGCCGGCCTCCATGATCGCCTTCGCCTCGCGTCCCACCGGTGTGCCGGCCCTTACAGCCTCACGGAGCATATCTCCGGTCGAGAGCTGGATGAGCCCGCGCCTCTTGGCGAGCCCCTCCGCTTGCGTGCCTTTGCCGGCGCCGGGCGGACCTAGAAGTATCAGGTTCATCTGCGGCCGCCGCGTCCCGTGGCGCCCCTCAGCTTCGCCTTCTTGATCAGGCCTTCGTATTGGTGCGCCAGAAGATGGCTCTGCACCTGTGCCACGGTATCCATGGTGACGCTCACGGCGATGAGCAGCGAGGTACCACCGAAGTAGAACGGCACGGCGGCGTAGGAGATGAGAATTTCCGGCAGAACGCAGACCGCGGCGAGGTAGATGGCGCCGACGACGGTGATACGGGTCAAGACGTAGTCGATGTACTCGGCCGTCTTGTCACCGGGGCGGATGCCCGGAATGAAGCCACCGTATTTGCGCAGGTTGTCCGCCGTCTCCTTCGGGTTGAACACCACCGCCGTGTAGAAGAAGGCGAAGAAGATGATCAGGGCCACATAGACGAGGATATGCAGCGGCTGGCCGCTTCCCAGAGCTGCCGTGATATCGTTGAGCCACTGGGGGCCCTGGCCGGCGGTAAACTGAGCGGCGGTGATCGGCAGGAGCAGGAGCGAAGAGGCGAAGATCGGCGGAATGACGCCCGACGAGTTGAGCTTCAGCGGCAGGTGCGAGGAATCGCCCTGGAACATGCGGCTGCCCACCTGTCGCTTCGGATACTGGATCAGAAGCCGGCGCTGTGCGCGCTCCATGAAGACGATCGCGCCGACGACGAAGAGCATCAGCCCGAGCAGCGCGAGCAGGAGGCCCACGGAGAGCGAGCCGGTGCGGGCGAGCTCGAAGAGACCCACCATGGCGGCGGGAAGCCCCGCGACGATGCCGGCGAAAATGATGAGCGAGATGCCGTTGCCAACGCCACGCTGCGTGATCTGCTCGCCGAGCCACATCAGGAACATCGTACCGCCGACGAGCGTGATGACCGTCGTAATGCGGAAAAACCAGCCCGGCTCGATGACGACGGGGCCGGCGGCGCTGTGCGAGCCCTCAAGTCCGATGGCGATACCGTAGGCCTGGAATGCAGCCAGCAACACCGTCAGGTAGCGGGTGTACTGGTTGATCTGCTTGCGGCCCTGCTCGCCTTCCTTTTTCAAGGCCTCGAGCTTCGGCGACATCGAACTCATGAGCTGCATGATGATCGACGCCGAGATGTACGGCATGATGTTGAGCGCAAAGATCGCCATACGCTCGACCGCGCCGCCCGCGAACATGTTGAACATGCCGAGGATGCCAGCGGAGTTGGCGTTGAAGGTCTGTGCGAAGGCGGTGGGATTGATGCCCGGCAGCGGAATGAAGGTGCCGAAACGATAGACGATGAGGGCAGCCAGCGTGAAGTAGATGCGGCGCTTCAGGTCCTCGGCTTTGGCGAACGCGCCAAAGTTCAGATTGGAGGCAAGCTGCTCGGCAGCGGATACCATGGTTCGTTTCTCCCAACCTTCGCGCCTATGGCGGCGGGCCGCCCTCGGATGTCCCCTCGCCTAAGATGGGAGCCTGTCCCGGGTGCGGCAACGCCGCGCTCGTCAAAACCGCCGCCGATCGCATTCGACCGGCGGCCTCGGCGCCAAGGTTACTCCTCGCTCGCCCCAGCGGGCTTCTTGTTCGTTCCGGTATTCTTCTTCGCCGCAGTCTTCTGGCGCTTGGCCTCGTCGGCGGGCAGAACCTTCTTCTCGATCACGGTGATCGAGCCACCGGCCTTTTCGACGGCGGCCTTGGCGGTTGCCGAGGCGTGGTCGACGGTGAGGTTCAGCTTCGCCGTGATCTCGCCCGAGCCGAGGAGACGCAGGCCATCCTTGGGACGGCGCAGGATACCGGCCTCGACGAGAGCTGCGACATCGACAGTCTTGCCGGCGTCGATGCGCTTGTCATCGACGGCCTTCTGCAAGAGACCGATGTTGATCTCGTTGTAGTCCTTGCGGTTCCACTTGTTGAAACCGCGCTTGGGAAGGCGGCGATGGAGCGGCATCTGGCCGCCCTCGAAGCCGCCGATCGCGACGCCCGAACGCGCGGTCTGGCCCTTGCCGCCGCGGCCGCCCGTCTTGCCGACACCCGAGCCGATGCCACGCCCGATACGCACACGCTCCTTGCGCGCACCGTGCTTGTCCTTGATTTCGTTGAGCCGCATCGGACCCTAGCTCCTCAGGATTTCTTGCCCGCCGGCGCATCGACGATGCGCACCAGGTGGGGAATAGAGTTGATCATGCCACGCACGGCGGGAGTGTCCTCCAGCTCCCGCTGGCGGTGCAGCTTGTCGAGGCCCAGGCCACGCAGAGTCTGGGTCTGAACGGCCGGACGCCGGTTGGCGCTGGCGATCTGCTCGACGGTGATGGTCTTCTTGGCAGCCATATCGCTTCTTCCTTGCGTTCGCCGTCAGCGCGCAGATTACGCCTCTGCAACGGTCTCGCCGGCAACCGAACCATCGCGGCGGCGCGAGACGATCTCGCTCACCTTCTTGTTCCGGCGCGCGGCGACGGCCCGCGGGTTTTCCTGGTGCTTCAGCGCGTCAAAGGTCGCGCGAACCACGTTGTAGGGGTTGGCCGAGCCGAGCGACTTGGCGACAACGTCGTGCACACCCAGCATTTCGAACACGGCACGCATCGCACCGCCCGCGATCACGCCGGTACCGGCGGGAGCCGAACGGAGCACGACCTTGCCGGCGCCGTGACGGCCTTCGCTGTCATGGTGCAGCGTACGGGCATCGCGCAGCGGCACGCGCAGCAGCGAGCGCTTCGCCGCTTCGGTGGCCTTGCGGATCGCCTCGGGTACCTCGCGGGCCTTGCCGTGGCCGAAGCCGACGCGGCCTTTGAGATCGCCGACGACGACGAGTGCTGCAAAGCCGAAACGCTTACCGCCCTTCACCACCTTGGCGACGCGGTTGATGTGAACGAGCTTTTCGGTGAACTCGCTATCACGCTCTTCGCGATCGCGACCGCGGTCTCTTCCTGGGGAACGTGCCACGTTGCAATCCTCTTCTTAAAAGTTCAGGCCGCCTTCGCGCGCGGCATCGGCCAGCGCCTTGACGCGGCCGTGATAGATGTAGCCACCGCGATCGAAGACGACGTCCTTGACGCCGGCCTTGATCGCCCGCTCGGCGATGAGCTTGCCGATCGCAGCGGCAGCGGCCTTGTCGGCGCCGGTCTTCAGCGACGACTTCAAATCCTTCTCCAGCGTGGAGGCGGCGGCCACCGTCCGGCCGGCGACGTCGTCGATCACCTGCACGTAGATGTGCTTCGACGAACGGTGCACGGAAAGGCGCGGACGCCCGGTGCCATTCGCCTTCAGAGTACGACGGACGCGAGACTTGCGCCGGTCGAACAGCTTGTTGAGCGCAGTGTTAGCCATAAGCCGGCGTCCTTACTTCTTCTTGCCTTCCTTGCGGAAGATGTATTCGCCCTGATAGCGGATGCCCTTGCCCTGGTAGGGCTCCGGCGGCCGCGCGGCACGGATGTTGGCGGCCACCTGACCGATGAGCTGACGGTCGATGCCGGAGATGGTGATGATTTCCTGCTTCGCGCCGGAAACCTTCACATCGACGCCCGCGGGGATCTGATGGATCACATCATGGCTGAAGCCGATGTGCAGCTGCAGATCCTTGCCCTTCATGGCGGCACGGAAACCGACGCCGTGAATCTCCAGCGTCTCGGAATATCCCTCCGTGACGCCGACGATGAGGTTCGAGATCATCGTGCGCGACATGCCCCACATGGAGCGCGCCATCTTGCTGTCGTCGACCGGCGTGACGACGATGCCGTCGTCCGTCTTCTCGACCTTGATCTTCTCGGGCACCGTGAACGAAAGCTCGCCCTTCGGTCCCTTGACCTTGACCTCTCGCCCGCTGATCGTCGCCGTCACATTGGACGGGACCGGGACTGCTCTTTTGCCGATACGTGACATGGTCGTTCCGAAACCCTGTTGCCTGCCGCCCGCCCGTGGCGAGCTGCAAGTTAGAAGATGTTGCAGAGAATCTCCCCGCCGACGTTCTGCTCGCGCGCCTTAGCGTCGGACATCACGCCCTTGGACGTCGAGAGAATCGCGACACCGAGGCCGTTGGCCACGGTAGGCAGATCACGCACAGGCGAATAAACCCGCCGGCCGGGCGTCGACACGCGCTTGATCTCGCGAATGGCCGGCTGCCCGTTGTAGTACTTCAGCTCGATCTCGAAGGTCGGCAGAACGCCCTTCTGCTCGACGCGCGCATAGCCGCGAATGTAGCCTTCCTCCTCGAGCACGTCGAGAACGCGCGCGCGAATGTTGGAGGCCGGCGTGATGACTTTCGGACGCCGCCGCATCTGAGCATTGCGGATGCGGGTCAGCATGTCGCCCAAGGGATCGTTGATCGCCATAGTCTCTCTCCCTTACCAGCTCGACTTCGTCATGCCGGGGATCAACCCCTGGCTCGCGAGATCGCGGAGCTGGTTGCGGCACATTCTGAGCTTGCGATAGTAGCCGCGCGCACGGCCCGTCAGCTCGCAACGGTTGCGGATACGCGTCGGAGAAGAATTGCGCGGCATCTCGGCCAGCTTGATGCGCGCGGCAAAACGCTCTTCCGCCGGACGCTTCAGATCGTTGGCGATTGCCTTGAGGCGCTTGCGCTTCTCAGCCGACTGGGCTGCCAGCCTGCGCCGCATTTTGTTCTTCTCTACCGAGCTCGTCTTAGCCATCTAAATCCTCCAAAGGCCTTTCGGGCAGATCCCGAGGTCCTCTAGCTGCGAAACGGGAAGTTGAAGCCGCGCAGAAGCTCGCGCGCTTCGTCGTCGGTTTTGGCCGACGTGCAAACGATGATGTCCATGCCCCAGATCTGATCGACCTTATCGTAGTCGATCTCGGGGAACACGATGTGCTCCTTGAGACCGCAGGCATAGTTGCCACGGCCGTCGAAGCTCTTCGGGTTGAGGCCCCGGAAGTCCTTCACGCGCGGCAGCGCGATGGTGACGAGGCGGTCGAGGAACTCGTACATACGGTCCCCGCGCAGGGTCACCTTGGCGCCGATCGGCATGCCTTCGCGCAGCTTGTAGGTCGCGATGGCCTTGCGCGAGCGGGTCTGCACCGGACGCTGACCGGAGATAAGCGCGAGGTCGCCGGCGGCGTTCTCCACCTTCTTGCGGTCGTTCACGCCCTCGCCGACGCCCATGTTGAGCACGATCTTCTCGAGCTTGGGCACCTGCATGCAGTTCGCGTACTCGAACTTCTTCTGCAGAGCCTCGCGCACTACCTTCTCGTAGTGCGATTTCATGCGCGGCTTATAGTCGGCCGGGCGCGGCTTTGCGGGCGCGCGCGGCTCCTTGGAAGCCGCCGCCTGCTTGTCAGCCTTGGCGCCTTTGGCTTTCTGGGCGCCGTCCTTGGCGCCGGCCTTAGCCGCTTTTTGTTTCTCAGCCATGGCTCATTATCTCTCCGGAATGACTTCGCCCGAGCGCTTGGCGAAGCGAACCTTCTTCTTGCCGTCCTCGATGAACTTGAAACCAACGCGGGTTGGCTTGCCGTCCTTCGGGTCCTCGAGCGCCAGATTCGACAGGTGGATCGGCGCTTCCTTGGAAATGATGCCGCCCTCCTGCGAAGCCGTCTGCTTCTGGTGCCGGCGCACAACGTTGACGCCGCGGACGATGGCGCGCTGCTCGCGGGGGAGCATCTCCACCACTTCGCCGTGCTTGCCCTTATCGCGGCCGGCGATCACGATCACGTGGTCGCCCTTCTTGAACTTCAGCGAGGCCATTACAGCACCTCCGGAGCGAGCGAAACGATCTTCATGTGGTTCTTGGCCCTGAGCTCGCGGGTCACCGGCCCGAAGATGCGGGTGCCGACCGGCTCGCCCTGGGCGTTGATCAGCACGGCCGCGTTACGGTCGAAGCGGATCAACGAACCGTCGGGGCGACGGACGCCCTTCGCGGTGCGGACGACGACGGCCTTCATAACCTGGCCCTTTTTCACGCGACCCTTCGGAATGGCTTCCTTGACCGAAACGACGATGATGTCGCCCACGGTCGCGTACTTGCGCTTCGAGCCGCCCAGCACTTTGATGCACTGAACGCGGCGCGCGCCCGAATTGTCAGCGACGTCGAGATTGGTCTCCATCTGGATCATCGCGGCTTCCCTTTCAAACTGCCGCCCTAAGGCGACCTTGCATCGTTCGGCGGACGTAAATCCGCGCTAAAATCTTCCCGCCCGGATCAGCCCGCGTCGGTCAGAACCACCCAACGCTTGTTCTTCGAGATGGGAGCGCTTTCCACGATCTCGACACGGTCGCCGATCTTGAAAGCGTTCTTCTCGTCGTGGGCGTGGTACTTCTTGGTGCGGCGCACCGTCTTCTTGAACAGCGGGTGGGTGTAGCGGCGCTCGACCTCAACCACAATCGTCTTGTCGTTCTTGTCGGAGACGACAACGCCCTGCAGCACGCGTTTCGGCATTCGAATGACTCCTTAGCCAGCGCTCTTGGTGCCGCCGGCGCGCTTCTGGCGCGCAACGGTCAGCAAGCGGGCGATATCACGGCGCACCGTGCGTACGCGCGAGGTATTCTCGAGCTGGCCCGAAGCCCGCTGGAAGCGCAGGTTGAACTGCTCCTTCTTGAGCTTTTGCAGCTGGTCATCCAGCTGGTCGAGCGTCATGTCCCGAAACCCTTCCGCCTTCATCGCCTTGGTTCCTTTAAATCCCTTTAGGTGCTCAGCCGATACGCGTAACGATGCGCGTCTTGATCGGCAGCTTGGCTGCGCCAAGCACCAGCGCTTCGCGCGCAATCTGATCCGGCACGCCGTCCAACTCGAACATGATGCGGCCCGGCTTGACGCGCGCGCACCACAGCTCGGGCGAACCCTTGCCCGAGCCCATGCGGACTTCGGCGGGCTTCTTCGTGACGGGCAGATCCGGGAAAATGCGGATCCACACGCGGCCGGCACGCTTCATATGACGCGTGATGGCGCGGCGAGCCGCCTCGATCTGCCGGGCGGTGATACGCTCGGGCTCGACCGCCTTGAGGCCGTGCGAGCCGAAGTTGAGCGCAGTGCCACCCTTGGCGGCGCCGTGGATACGGCCCTTGAATGCCTTGCGGTGCTTTGTGCGTTTCGGTTGCAGCATGTCGTTTCGTCCTTGTCAGCGCAAAACGCGCTGCCTCACGCTTTCTCTGTGCCTTCGGCCTCGGGGGCAGCAGCCGGAGCCGCCTCCCGGCGCTCGCGACGCTCACCGCGGTCACGGTCGCCGTCACGGCGCGGACGCGCGCCGCCGCTCTCCTGCAGCTCGGTGTTCTTCCGCTCGGAGGCCATCGGATCGTGCTCGATGATCTCGCCCTTGAAGATCCACACCTTGATGCCGATGATGCCGTATGCGGTACGCGCAACGCCGTAGCCGAAGTCGATGTCGGCACGCAGGGTGTGCAGCGGAACGCGGCCCTCGCGATACCACTCGGTACGCGCGATTTCAGCACCGCCCAGACGACCGGCTACGTTGATCCGGATGCCGAGAGCGCCGAGGCGCAGCGCGGACTGCACGGCGCGCTTCATGGCACGGCGGAACGCAACGCGGCGCTCAAGCTGCTGGGCAATGGTCTCGGCGACGAGCGTGGCATCGATCTCGGGCTTGCGGATCTCAACGATGTTGAGGTGCACTTCCGAGCTGGTGAAGCGTGCGAGCTGGCTGCGCAGCTTCTCGATGTCGGCGCCCTTCTTGCCGATCAGAACGCCGGGACGTGCGGTGTGAACCGTCACGCGGCACTTCTTGTGCGGGCGCTCGATCAC
>DASRYA010000152.1:0-14572 GCA_035687305.1 Hyphomicrobium sp. | reverse complement strand
TTCAGCCACGCCTTGAGGCTCTGGCCCTCCTCGAAGTGGAGCACCATGTAGCCGGTCTTGTTCGCGCGGAAGTAGCGATAGACGCGCACGATGTTCGGGTGGTCGAACTTGGCGAGCGTCTGCGCTTCCTCGATGAAGCGGTCGAGGCCCCAGCGGTAATCGCCGGCGCAGTCCTGGGAGCGCGGCACGGCGTCGATGCCGCCGTCGCGCGCGGCGATGTCGCTTGGGAAATACTCCTTGATCGTCACCATGCGGGCGAGCGCGATCTCGTCGGCGAGGTAGGTCACGCCGAACCCGCCCGCACCCAGCACGCGCTCGATGCGATAATCGCCAACCAGCTCTGTCCCGCTTGGCAGCGCGATAAGATTCGTCATAGCTCCCCGTGGCGTCGGTGCATCGGCTCAATGCAATGGGATGCGCCGCTCGTCAATTTGACGTACCGCCTTCGACACACTTATGTCCGCCAAATGTGGCGCTGGCTTGAGCATGAAGAAGCTGCGAACAAATCTGAGCAGAGGGTGCGAATGCCATGTTCTCGCCCTCATGCGGCCCGAGGCTGCACTTTGATTTGAAGCGAGGCTAAGACCATGGGACTGGCGCGGTCGCCACATCGGACGCTGACGATTGCGACGGTCGCAACGTTTCAGATGTTGCAGCAGCGCCTACAGCCGAACCGCGACGCACCGTGAGAACCGACCTCGTCTCGACGATTGCCATTCCCGCCGCCGATGCTTGGGGAGATGTCAACCTCTGGCTCGCGGATACCTATGCGAGCGCTCCGGCATTGATGCTCGTCCTCGCTGCGCTACTCGCACTGCCGCCGCTCGCGGTCGCGGGCTTGATGTTGCGTCGCCAGCGACACTCACCCGAATCAACGGTTCGCATCTCGCGACCTTCGCTGCGTCCGTGTGCCGAGCGGCGCTCCGTCACCGCGCGCACCGAGCTTGCCGTGTGGCCGACCGAAGCCTGGGTGGAAACGGCCTCCGGCGAACGGCACGTGGTCGGGCGCGCCCTGCTTCGCATCGGCCGGGAGGCCGACAACGACATCTGCCTGCAGGAGAAAACCGTGCACCGCTATCACGCGGTGGTGCGGCGTACGACGGACGGCAGCGTCCTCATCACCGATCTTTCCGGTGACGAGGGCAACGGTGTGCTCGTCAACGGTAGCCGTGTCGCCGAAGGCCGGCTGACGGCGGGCGACGTCATCGGCATTGGCGAAGTGAAACTGAAGTTCGATTCCCAGCCCGTCTAGCGCAGGCTCGGGAAGGCTTAGCTCGCGCCGGCACTGGAGATTTCCATGTCAGAAGAACGCCAAGGCGAAACGGAGGACACGATGTCTCAACAGGGCGTAAAGCCGGGCCGCTTCCTCGGCTCACTCAAGGATGCCCTCGCAGCCGCCAGCCGCGACGACACCCATCGCAGCCCCGCTTCTCCGGCAGACGCAGCGGTGGAGCCGGCCGCGAGCGCCGCGGCGCCGCTCACCGTCAAGATCGAGGCGCCGAAGCCTGTCGCAGCCGAGCCCGCGAAGGCGGAGGCCGTACCCGCCGCCGCACCGGCGCCAGCCGGGGCTGGCCTCAGCGCCGCGGAAGCTGCCCGCGAGGTGAAAGGGCAAACATCGCTCAAGGCGCCCGACCGCCATATGGAATTCTCCACGCCCCCGACGACGCGCGTCGTGCGCGGCGGTCCCCCGAAAGCGGAAACGACCGACGCACCGCGCACGCAGCTCGTCCGCGGCAAGGTGCAGGTGAAGCGCGGCGAGTTCGAGCAGGACCCCGTCGTCGGCTGGCTGGTGGTGGTCGGCGGGCCGGGCATGGGCTCGTTCCGCCCGATTTTCGAGGGAAACAACACGGTCGGCCGCGCCCAAACCCAGCGTATTCCGCTGGATTTCGGCGACGATACGATTTCCTCCGAAGAGCAGGCTTACATTCGCTATGATTCGGCGGCACGATCTTTCCTGTTCGTGCCGAACCTCGCTAAGACCAACGTCGTTTCCATCAACGACAAGCGCCCAACGGCTGCTGTCGAGCTGAACCAGATGGACGTGATCACGATCGGGCGCACGCAGCTCGTTTTCGTGCCGTTCTGCGGAGCAGAGTTCGACTGGGCCGAGCTGACCGATGCCAAGGACTGATGCAGGCATACGACCATGCCGCCCGCGCCACCAAGGGCGCGCGCGATTACCAGGAAGATTCGAGCGCATTCTGGCCGCCTAAGGATCGGGCGGCCGGAGACGCCGTCGACGTGCCGCCAACGGCCAACGCCACGCGCCTCGTCGCCATCCTCGCGGATGGCATGGGCGGGCATACGGCCGGCGCCCTGGCGAGCCGGATGGTGTGCGACAGCTTCATCTCCGCCTACACCGGCCTCAATGGCTCGCGGTCGGACCGGCTGATCAAGTCGCTCACCGCCGCGAACGATTCCATCGCGGCGCAGGTGCGTGCCAACCCCATGCTGTCGGGCATGGGCACGACGCTCGTCGCTGCGGTTTTCACGAGCGAGGGCGTCGAGTGGGTGAGCGTGGGCGATAGCCCGCTGCTGCTCTACCGGCGCGGCGAGATCGCGCTCCTGAACGAGGACCATTCGCTCGCGCCGGAGCTCGACCGGCTTGCCGAGCTCGGGCGCATCACACCGGAGCAGGCAAAGCACGATCCGCGGCGGCACATGCTGCGCTCGGCGGTGACGGGTGACGAGCTCGACCTCGTCGACGTTTCGCGCCGGCCGCTGGCGCTGGAGGAGGGCGACTACGTCATCCTCGCTTCGGACGGGCTGCAGACGCTGGAGCCGACGGAGATCCAGCGGATCGTGTCGGCGTACGCCAACGACGGCGCGGAAGCCGTTGCGAACGCGCTCATCCGTGCGGTGGAGGCGATGCGCGATCCGCACCAGGACAACACCACCGTGCTCGCGGTGCGGCCGCTACCCGGGGCGGTGTCGACGGCGGCTTGATCCGCCGTCAATGGCGCATGTTCTCATATTGTTCTTGATTGCCTCGCGCACCCGCGCTAGCCTCCGAGGGGCTCAGGTCGAGCCTGTGGGGTGGGCATGTACGGGCAGATTTCCACGCTTGCATTCGTCGGCATCGAGGCGCGCCCCGTCGAGGTGCAGGTGCGCATCACGCCCGGCCGCGCGGCGCTCGTCATCGTGGGGCTGCCGGACAAGGCGGTCGCGGAAAGCTCCGAGCGGGTGCGCAACGCGCTGCACGCTGTGGGGCTGGGGCTTCCCTTCAAGCACGTCACGGTGAACCTCGCGCCGGCCGACCTGCCGAAGGAGGGCAGCCAATTCGATCTGCCGATCCTGCTGGCGATGATGGTCGCCATGCAGGCGCTTTCTGCAGATGCCGTCGCCGGCTACGCGGCGATCGGGGAGCTGGCGCTCGACGGCTCGATCCGTGCCGTGCCCGGTGCGCTGCCGGCGGCGATCGGCGCGAACGGGATGGGGAAAGGGCTCATCTGCCCCGCGGCGTGCGGGCCCGAGGCGGCGTGGGCGGGCGAGGACGTCGATATCATCGCGCCGCCGCATCTCCTGTCGCTCGTCAATCATTTCAAAGGCCAGCAGGTTCTGGCGCGGCCGCAGCCGGCACTCGAGGATACCTCGACGCCAAGGCCCGATCTCGCCGATGTGCGTGGGCAAGAAAGCGCCAAGCGGGCGCTCGAAGTCGCCGCCGCGGGCGGGCATAACCTCCTGATGATCGGGCCACCGGGCTCGGGCAAGTCGATGCTTGCCGCGCGCATGCCATCGATCCTGCCGCCGCTCACGCCGGAGGAGATGCTCGAGGTCTCGATGGTGCACAGCCTCGCCGGCGAACTCATGGGCGGCAAGCTCGCCACCCAGCGCCCCTACCGCACGCCGCACCACTCGGCGAGCATGGCGGCACTCGTCGGTGGCGGCACACGGCCGAAGCCCGGCGAGGTGAGCCTGGCGCATCTCGGCGTGCTGTTCCTCGACGAGTTCCCGGAGTTCCAGCCGGCCGTGCTCGACGCGCTGCGCCAGCCGCTCGAAACCGGCGAGACCGTCATCGCGCGCGCCAACCATCGCATCCAGTATCCATCGCGCATCCAGCTCGTGGCGGCGATGAACCCCTGCCGCTGCGGTGGCGGAACGGGGACCACGTGCAAGCGCGGCGCACGCTGTGCGGCCGAATACCAGGCGCGCATCTCGGGTCCGCTGCTGGACCGGATCGATGTGCAGATCGAGGTGCCCGCGGTGAGCGCCGCCGATCTCATACTGCCCGCGTCCGCCGAGGGCAGCGCCGAGGTGGGCGCCCGGGTTGCGCGTGCACGGGAGTTGCAGCGCAAGCGCTTTGTCGCGCTCGGCGTCAAAGGCATGCGCACCAACGCGGAATGCTCAGGACGGCTGCTGGAGGACGTCGCGCGGCCCGATGCAGAGGGTGCCGCTCTACTCCGGCGCGCCGCCGATACGCTGCAGCTCACCGCGCGCGGCTTCCATCGCACGCTGCGTGTCGCCCGCACGCTGGCGGATCTCGACGGCGCGGAAGGGATTGCCCATGTGCACATCGCCGAGGCGCTGAGCTATCGCGGCGAGACGTTGCGCCAGCAGGTGAACGCTGCCTGATCCGCAGCGCGTCTAAAAGTTGGCCGGCACCGAACGCAATGCGCCGGACGGGTATTTTCGGTGCCGAAAGGAAAAGCAGCGGACCGCATCCGCGATCCGCTGCTTAAAAACGCATCCGGCTCGACGCCTGGAGTGGCTTCAGGCTCAGGCCCGCGCCAGACCGTGCTGCATGAGCGCCGCCTCGACGGTGTTCTTCAGGAGGCAGGCGATGGTCATCGGGCCGACGCCACCCGGCACCGGGGTGATGGCACCGGCCACCTGCGCCGCCGACGCGTATTCGACGTCGCCGACGATCTTGCCTTTGCCGTCCTCCTTGACGACGCGGTTGATGCCGACGTCGATCACGATGGCGCCCGGCTTGATCCAATCGCCCTTCACGAACTCGGGCTTGCCGATTGCGGCGACGACGAGATCGGCGCTGCGCACCACGCCCGGCAGATCCTTCGTGCGCGAGTGGGCAATCGTCACCGTGCAGTTCTCGCGCAGCAGCAGCTGCGCCATCGGCTTGCCGACGATGTTGGAGCGGCCGACGACCACGGCGTTGAGACCCGACAGGTCGTCTTTGAAGCTGCGGGCGAGGATGACGGAGCCGACCGGCGTGCACGGCGCCAGGGCGCGCTCGCCAATGGAAAGGCGTCCGACGTTCATCGGATGGAAGCCGTCGACGTCCTTCAGAGGGTCGATCAGCTCCAGGACCTTGTTGGAATCCATATGCTTCGGCAGCGGCATCTGCACGAGAATGCCGTTGACGGCGGGGTCGGCGTTGAGCTTGCGGACGAGGTCGAGCACCACCTCTTCGGGGGTGTCCTCGGCCAGCTTGTGCTCGAACGACTGCATGCCGACTTCGATGGTCTGCTGCGCCTTGTTGCGCACATAGACCTTGCTCGCCGGGTCCTCGCCCACCAGCACCACGGCAAGGCCAGGCACGAAGCCGTGCTCCGCCTTGAGGCGCGCCACGTCGGCGGCAACATCGGAGCGCACCTTGGCGGCAATCACCTTGCCGTCAATGACGAATGCAGTCATGGAAACACTTCCTCCCTCGGATCAATGAATATGCCCGCGCGTGATCCCTCAGCGGCCGGGCGCGAGCATGGCCCTAAGGCGCTGCTCCAGACAAATTCCATCCCCGCTGATAGTGAGCGACTTGATGCGGGATTTCGCTCCCCCAGTCACACGTACGGTGCTCTTGGGCACATCAAGCCAGCGGGCGATGAGCTTTTCCACCGCCGCGTTGGCTTCCCCCTCGGCTGGAACCGCGCGTACGCGCGCAGCCAGCGCCGGTCCCTCCGCGCTCGGGACGACGCCTTCGACGCCTTCTATCGAGGATTTCGGCGTGAGGCGCACGCGCACGATGACGCACCCGTCGCCCGCGCGCCAAGGTTGCTCGGCGGGGCTCATCCCGCGGAAATGACGAGGTCCCGCAACGTTCCCAGAACCACGCTCTGCACGAAGAAGCAGGCCAGCAGCAGGACCACCGGCGAAATATCGATGGCGCCGAGGTTCGGCATCATGTTGCGGATGGGGCGGAGCAACGGCTCGGTAACGGCGTTGAGACCCTGCCAAATGGCGCGGACCGTCGGGTTGTAGGGGTTTACGACCCCGAACGCCATAAGCCAGCTCAGGATGACGCTGGCGATGACGATATAAACGTAGAGCTGAACGAGGTAGCCGACGAAATCGATCAGGCGAAGTAGGAACATCGTGCTGGGCTCCGGGTGACGGCCCGCCACGTGTAACCTTTGTGGCCCGGCCGGGGCAAGCCGGATGCAGCCGCCTGGGCACCGTTTGCACGTTCCTTGACAAGATTCGGGGCGATCCCCTAAATGCCGCCGAACTGCCCGGGGCCGTAGCTCAGATGGGAGAGCGCTGCAATCGCACTGCAGAGGTCAGGGGTTCGATTCCCCTCGGCTCCACCAATATTTCCCGGCGCGCAGCCGCCATGCCGGGCCCATGCCCGGAGCCCGGGTCTTGGGATTTCCTCCCATTCCCGCCACCTCCGCTTGATCACCGGCCTCGCTCCGCGGCCCGCCGTTCATTCCTAGAGTTCGCCAGAGCCGGCGCGCAACGTGCGGCGCACCGCGCTGCAGCGGGCAAGACAAAATGCTTTTGTTTGCGCACTGGGACCGATTTGCCCCGTCCGGCGGTGTACTGAAACAAGAAAGCCGATAAAATGCCCCCGGGACATGCGAGGTGCGGAGGGGCGCGGATGGCAACCAACATCGATGCGGTGATCGCAGCGCTGCGAGTCGTGCTCGATGCAGCGGAAGATAGCGAAGAACCCTTCGTGAAGGTCGAGGCGGCGAACCGGTGGGTGACGCACTTACCGGGCGCTTGGACCGGCCGCTGGCGCAAACTCTTCCTCAAAGGTGATTCGGCGGGAGATGCCCGGCGGGACGAATTCGTGGGCCACGTGCGGGCGGTGCTCGCGTTCCTGGAAGCGAACCGGTCGCAGATCCCATCGTCGCGCAAGTGGTGGTCGCTCCGCCGCCGGGGGCCGCAACCCCAGCCGGGGCAGCAGGCACCTTCCGCGGCCGGGCCGTCGAAGGCGGCGCGCCCCACGAACCTGCTGCGGGTGCGCAAGCCGATGCCGGGCGTGCACTAGAGACTCTGTCCACTCGTGCTTCTTAGCGGAAAACCGGTGCCCACTTTTCCGGAAGCACTTCTTTGCCCGTGCTTCCTATCGGAAAACCGGTGCCCACTTTTCCGGAAGCACTCTTCTTTGCCCGTGCTTCTCATCGGAAAACCGGTGCCCACTTTTCCGGAAGCACTCGAGCAGTCCCATCGGGTTGTATCCGATAGTGGGCGCGCGCTCCTTCCTTAAGGTTTGCGCCCAAGGATAGGGATGTCCGTCAACCGCGTCAGGCGCTCGCCCCATGGGCAGCTATCGCTCCAGCCAAACCGAGACCAACGCCGGCGGCGGCGAAGCGGTGCGCCGGGACGAGGCGACTTTCCTCAGCCAGGGCACGATGTGCCGTGCGTGGCTCTACCGGCCCGCGGCGGCGACGCCTGCATCGCTGCCGTGCATCGTCATGGCGCACGGCCTCGGCGGCACGCGGCGCTCGGCGCTGGAGCCGTTCGCGCTGCGCTTCGCGGCGGCAGGCTTTGCCGTGCTGCTGTTCGACTATCGCTTCCTCGGCGATAGCAACGGGGAGCCCCGCCAGCTCGTCTCGGTGCCGAAGCAGCTCGAAGACTGGACCGCCGCAATTGCATTTGCGCGTGGGACTGACGGCATCGATCCCGAGCGCATCGGGCTATGGGGGACTTCGCTCTCGGGCGGTCACGTCATCGCCATTGCGGCGGGTGATCCGCGCATTGCGGCGGTTTCGGCCCAATGTCCGATGCTGGACGGGTCGACGAGCGCGACGATCGCGTTGCAGCACGCGAGCTGGAGCAGCATCATCGCCATGTCGACGGCTGCGCTCATCGACACCTCGCGCGCGCTGCTCGGGCTATTGCCGCACTACGTGCCGCTCGTGGGCCGCTCAGGGGAGGTGGCGGCTATGGTGTCGGACGATGCCTATGAAGGCTGCATGGCGATCACGCCACCCGATTGGCGCAATGAGGTCGCCCCGCGACTCTTCCTGACGCTTCCTCTCTATCGGCCGGTGAGCACTGCGCAACACATCCGCTGCCCGGCGCTGCTGATCGCGTGCGCACACGATACGCTCGTCTCGAATGCCACGATCGAAGCGGCGGCACGGCTGATCGGCGACAAGGCGGATATTGTGATGCTGCCGATCGGTCACTTCGACATCTACCTCGGCGAATGGTTCGAGCGCGCCTCGGCGGCGGAGACCGCGTTTTTTACCCGCGCGCTGATGGTAAATCCGCGCGCCGACGCTGAAAGCAAATAAACGGCTGAAATCTTGACCCAAGCTGGGCCGCGTCCTTGTAAGGACCTTTGGGCGGCATACCTCTAGGCAAGGCAGAGCACTGCCCACGCGGCGGCCGCCGATGATCGCCGCGCACGTTCTGGAAGCGACTCGCACCAGAGATTTTGCGCTCCAATGGAGCGCCCCGCATCCTCGCGGATAACGCAGCGAAAGCCCGAGACGCTTCCTCGATATCGAATCCGAAGGAGAGCACTCATGGCCAAAGTACTTTGCGTTCTCTATCCCGATCCCGTGGATGGATTGCCGAAGTCGTATGCACGCGATGACATCCCGAAGCTCGATCACTATCCCGGCGGACAGACGATGCCCACGCCGAAAGCGATCGACTTCAAGCCGGGCGAGCTGCTCGGCAGCGTTTCGGGCGCACTCGGGCTCAAAAAATATCTCGAAGATCAGGGACACACCCTCATCGTGACCTCGGACAAGGATGGCCCCAACTCGGTGTTCGAGAAGGAGCTGCCCGACGCCGAGATCGTCATTTCGCAACCCTTCTGGCCCGCATACCTCACCGAGGAGCGGATGAAGAAGGCGAAGAAGCTGAAGCTCGCGATCACGGCGGGCATCGGCTCCGATCACGTCGATCTCGATTCCGCGATGGAGAAAGGCATCACCGTCGCCGAGGTCACCTACTCGAACTCGATCAGCGTTGCCGAGCACGTCGTGATGATGATCCTGTCGCTCGTACGTAATTACATCCCGTCCTACCAGTGGGTGGTGAAGGGCGGCTGGAACATCGCCGACTGCGCCGAACGCTCCTACGATCTGGAAGGCATGACGGTCGGCACCGTGGGCGCCGGGCGTATCGGGCTTGCGGTGCTGCGCCGTCTGAAGCCGTTCGACGTGAAGCTGCACTACACCGACCGGCATCGTCTGCCGAAGGAGGTGGAGAAGGAGCTCGACCTCACCTTCCACAAGGATGTGGAATCACTCGTCAAGGTTTGCGACGTCGTGACGATCAACGCGCCGCTCCATTCGGAAACCGAGCATCTGTTCGACGACAAGCTCATCTCCAAGATGAAACGCGGCGCTTACCTCATCAACACCGCGCGCGCGAAGATCGTCGACCGTGACGCGGTCGTCCGCGCGCTTGAGGATGGGCAACTTGCCGGATACGCGGGCGATGTGTGGTTCCCGCAGCCGGCGCCGAAGGATCATCCGTGGCGGACGATGCCTCACCACGGCATGACCCCGCACATCTCCGGAACCACGCTATCGGCGCAGGCGCGCTATGCCGCCGGCACCCGTGAAATCTTAGAGGATTACTTTGCGGGCAAGCCTATCCGCACCGAATATCTCATCGTCGACAAAGGCAAGCTGGCGGGTGCAGGCGCGCACTCCTACAGCAAGGGTGATGCGACCAAGGGCGCGGAGGAAGCGGTGCACTACAAGAAGAGCGCTTAGCTCCTTCGACACATCAACGCGTGACGCGGGTCACCGGACTGCAACGTGGTCTCGAACCCGCGCTTTTTGCGCGGCGAGGAACGGGGAGAGATCCTGCGGCGTCGCGCGCACGCCCTCGAGCGGCTCGGCGTCGAACGACAGGCCGAGATCCTGCTGCATATGAATGAGGGCGCGCTCGGCGAGCGCCGTGATGGTCAAAAGCGGATTGACGCCGAGCGAGCGCGGCATCACGGCGCCATCGACGACATAAAGCCCCGCGTGCACATCCGCAGCTCCGCGGCCGGGGGCGGCGTCGAATACCTGGCCTTTGTGGTTGACGACGCCGTCGCTACGGTCGCGCCCCATTCCGGCACCGCCCAGCGGATGGGCCGTGGCGGGCTGATGGCCCATCACGGTTCCCGCCAGCGGGTTCTTCACGTAGCTGCCGCCCGCTTCGGCAACGACTGCCGACAGCATCGCATCGAGACGGGCGTAGACGGGTTCGTTCTTGGCCGAAGGCCAGACGAGCGAGAGGCGGTCGTTGTCGAGAACGAAGCGGCCCGCGGCACTGTCGTGCGAGACGGCGAAGAACGTTTGCAGCTTTGCGAACGGGCCCTTGTAGACGCCGTTGACGAGGCTTTGCAGCGCGCCGAGCAGGCGTCCGTTGGGGATGAACAGCACCGGGAGGACCGGCGCGAGGGCGGACGGCAGAACGCCCTCCTGCACGCGGAGCTCGTTGGCGAGCGCTCCCTCGTCGTCGATCTCGAGCTGGCCGGTTACGGCGGCGCCAACCTCGGCGCCTTCGACCTTGGCGGGGAAGCCGACGCCGACCGCGTTCACGGGCTCACGCGCGCCGTAGCCGAACGCGATGATGTCGCCGTTGGCGGAGAAACGCTCGCCGACGCGATCCGACAATGTGAGCCCCCGCGCGCGGGAGCGCAGCAGAATTTCAGAGGTGCCGAGCGTGCCGGCGGCCAGCACGACGATCCCGGCGCGCAGCACGATACCGGCTCTGCCGCCGTCGCCGCCATCCAGGCGCTGCACATGAACGTCCCAACCGCCATCGGCCGCCTTCGCGATGTGACGGACCGATGCGTGCGTAAACAGCTCCGCTCCGTGGCGCACCGCATCCGGCAGGTAGGTTACCGCGACGGAATTCTTTGCGCCGACGTTGCAACCGCCGCAGCAGTCACCGCAACGGGTACAGCCCGGCTGCTCGATGCCAACGACGTTCGTCGCCGGCTCGAAGCTAACCGTGACCGTCGAGCGCACGATGCCGTGGCCGAGAGCCGCGCCCGCCGCCTCCAAGGTGCGGAACTTCGAGAAGCTGTCGGCGCGCGGATCGCTTTGCGGATTGAGCCAGCGCCGCGCGCGGCGGAAACCCTCATCGAGGAGGCCGTCGCGCGTGATCTCCTCCGGCCAATGCTCATCGGCGAAGACCCGATCGTCGGGGCGCAGCGCAACGCCGGCATTGATCAACGAGCCGCCGCCGAGCCCGCAGCCGACAAGCACGTGCATGTCCTCACCGACGCGCACATCGTAGAGCGCCGACGATGTCCCGGTGCGCAATCTTTTTCCGGAGACCTGCAGCTCGTTCTTGAGATCGGGG
Organism: Hyphomicrobium sp.; assembly: GCA_035687305.1. Taxonomy (GTDB): domain Bacteria; phylum Pseudomonadota; class Alphaproteobacteria; order Rhizobiales; family Hyphomicrobiaceae; genus Hyphomicrobium_A. The sequence goes on along the minus strand of DASRYA010000152.1, from coordinate 3,118 downwards.
AAGCGGGCGGGAAAACCACCGGCGAGGACTTCGCGGCCCCGCTCCAGGACCGCCACCTTCTTCCCGGCGCGGGCAAGGCGCGAGGCAGCGACGCCACCGCCGTAGCCGGAGCCGACGACGATGACATCGTAGCTGTCGCGGACGTGCTCGAGCGTGCGCGAAAGACCAGTCATGCCCAGTTCCTGTTTCCTTTCGTCAGCTAACCGATTTGTGCCGGTGACGCTACCCGCGATGGGTGCCACGCTGACGAGGGTCGTCGTTCATCGGTGGAAGCGGAGTTGCACGACACAATGGAAGCAACTCTCCATGGGGACGCTTTCCGCACGGCGCTTTAATTCCGCCGGATTTGAGCATTTAGTGCAGCTGTCGACGCCACGTGCGTGGGCTCTCGAGACCCGGCTGGCGCGCGCCGCACTGCGGAAAGCGTGTTCCGCGTCGACAGGACGAAAAAACGAGGCTGTAGCTCACTGGGAGAGCGCCCGGAAACCCGGGAGGAAAGGGTTCGATTCCCTTCGGCTTCTCCATGCGACTAGCTCATTGGCAGAGCACAAGATTGGGGATCTTGCTGTAGTGGGTTCGACTCCCACGTCCATTTCCTTCCAGGAAACCCGCTTCGGCGGGCTGAAGAATGGGGAAGCCGGCCGCTTCCCAGCCCCTCGGGGCGAACGTCGCGGACACCCTGAGCCGGGGTGGATACCGCCGGACCGCAAGACCGGAGCACGGGCACCGGCACTTCTTCATCCTCGGATGGGGGAGCGGACGCAGCCCGACGCACAAGGAGGCGCGGTTCGGCTCAAGGCCCGGCCCGTGTTGGCGACGTGGGAAGCAGCCGGCAACCTTCAATACTTTCATCGGATATTGCGTCATGCGAAAGTTTGGTTTGTGGTTCGAGACCGTCGTCAAAGATGACGAGCGGGCGTTTTTGTATCGCGATGGGCGCTTCGTGCGGCTGTTGTCGCCGGGGCGTTTCATCGCCTTCGATCCGGCGGGGCAGTTGACCGCCGAGACCGCCAAGGTCGTCCGTGGCGAGATTGCGCCCGAGCGCGCGCTTCTCCTTCAGCGGACACAGCGGACCGTTGCCGAGCAGAACTTCGAGGTGGTGCAGACGAGCCCCACCGAAGTCGCCATCGTCTCGCTCGATGGGGAAGCGAAGTTCCTCGTGCCGCCGAACACCACGCGGGCGTTCTGGAAAACGCTGACCAGCGTCGATGTCGAGCTGATCGACACCGCGAACGAGCTGCGTATCGCCAAACAGCACCTCAACAAGCTCGATCTTCCTCGCAGCACGGCGCTCGTCGCCTTCGCCGTCGTCGAAGCCTACGAGGCTGGCCTGCTGGTGGTCGACGGCGAGCTGAAGGAGCGTCTGCCGCCGGGCCGGCACGCGTTCTGGCAGGTTGCCCGGACGGTGACGGTCACGAAGGTGGACCTGCGCCCGCAGCCGCTCGAGGTGACGGCGCAGGAGATCCTCACCAAGGATCGCGTCGGCATCCGCGTGACGCTGACGGCTTTCACCAAGGTGATCGATCCGGAGAAGACCGCACTCGCGGCCGCGGACGTGCCCGGTACACTCTACAGGCTGGTGCAGTTCGCAATCCGCGAGGCGGTGGCGACGCGCACGCTCGATGAGATCCTGGGCGCGCGCGACACCATCGACCGGGAGGTTCAGAGCTTCGTCGCGGAGCGAGCCGCCACGCTCGGCGTCGAGGTGGGCGAGATCGGCATCAAGGACGTCATCCTTCCCGGCGATGTCCGCGAGCTTCTAAACAAAGTGGTCGAAGCGGAGCGGGTCGCAAAGGCAAACCTCATCCGGCGTCAGGAGGAGACGGCGGCGACGCGCTCGCTGCTCAACACCTCGAAGCTCATGGAAGACAATCCGCTGCTGCTGCGCCTGAAGGAGCTCGAGGCGCTGGAGAAGCTGGTCGAAAAGGTGGGACGCATCGACCTGCACACCGGCGGCGGGGCTGCGGGCTTCGATGCCCTGTTGCAAAACCTCTACCGGCTCGGCCGCGAGGCGGAAGACAAGGCCTGACGCCCCCGTTCAACAGACACAAAAAAACATCCCGCGCTTCGGGGCGCGGGATGTCGCTATGCTGGCTATCGTCGTTGATCGGCCGCGACCGTCGGCTTTAACCCGTCGGCGTCAGTGGACCGGCAGCGGTGCAGCGGCTCCAGCCTGCTTGGCGGGCTCGGCCGGATATTTCTTCTTGGCGATCTTCTCGATCTTCTCGGCCACCGGGCCCTTGATCTCGCCCTGCAAGGCGTCCGCCATCATGCGCCCGAGGCATCCATAGCTGATGTCGTTGGGATGGAACTGATCGGACGCCAGCAGCTGCTGCGGCGTAAATTGCGCGCTGGTGACGAGGTGCTTCATGATTGCGAAGCGCTGCAGGATCGGGATGTGGCGCTGCTCGGCGATCTGGCGCATGGCGACGAGGAAGCGCGGAAAGTCACGCACCTTCTCGGCGCGCGGGAAATATTGCATGTCGAGCAGGACGACATCGATCCCCGCGGCCTGCAGCTCGTCGATACCTGCGTTCACGGTCGCGCGGAACTTGTCGACCGAGACGCCGCGCAGGGCATCATTCACGCCGGTCTGCCAGATGACGAGCGTCGGCTTGCGCGCGATCACGTCCTTCTTGATGCGGCGGAGCATATCGGTGGCCAGCTGACCGCCGATGCCGAGGTTCTCGACGGTGATCTTGCTCGCCGGGAAGCGCTGGAGAAGCTCGGACTGGAGCTTCACCGGATAGCAGGCCTTCGGGCTCGACGCGCCGATGCCCTGCGTGCTCGAGGACCCCAGCGCGACGATGCGCACCGGCTGACCGGCTGCGAGCGCGGATGAGAATTTCGGAAGTGGAGCATCGAAGCGCAGCAGCGAAGCCGGCGCCTGGCAGCGTGTGTTCGGAGGGCTCGCTTCTGCGGGTTGCGCCGCCAAAACGATTCCTAAGCTCGCAATTGCGGCGCACGCGATTCCGCACGCCGATATGCGAAGACCTTTCGTACCGATGGCGCGAACAGCCAGTCGCTGCCACGGTTGCGCTGTGCAAGTACCCATGCAGTCCCCAACAGGATCCCGATACCGACAGTATTGATCAGGATCTGTAAGGCAAGTCCAGCA
>DASRYA010000151.1:0-14517 GCA_035687305.1 Hyphomicrobium sp. | reverse complement strand
CAGGACGTTCTCGTTCTTGAGGGCGTCCTTCGCCACGCCGCCGTGCATCTTGAGCGCGCGCACGGTGGCGACGACGACGGCCGCGTCGGGTTTCAGGCCGGCCTTACGGCACTTGATGTCGAAGAACTTCTCGGCGCCGAGGTCGGCACCGAAGCCCGCCTCGGTCACGACGTAGTCCGCCAGCTTCAGTGCGGTCTTGGTGGCGAGCACCGAGTTGCAGCCGTGGGCGATGTTCGCGAACGGGCCGCCGTGGATGAACGCAGGGTTGTTCTCCAGCGTCTGCACGAGGTTCGGCATCAGAGCGTCCTTGAGCAACACCGTCATCGCGCCCTCAGCCTTCAGCTCGCGGGCGCGGATCGGCGTCTTGTCACGCGTGTAGCCGACGATGATGTTGCCGAGGCGGCGCTCGAGGTCCTTGAGATCGAGCGCAAGGCAGAGGATCGCCATCACTTCCGATGCGACCGTGATGTCGAAGCCATCGGTGCGCGGGAAGCCGTTGGAAACGCCACCCAGCGAATTGGTAATCTGCCGCAGCGCGCGGTCGTTCATGTCGAGCACGCGGCGCCAGGCGATGCGGCGGGTGTCGAAGCCGAGGCTGTTGCCCCAGTAGATGTGATTGTCGATCAGCGCCGACAGCAGGTTGTGCGCAGAGGTAATGGCGTGAAAATCGCCGGTGAAGTGGAGGTTGATGTCCTCCATCGGCACCACCTGGGCGTAGCCACCGCCCGCTGCGCCGCCCTTCATGCCGAACGATGGCCCAAGCGAAGGCTCGCGCAGGCACATCATCGCCTTCTTGCCGATGCGGTTGAGGCCGTCGCCGAGACCCACGGTCGTCGTCGTCTTGCCCTCGCCGGCCGGGGTCGGGCTGATCGCGGTGACGAGGATCAGCTTGCCGTCCTTGGCATCCTTCAGCTGCTCGATGTACTGGGCACTGACCTTTGCCTTGGTGGTTCCATAGGGAATGAGCGCCTCTGCCGGGATGCCCACTTTGGCGCCCACCTCGCCGATGGGCTTCATCGTCGCTGCGCGGGCAATCTCAATGTCCGACTTGATCGTCACGGTTTCGCTCCTCCCAAAGGCGTTTTTTTAGCCCGCCGATGTATCGCGCCAACGGAACAGGCAAAAAATCCCGGCGCCGATATTGTCGGTTCGAGCGCCGGGCGCAAGTCTCGACTGAGTGGTGAACCCCAATGCCGCACTGCATCGCCGCGCACCGTTAATTTCGGCGAAGGTGAATTTGCAACCTTCACTAGGGGCTGCGCAACGCCAGCGGCACCTCGGCCGCATCCGAGCCCGGCAGCTGCGCGACGGCACGGCGGCGCGCGAGCTTTGCCTCGCGGTGGGTGATGAAAACCGCAGCGACGAAGATCACGACGGCGCCGACCCAGGTCCAGCCGTCGATCAGCTCGCCGAAAACCAGATACCCCACCAGCACGGAGAACGGCAGGCGGCTGAAATTATATGTCATCGCCAGGGAAGCATCGGTGACGGCAAATCCGCGTACCAGCGTCATATGCCCCAGCACCGCAAAGAGCCCGAGCAGCGCCAGCAGCGGCCAGACTTCCAGGGGCGGCCACGTCCATACGAACAGCGCCGGGACCAGGGAAACGGGCGTTGAAACCAGATTGGTGATGAAAACGATGCGATCGGCATCGTCGGCCGCGGTGAGCTGCTTGATGAGCGGGCCGATCAGCCCCATCGACATGGCCGAAACGAGCGCCGCGATCTGGCCGAAGCCGAAGTCTCCCCCGCCCGGCCGCAGCATGATCATGGCGCCGATGAACCCCGCGACGAGCGCGCCCCAGCGCTGCACGCCGACATGCTCGCCCAGCAGAAAAATCGCGAAGAGCGTGCCAAAGAGCGGCGACAGGAAGCTTATCGCCGTCACCTCGGCGATGGGCAGCAGCGCCAGCGCCTGGAAGTACGTCAGCATGGAAATGAAGCTGACGGCAACGCGGAAGCCATACAGCTTCGGCTGATCGGTACGCACCAGCGACCAGCCGCGGCGGGCCAGCAGCGGCAGCATCCAGACGACGCAGAAGAAGTTCCGGAAGAACATCACCTGCAAGGGGTCCATGCCGGTGAGCGCTGCACTGCGCGCGGCCGCGGCGATCCCGACGAGAAACGCCATCGATGCCGTCACCAGCACGAAGGCCGCCAGCGGATGGCTGGTGCCCCCGGGCTTCCCGCTGGCTCTCAGCGCCGAAGCGAGAGCGCGCAGGCTGTCACGCGTTCTGGTGGACAATTGCACTCCGTTTCGGCCGCGCCGTTCGGACCGCCATCCATTGGGGGGCAGGGGCTGCGCGGAGGCCGCGGGGCGCATTAATGCCCCAGCTTTAGTCTTGTTGCTGCCTGACAAATTGCCCCGCGCGGGCGTTGATATAGAGTGCGGGCGAGGAGCGGCACATGGGACATCATCACGGTCACGGACCGCACGGACACGGCCACAGCCACCTGCCGGACTTGTCGCAGGCCGACGGGACGCGCAACGAGCGGCGGCTGCTGTTCGCGGCCGGCCTCACCACGCTCACCATGCTGGCCGAAGCCGTTGGCGGCATCCTCTCGGGCTCGCTGGCACTGCTGGCGGACGCGGGCCACATGCTCACCGATTCCGCCGCGCTCATTCTTGCCTATATGGCGATGCGCTTTGCGCGGCGGCCGGCGGACTGGAAGCGCACGTTCGGGTTCGTCCGTTTCGAGGTGCTGGCCGCTTTCGCCAACGGCATCGCGCTGTTCTTCATCTCGGCGATGATCTGCTACGAGGCGGTCGAGCGCATTTTTCACCCCGTGGAAGTGCTCGGTGGAACGATGCTGCTCATCGCCGCCATCGGCCTTGCCGTGAATGCGGTCACGCTCCTGGTGCTGCACACGGGCGGTGGCGCCAATCTCAACGTGCGCGCAGCTCTCCTGCATGTCATCGCAGACCTCTTGGGATCGGTGGCGGCGATCGCTGCAGCGGTCGTCATCCTCTATACGGGCTGGACGCCGATCGATCCGATCCTCTCCATCGTCATCACGCTGCTGATCCTGCGGAGCGCCTGGCTGATCACCAAGGAATCCGGGCACATTCTCCTGCAGGGCGCGCCCAGCACGATCGACGTGCGCGAGGTGAGCCGGGATCTCGAGGCGACCATCCCAAACGTGCAGTCCATCCACCACGTGCACGCGTGGTCGCTGAGCGAGAACCGCCACGTGATGACGCTGCATGCGCTCACCTGCAATGACGTACCGCCGGAAAGTGTTGCAGCTGCCATCAAGCAGCGGCTCAAACAGGCGTTCGGCGTTGTGCACGCAACGGTGGAGGTGGAGCACCAGAGCTGCGCCGATGCCGCGCACGCCCAAGGTGGCGCCGAGCATTAGCGATGTGGGCGTAGCTGCGCGCCAAAGAGCTTTGGGTGTAGCAGCAATCTCAACCACGCAGCCAATCTTGATTGTTTCCTTTAGGTTCATTGCTAACAAAGGGCGATGGCAGACGTGGTTGCACATTCGAAGCCGGGCGAGGCTCGCCCTCGGGTCATGATCGCGGACAAGAGCCCGGTCGTGCGCTCGGGGCTGCGCGACTTCATCGCGCGCGATGGCCGTTTCGAGGTGATGGATGCGCATCCGACGGGCACGGCATTTCTCGCCGCGGCGGAGCAGCTTGCACCGGACATCGGCGTGATCGGCTGGTCGCTGTCCGACATCACGGGCGGCGAGATCCTCTCGGCGCTGAAACGGCGGCATTCGCCGACACGCATCATCGTCTATACCGGGGAGCCTGGAAAAGACGTGCTGCGCCAGGCCGTTCGTCTCGGCGCCTGGGGCTTCATCTCCAAGAGCGACGAGCCCGAATTGCTCGTCGATGCGATCGCCGCCGTTGCGCGCGGCCGCATGTCGCTGCCTTACGTCGATCTGCAGGCGCTCACGACGGATCCATTCGCCGAGCTGACGTCTCGCGAGCGCGAACTGCTTACCGCACTTGCGAACGGCTGGACCAACATGCAGATCGCCTCACGCATTGGAATCTCACGCAACACCGTCAAATATCACCTCAAGAATCTCTACGATAAACTCGGCGTTTCCAATCGCGCGATGGCCGTTGCGCTGTACATGCAGACGACGATGGATCAACGGTAGCCGGCTCGATATTTGCCGCACTGCACAATGCGCGTGCGATTTTGCGCATTGCGCTGCGAATGCAATTCGCTAAGCTTTTTGCGGGTTTCGGGCGCGGTCAAAAACGCGCGCAGGGCAGCGAAAATTGCTCACAACACAGCGTCGTGCAACGGGGGTAGCACCGGCTACCCGCCCGCGCAGCCAATCCGCTACCCGACTGCGCCCAGCGGCTGCCCGATAGGGTGTTGCGCAGGCGTCGGAGCAATTAGATGCTTTCGGCCAAGCCGTAAGCAGCCGATCATAGCGCGGCGCCTTTGGGGCGACGCGTGCAATGCTGACGAAGCAAGAATTACAACAGCGCACGGCAACACTGGGGAAACGCACCATGCCTGCAACCTCGAAACCGGCCATTTCCGCTGCGGCATGTGGCATGCTGCGCGCGGGCGATGCGCCGGGCGTTTGCATGCGCGGCTTCGTATCCCGTTACTGCTATTGCGTGCAGCAAAATCCGATTCACGCGGATTGATTCAACGTCTTGGAGCGGCGTCCCTCGTTTTGGCGCCGCTTCGTTTTTCGTAGGTCCGCGATTACGCTCGAAGCTCCGGCCCAAAAGCAAATCGCATTCGGTCAAGCAAAAGCCGCCAGGAGGAATACCCTAATATGAGCTACACTCTCTATCCGCTCCGTCAGTCCCGTCTGCAGCGTTCCGAGCTCGCCGTTCCGGGCTCCAACCCGACGATGATCGAGAAGGCCATCGCCAGCGCCGCCGACTACGTATTCCTCGATTGTGAAGATGCCGTTGCGCCGCCGGACAAGGAGCAGGCTCGCAAGAACATCATCCAGGCTCTCAACGATCTCGACTGGCGCGGCGCGGGCAAGACCGTGTCGGTGCGCATCAACGGTCTCGACACCCACTACTGCTGCCGCGACGTCGTCGACATCGTCGAGCAGGCTGGCCACAAGCTCGACACCATCCTCATTCCCAAGGTCGGCACGCCTGCCGACGTCTACGCGATCGAGAGCTTCGTCAGCCAGATCGAAGTGGCGAAGGGTCTGCCGCACAAGATCGGCATGGAAGCGCTGATCGAAACGCCGCTCGGCATGGCCAACGTCGAGGCGATCGCCTCGGCTCCGAGCCGCCTCGAGGCGATGCACTTCGGCGTTGCCGACTATGCCGCCTTCAACAAGGCCCGCACCGTCGTCATCGGCGGTCTCAACCCGGACTATCCGGGTGACCAGTGGCACTTCGCGCTGTCGCGCATGACCGTTGCCTGCCGCGCCTTCGGCCTGCGTCCGATCGACGGTCCGTTCGGTGATTTCTCCGATCCGGCCGGCTACACCGCGGGTGCCAAGCGCGCCGCCGCCCTCGGCATCGAAGGCAAGTGGGCCATCCACCCCTCGCAGATCGAGCTCGCCAACGAGGTGTTCTCGCCGACGGAGCAGGAAGTGAAGCGCGCCGAGCGCATCATCGAGGCCCTCAAGGAAGCCGAGGCTCAGGGCAAGGGCGCTGCTTCGCTCGACGGCAAGATGATCGACGCCGCATCCGAGAAGATGGCTAAGAACCTCATCGCCACGGCTGCCGCCATCAAAGCTTCCGCCGCTGCCCGCAAGGCCGCCTGAGCAATCGACTGACCAGGGATCAACTAGATGGACATCCACGAGTATCAGGCCAAAGAGCTTCTTTCGAAGTTCGGCGTGCCGATCGCACGCGGCGGCCTCGCCTATAGCCCCGAGCAGGCCACCTACCGCGCTACCGAGATCGGTGGCAGCAAGTGGGTCGTGAAAGCGCAGATCCACTCCGGTGCCCGCGGCAAAGCCGGCGGCATCAAGGTCTGCTCCAACGATACCGAGATCGAGAAGGCCGCCGAAGGCCTTCTCGGCAAGAAGCTGGCAACGCACCAGACGGGTCCCGCGGGCAAGCTGGTGTCTCGCCTCTACATCGAAGAAGCGACGGACATCGCCAAGGAGATCTACCTGGCGCTGGTCATGGATCGCGCCACCGAGCGCATCATGGTGGTCGCCTCGGCTGCCGGCGGCATGGAGATCGAAGAAATCTCCGCCAAGCAGCCCGACACCATCATCCGCGTTTCGGTCGATCCGGCCGTCGGCATGCAGCAGTTCCAGGCTCGCGAAGTGGCCTATGGCCTCGGCGTCGATCCGGAGATCATCAACAAGCTGGTGCCGACTATCATGGCCTGCTACCGCGCGTTCCGTGATCTCGACGCGACCATGGTCGAGATCAACCCGCTGGTGATCACCAAGGAAAAGAACCTCGTCGCGCTCGACGCCAAGATGAGCTTCGACGACAATGCTCTGTTCCGCCGCCCGCACATCGCCGAGCTGCGCGACAAGAGCCAGGAAGATCCGCGTGAGACCTATGCCTCCGACCGCGGTCTCGCCTATGTCGGCCTCGACGGCGACATCGGCTGCGTGGTCAACGGCGCCGGCCTCGCCATGGCCACGCTGGACATGATCAAGCTGGCCGGCGGCGAGCCTGCCAACTTCCTCGACATCGGCGGCGGTGCCTCTCCGGAGCGCGTTGCCAAGTCGTTCAAGGCCGTGCTGAAAGACAAGAACGTCAAGGCGCTGCTGCTCAACGTGTTCGCGGGCATCAACCGCTGCGACTGGGTTGCGAAGGGCGTCGTCGACGCCGTAAACGACCTCAACATCAAGCTGCCCGTCGTGGTTCGGCTTGCCGGCACCAACGTGGAGGAGGGGCGTCGCATTCTCGACGAGAGCGGCCTCACCGTCATCACCGCGGAAACGCTGGCCGAGGCGGCTGAAAAAGCCGTCGCCGCCGCCAAGGCCGCCTAGTAGAGAGGATCGCACATGGCCATTTTCATCAATGAGAATACCCCGGTCCTCATCCAGGGCTTCACCGGGCGCATCGGCACCTTCCACGCTCAGGAGATGATCGACTACGGCACCAACGTCGTGGGCGGCGTCACCCCGGGCAAGGGCGGCACCTCGCACCTCGGCCGTCCGGTGTTCAACACCATGAAGGGCGCCGCGCAGGAAACCGGCGCGGAAGCTTCCATCGTGTTCGTGCCGCCGCCGTTTGCGGCCGACGCGATCATGGAAGCCGCCGATGCCGGCATCAAATACTGCGTCTGCATCACCGACGGCATCCCGGCGCAGGATATGATCCGCGTGAAGCGCTACATGCGCCGGTACAAGAAAGAGAACCGCATGGTTCTCACCGGTCCGAACTGCGCCGGCACCATCTCGCCGGGCAAGGCGATGCTGGGCATCATGCCGGGCCACATCTACCTGCCTGGACGCGTCGGCATCATCGGCCGCTCCGGCACCCTCGGCTACGAGGCCGCTGCGCAGCTGAAGGCGCTCGGCATCGGCGTTTCGACGTCGGTGGGTATCGGCGGCGATCCGATCAACGGCTCGTCGTTCCGTGACATCCTCGAGCACTTCGAGAACGATCCGGAAACCGATGCCGTGCTTATGATCGGTGAGATCGGCGGTCCGCAGGAGGCCGAGGGCGGCCAGTACGCCCGCGACAACATGAAGAAGCCGGTTGCTGCCTACATCGCCGGCCTTTCGGCTCCGAAGGGTCGCCGTATGGGCCATGCCGGCGCGATCATCTCCGCGTTCGGCGAATCGGCGCCGGAGAAGGTAGAGATCCTGAAGAGCTGCGGTGTTTCCATCGCTCCGACTCCGTCGGAAATGGGCTCCACAGTTGCGGCTATGCTGAGCAAGATGCAGAAAGTCGCGTAACGAGCTTGGGGCCCGCTCCGCTAAGGGGCGGGCCTCACATTCCCCCGGCGACCCCCTCCGAGATCTTCACGGATCGGCACACCGCGCCGGCGGTATTGCGCAAGCGTGGAGACAAGCATGCAGGACAATGTGTTGCCGACGACCTCTGGTAAGCTCGACGAGTTCCAACTCCGTGACGAGCTCCGCGCGCTGCGTGCTCAGATTCCCGATACACCGGCGCTCAACCCCATCGTCAATCTCGCCTTCGATCTTTCGCGGCGCCTCGAATCCGGCGACGTCGGCTTCGAAGAGCTGAAGGCGCTGGCGACGCGCCTCATGGATCGCGCGTGCGTTCAGCGCGCGCTTCATCTGCGCGAGCGCGTCGGCTTCGTCGACCGCGCGACGACGTACAAGGAATTTGCCGACTTCGTCGAAAGCGCCGCCGCCGCTACCGACTTCGAAGCCTTCAAGGAGCGTTGGGAGCGTGCGCGCACGGGCATCGTGCTGACCGCTCACCCGACCTTCGGTCTCTCCGACGAGCTGTCGAAGCGCATCGTCGAGATCGCCGTTGCCGACGACGTCGACCCCAATACGCGTATCGGGGTACCGCACCGGCCGGACGACAACATCGATCTCGCCTACGAGCACCGGCGCGCGCAGAACGCCATCCAGAACCTGCGCAACGCCTATGTCGAGCTGCTGGACAGCTTCTTCTCCGCGGCGGTGAACCGTTTCGGTGACAAGGCTTACAGCCTCCATCCCAAGCTCGCCACCTTCGCGTGCTGGGTGGGCTACGATCTCGACGGGCGTACCGACATCGACTGGCGCAAGTCGTTCATGTTGCGCCTTCAGGAAAAGCGCGCCTCGCTGGGTGACATCCGCGAGCGTTTCCTGGGCCTCAAGGGCGAGCTGCCGGCCGATGGCGATGCCCACCGGCTCTCCCGGCAGGTCACGGCGAAGCTCGACCTCACCATCGCTGCCGTCGACGAGCAGATCGAAGCCCTCGAGCGGGTGATGACCGAGGGCGCGCCGCTGGCCGACGCGGCAAACATCATCACGCGCCAGGACGGCTACAACATCACCACGGTGGAGCCGATCACCAGCCTGCTGCGCACGCTCGTCGATGCCCTCCCCGAGGGTAACGGCAAGCGCTCGGTTGCCGTGCTCGCCGGACTGATGGAAGCGACCGGGCTTGGCACCGCGCACATCCACGTGCGCATCAACGCCGTGCAGCTCAACAACGCGTTCCGCGCGTTCGTGCACGAGCCGTGGACGCGCAACCTGTCGGAGAGTCAGGCGCTGGCGCGCATCGTCGGCATGATCGAGCAGGCGCGCAAGGAGACGGTGAACTTCGAGTCCCTCGATCTCGAAACGGCCACCGCCATCCGCCAGTTCGCACTCATCGCGCAGATCAAGAAGCACGTCGATCGCGAGACGCCGGTCCGCTTCCTCATCGCGGAGACGGAATCGCCGGCGACGGTGCTGATCGCCATCTTCTTTGCCACGCTGTTCGGCGTCGACGACATCACCGACGTCTCGCCGCTGTTCGAAACGCCGCTGGGTCTCGAAACCGGCGCGCGTATCGTCGAGCGACTGCTGGAGGAGAAGACCTACACGGACTACGTGCGCCGTCGCGGCCGCCTGTCGCTGCAGACCGGCTTCTCCGACGCCGGCCGCTTCGTCGGCCAGATCGCTGCGACGCTCGCCATCGAGCGCATGCACCACGGCATCGCCGAGGCGATCAACTATTCCGACGCGAAGGGCGTCGAGACGCTGATCTTCTCCACGCACGGCGAGTCCATGGGCCGCGGCGCGCACCCCGGCAGCATGCATACGCGCCTCCATTACCTCTTCCCCGACGAGGCGCGCCGCCACTTTGCCCGCAACGGCATTCCCATCAAGCACGAGACGAGTTTCCAGGGCGGCGATGGCTACCTGTTCTTCGCCAACCGCCGCCTGACGACACGCGCGCTCGCTTCGGTCATCATGGATGGCGAGGTTCCGGCGGAGGCCGAGGATCCGTTCTACGATGACGCCGACCTGCGGCTCGACTTCCTCGGGCGTCTGCGCGACTACCAGGAGCACCTGTTCGCCCATCCCGGCTATCGCGCCGTACTGAGCGCCTTCGGCGCGAACATCCTCTTCAAGACGGGCTCGCGTCCGGTGAAGCGGCAGATGGACGCCACCGGCGCCGTCGACCGCAGCGCGGTGTCGCGGATGCGCGCGATCCCCAACAACGCCATCCTGCAGCAGTTCGGATACACCGCGAACGTCGTCTCAGGCCTCGGCGCGGCTGTCGGGTCGGAGCGCGACCGTTTCATCGAGCTGTCGCGCACGTCGCGCCGTCTGCGGCCGCTCATCGAGATGATCGCGCGCGGCAAGCAGCTTTCGAGCCTCAATGCCATGGGTGCCAACGCTATGGTGTTCGATCCGGGGTTCTGGGCCTGGCGTGCATCGTGGGGCCGGGAGCCGAGCATCGAGCCGGCGTTCCGTTCGCTCGCCTCGCTGTTGCTCTCCGACGACCGCAATGGCGAGATCAACGGCCTCGTGCATCACCTGCGGCTCGATGCCGTGGAGCTGCACGCGATCCTGGAGGAGATCGGCATCGAGGGCGGCAAGATCCCGGACGACGCCCGTCTCGAGCTCGACCTGCTCCATGCGATCCGCCTCGCGCTGATCATGCGCGTCTTCGTGCTGGCCGCGCAGATGCCGCGCTTCTCACCGCACAACGATGTTTCGCACCGCCAGCTTTTCGAGCTGGCGCTGATGCTCGACGTGCCGGCGGTCGTCACCGAGATGCGGCAGGTGTTCCCTCGCCGCTCCAAGGAGGCGGGCGATCATAAGCGCTATGCCGAGGCGGCGACCTATCGTCCGCATGGCATCGACGATTACGGCCGCATCGAGACGGAAATCCTGGCGCCGATGGAGGAGGCCTACGAGCTGATCCGGGAGATCGGCACGGGCATCTCCCACCACTTCGGGGCTTTCGGCTGATGCAGCCGGCTCCCCGATAGCGTGAGCAGAAACGAAAAGAGCCGGGCCCGAGGGCACCGGCTCTTCTTTTTGTGACCATGGGTCGGTCGTCGCGAGGTTTGTAAGCCGATCATTGAACGGCGTGCGCCTCAGCGCCAATCACGTCCCCACAATTTTACGCGATCTGGGCGGTCGCGGGGTGCGATGTCCGGCAGGCATCAGTGTTTGCCCCACACCTGCACGGTGGCATAGGCGCGCTCGCGCTTCGAGGTCGCGATGGCGCGGGAGCGCCACGTTGCCTCGATTTCCTTGATGCTGGCGTTCTGCTTCAGGTCCACCGGACCGAACGCCTCATCGGCTGCGATCTTGGTGCGGTTCGTCTGCAGCTCGTCCTTGGCGCCGTCCTTGTAGACCACGGCGAGGTTCGTCATCGTCACGTCGCGGTCCTTCACCGAGACGCGGATCTGCCTGAAGCCACCTTCGTTCTCACCGACCGGAATTTTCACGCGGTCGAACCCCACGCTGCCGGCGGTGTCGGTGCCGAGCAGCACCCAGCCATCGTTGTATTTGCGGCCCTCGCCGTTGGGGCCAAGCCAGCCCTTCTCGTATTCGCCAAACACCTCCACGCGCGCCTGGCCGCTGAAATTCGGCTTGGAGCGATAAACGAGCTGGATCTCCTTGATAAAGCCTTTGTGGTCGAGGGGGATCCAATCGGTCTTGCGGCCGGCGGCGATCTTGGCGTCCGAGAGCAGAGTCTCGGTCTTGCCGTCGTCGAACACGGCCTTGAGGTCGGTGATGGCAATGTCGTTACGCAGCACCCGCAGGCGGATGCGATCGAACTTGCCGATCTCCGGCCCCACGCGGATGACGTCGCGGTCGACGAGGAAGCCGACGTCCTGCACGCCGAACAGGACTTCACCGTTATTCGCCTGGCCGGGCGGGATGGCGGAGGTTTCCGGTGCCGTCTCGCGGGTTGGCACGGAGCGCTTGCGCCGCTGTTGCCGCACGTGAACGAGCGGGGAGGCATCGCGGCTTCGTTCCAGCGCCTTACCCATGGGAGCGATCGTCGCGTCCAGGGCCTGCGGCGTCGAAGCCATCCCCGTCACTGCCAGGACCATGCCTGCCAGCGCCAGCCTGATCGTCATGACCTTCTCCCCTCGTTGGTGAAGACGCGCACGGACACACGCTCAGATGATGCTTTTTAACCCAGTCGCGACACCAACAAAAGCTGCGCGTACCGACAAATCCCGCTCAAGACTGGAGAGGCCCCGCCAACAAGGGCGGATTTTAACGAGATCGGTATACTGCAGGGCGCCATGCCGGCGGCCACTGCCGGATCAAAGGGGATCGTTGAGCCATGGAAGGCAAGCAGCTCAACCTGCTGATCAATACGGGCGCCGCGCTCGTCGGCATCATCCTCGTCAGCTACTTCGCCTACTCGGCGTTCCACACCAATTCCACTTTGCCGTGCTCCGATCGCTTTGGAGCGGCGACGCGTTTCTCCCTGCATACCGGCGATGGCACGCCCCTCACGCCGATCGAGCTGCAGGCCCGCGCGGGAGCGCGCGATTTCGGCGTCATCGACAATGCGTCGGTCGTTTCCGTAGCGGATGGGCCCGCGGCCGAAGTGCTGGAGGTGAAGCTGCGCAAGCTGCCGGCCGGCGCCGACCCCGGCGACACGGCACGCAACGGCATCGAGTTTCGCTGGGCGCCGCCGGGCGTGAAGGGCTCTGCGTCCGCTTGCGTCAGCTACAGCGTGTGGTTTCCGGAGAAATTCCAGTTCTCCGGCGGCGGGACGCTGCCGGGGGTATTCGGAAGCAACGCGGCGCAGCCGTCCGAGGTGAAGATCACCGTGTCACCGCAGTGGGACGGCGCGGGCAAGCCGCTCATCGGCACGACGGCCGAGAGCGGCGAGATCCGCCACATGTTCGGCCAAACCTCGCCGTTGCCGACAGGCCGCTGGATTAAGGTCGATCAGGAGGTCACGCTGAACGAGCCGGGGCAGAGCAACGGCACGGCGCGGCTTTGGATCGACGGCGCACTCGTTGTCGAGGACAAGCGGATGGGCCTGCGGAACGGCGCCGATATCCTGCTCGCCGGCGTTTTGGTGACAGCCGCCCACCGCCGTCTGCCGGAAGATCCCGGCATGTTGCGCCTGTCGCCCGTCGATATTTCCTGGCGCTGAGGTTTCGGATGCTATGGCGCCAGCGACGTCCGGGGATCCTTGAAGCGGCTCGGGAAGCGGCACACCCACCCTTATGCTATCGGGGCAGCATTCGTGCGACGGATTGACCGCGATATGATCGCGAAGCCCAGAATACGGCCTTGCATGCTCTTCAGAAAGTATCGGTTCGAAGTATAAATTCAGAGCCGCTTAAAACATTACCCTTTTGTAAGTCGTTTTTTAACTCTTGCGGGAAACGCAATCGGAATTCCAATTGCAAATTGGCCAGCAATGGTATTCACTGGCTATCGAACGTGGCGCCCTCCCACCTGTCCCCCCTAAGCGGCGTCACGCATCGCAGCCCGCGCTCTTCCCCCGGAGCGCGGGCTTTCCTTTTGGCGCAACGCTTCAGCGCTATTCCTTCGAAGACAGCCGGCTCAGGATTGCTCGTTGGGCTGGAAGCCGGCTTCGCGCGCTTCTTCCTCGGAGCAGAACCAGCGTTCGCCGCGGCTGCGGACGACTTTCACGCGCTCGTAGTTCCGCGACCACGGCACCACGTAAACGCGCCGCCCGCCGCGCACGTTGCCCTTGATCGGGCAGCCTTCGGGTGCGGCCTGCTTGGCCTCTTCCCATTTGTGGGCGCGGTAATCCGCCGGGCGCAGCGCCTCTCCGGCCCACAGCCCGAGCTTTGCCTCGCGGGCTTCATCCTCGAGACCACCGTAGGAGGAGAGCAACCCCGTGCGAGCGAAGACGTGGCCGTCACGAACGAGCTTGGCGGCTACGTCAACCTCGCCGACATGGCAGGTGCCGCGTGAAAACCCGGCGGTATCCCCCGATATCTTGCACGCGACGCGGCCACGCAGGAGGCCGGTCAATGCCTGGCGCGCAGTACGGCCGCACAGCCATTCGCGGCGGCTGGCGGTGAGACAGAGCTGGCCCGGCTCGGGCGCTTCGATGCCTTCGAGCCGAATGAGCGTGGAGCCAACACGCAGCACATCGCCGGTCACTGCCGTCGCGCGGCCGGTGATCTCACCGCGGCTGGAGCGGCGCGAGGACGCGCGGCGCGATTTGCCGGTGGAGGCCGTGGTGATCTGCGCCTCGTCGGAGCTGGGGCCCCAGGCCGTATAGGCGCCGCCCATCACCAGCAGCGCGGCGAGGGCCGCGGCGCCCATCTGCACCGGCGGCCGGGCGAAGAAATTGTCGGGAAGCTTTCCGGCCTTCGCCAAGCGGGTGAACGGAGCCGACAGCCAGGGCGGAATTTCTGCCGCAAGATGTGCCAGCGCCAGCGCAGCGAGCGTGACCGCTCCGATCGCGAGTGCGATCCACGTATCGGTAACGAAGCCATTGGCGTGCGCGCGGATGATGCCGCCGGCGAGGGCGACGGCGCCCACGAGGAACACCAGCGGGCGCACGTTCGGGCGGCGCAAGAAGGCGGCGAGCGGCGCAAGGGGCGGGCCGAGGTAATCGCCTATAAGCGCGCCGAGCACGCGCAGCGTGGCACCGGTGTAAGCCATGGCGGAGAGGAGCGCGGCACCGGAGCGGCGGACGTACTCGGCGACAACAGGCATCGCGGCGCG
>DASRYA010000150.1:0-7473 GCA_035687305.1 Hyphomicrobium sp. | reverse complement strand
AGCGTGTCTGTCGGATCAGGCTCCAACGCGGCAGGTTTCCGCGGCATAGCCATCGGCGACAACGCCAATGCGGCCGGCGGCAGCAGCGTCGCCCAGGGCGCATTCGCAAGCGCGAGCGCCGATTATTCCAACGCCATCGGTCAAGCGAGCCAAGCGACCGCCGTAGGTGCGAGTGCGTACGGCTCTGGAGCCACGGCAACAGGTGCGAGCGCGTCGGCGTTTGGTGATGGAGCCCTCGCTTCGGGTGCGAGTGCCACGGCGACGGGCAACTATGCCGGCGCCTCGGGCCAGCAGGCTGCGGCCTACGGCTACAACGCCAAAGCGGTCGGCGATCAGAGCACTTCGCTCGGCCAGAGCAGCAACTCGCTCGGCGTGGAAAGCATCGCGGTGGGCAGTGGGGCCAATGCCACCGACATCGGGTCCACGGCTATCGGATCTAATGCGTTGTCCTCCGGTACCTATGGCTCCGCAATCGGCTATGGCGCCAACGCCTCCGGCGCGCAAAGCACCGCGTTCGGCTATGCCGCAAACGCGTCCGGCACGGACAGTGCAGCGTTCGGATCGAACAGCTCGGCCGCCGCCGACAACAGCGTAGGCCTGGGTGCGAACTCGTCCGCAAACCGCGGTGCCATGTCCGGATACCAAGCGGCCTATCTCAGCGCTCCGCAGAACTCGGTCGGTGAAGTCTCCGTCGGCAGCGCCGGCGCGGAGCGTCAAATCACCAACGTGGCAGCCGGTTCGGCCGGGACGGACGCCGTCAACGTCAATCAGCTCAACGGCGCTGTCTCCGGCATCAATAACAACATCAGCAACCTGGCAAACAACATCAACCAGTTGAGTGCCGAGCTCAGCGACACCAAGGATCTTGCCAAAGCCGCCGGCTCGCTTGGGTTGGCAGCGGCGCAAATCCGATACGACGATCGTCCCGGGAAGCTTTCGCTCGGCCTCGGCGGCGGCCTTTATGAAGGTGAAACCGCCGCCATCGTCGGACTTGGATACACGTCCATCGATCAGTTCTGGCGGGCGAACATCTCGGGCGGCGTCTCCCGCAACTCCAATGCCGGCGGCGGCGCCGGCGTGAGCTTCACGCTCAACTGATCAACCAAAGAGACGTCCCGGTGTGTAGGGGGTGCAGGATCTTGGGCCTGCGCCCCTTACGCCATTATCCGTGTTGCAATTCTCTCAGCGCACCGACAGCGGCTGCACTTCGACGAGCGTCCCGCTTTCGAGACGCAAAACGCGGTCCATGCGGCGCGCAAGCTCGAGGTTGTGCGTGGCGATGAGTGCCGCAACGCCCGTCGTCCGGATGAGATGGATGAGCGCTTCGAACACGTGCTCGGCGGTGTGGGGGTCGAGGTTTCCGGTGGGCTCGTCCGCGAGGATGAGCCGTGGATCGTTGGCGAGCGCGCGCGCAATGGCGGTACGCTGCTGCTCGCCGCCCGAAAGCTGCGCCGGACGGTGATCGACGCGCTCGGCAAGCCCCATCGTGGTAAGCAACTGACGCGCGCGCTGTGACGCCTGACGGCGCGAGCTGCCACGGATCATCTGCGGGATGACGACGTTCTCCAGTGCGGAGAATTCCGGCAGGAGCTGGTGGAACTGATAGACGAAGCCCATCTCGACGCGGCGTACCCGCGTGCGATCGGCATCGCCCATGCCGGAGCAGTCGCGGCCGTTGACAAACACGTGCCCGCTGTCGGGCGTCTCCAGGAGACCGGCGATGTGCAGCAGCGTCGACTTGCCGGCACCCGACGGGCCGACCAGCGCCACCGCCTGCCCCGGATAGATATCGGCGCAGGCGCCATTCAGCACCGAGATGCGCCGCTCGCCCTGGTGGAAGACGCGCACGAGCTTGTCGAGCTGGAGCACGGGCTGTGCATGCTGCGTGGCTTGCCGGCCATTCTCGCGCGCGGCGAGAAGCTCCTCGGCGAGAATTGTCATGCGGGCGTCGCTCATTCGTAACGCAGAGCCTCCACCGGATCGAGTGTGGAAGCCCGCCACGAGGGATAGAGCGTAGCGAGCACGGAAAGCGCGAGCGCCATGCCGACGATCGCCGCCGTCTCGCGCGGCTCCATGTCGGCGGGCAGCCGGGTCAGGTAATAGACGTTCGGGTCGAACAGTGTCGTGCTCGTCATCCACGAGATGAACTCGCGGATGGTTTCGATATTGAGGCAGAAGACGATGCCGAGGATCAACCCGGCGATCGTACCCACGACGCCGATCGAAGCGCCCGTGATCAGGAACACCCGCATGATCGACCCGCGGCTCGCCCCCATGGTGCGCAGGATGGCGACGTCGCGCCCCTTGTCCTTCACCAGCATCATCAGCCCCGAGATGATGTTGAGCGCGGCGACGAGCACGATCAGCGACAGGATGATGAACATCACGTTGCGCTCGACCTCGAGCACCGTGAAGAAAGTTTCGTTGCGCGCCCGCCAGTCGGAGACGTGATTGGTCGGTCCCGCCGCGCGCCGCACCTCGAGCACGAAGTCGTCGATGGCGTTCGGATTGTCGATCACGATCTCGATCGCGTCGACTTCCGGTCCGCGGGAGAAGTAGCGCTGCGCTTCGAGCAGCGGCATGAACACCATGGTGCGGTCGTATTCGGCCATGCCCATCTCGAACAGCGCCGCGACCACATAGGGCTTCGTCCGCGGCGCCGTTCCGAAGGGCGTCTGCGCGCCGCGTGGCGACACCAGCGTGATCGTATCGCCGACATTGACGCGCAGCATGTTCGCAAGGCGCGTTCCGATCGCGATGCCGCTTCCCTGCCCGAAGCCGTCGAGCGAGCCAAAGCGGATGTTGTCGGCAACGAGCGGCAGGGAGCGCAGGCCCTCCTCCGTCATGCCGCGCACCAGCGCACCGGTCGCCTGCACCGCCGAGGAAACCATCACCTGGCCCTCGATCAGCGGCATCGCAGACTTGACGCCGGGGATAGCCGCGACCCGCTGCGCGACCGCATCGTAGTCCTCAAACGGTCCGCCGATTTTGTTGACGATGATGTGCCCGTTGAGGCCCAGGATCTTGGAGAACAACTCGTTGCGGAAGCCGTTCATCACCGCCATCACGATGATGAGCGTGGCAACGCCCAGCATGATGCCGGTGAACGAGAAACCGGCGATGACGGAAATGAAGCCTTCCTTGCGCCGCGCTCTCAAGTAGCGTGTCGCCAGCATCCACTCGAACGGCGAAAACGGTTTGGTGTCAGCGACAGCGGCTGTCATCCCCCCGAAACTCCCTCGCTCTTTCTGGCCGGTGCAGCAGAGCTACCCGGGCATTCAGGCCAGATTGCGTTGCGCAAGGGCAGGCCCCGAAGTCCCCTGACGGCCGTTGCGTCGATGCACTTCGACGCCCTGCATCCATTACCCTAGTAGGCGCGCCCGATCAGCACATATTCGCGTGCCGGCTCGCCGGTGAAAAGGCACGTCCCCTGCGCCGGCTCTTGGTTAAGGGGGGCATTCCGTATGGTGAGCTTAAGCGCTTTGAGGCGCTCCGCAATCGCCTCCAGCGTCTCACCTTCGGGCTTCGACCATGCCACCTCGACCCAGCCCTTGAAGGCACCGCCCTCGTCCTCGCCCTCCGCTGCCCCGAAGTAGTCGGCCAGCTCGTCGAAGGACGTGAGGCCGCGCACGATATTGCCATCGAGCCGCGCCTTGGCCTCGGCAAAAAGCCTTGCCTGGATGTCGTCCAGCAATGCCGCCGCTCCGGCGACGAACTCCGCCCGGGGCGCCGTGTGGGAGACGATCTTGTCGCCGTCACGTAGCGCGTCGCGCCGCATGTAGGTGACATTGCCTCCGGCCGCATCCCGGCCGCCGATCTCGACGATCACCGGCGCACCCCGGCGCACCCAGTTCCAACGCTTCTCCGCCGACTTGATCGGCTTGGCATCGACGAGAACCCGGACGCCCTGCGCCTTCAGCTCCTTCTCGATGCCACGACAGTAATCGAGAAGCTCCCCGTCCTCGGGCTTATCGCGCAGCATCGGCACGATCACGATCTGCCGCGGCGCGATCCTCGGCGGCATCCTGAGGCCGTCGTCGTCGCCGTGGGTCATGATGACGCCGCCGATGAGGCGCGTGGAAACACCCCAGCTCGTCGTGTGGCAGTATTCGAGCTGGCCTTCCTTGCTCTGGAACTGGATGTTCTGCGCCTCGGCGAAGTGCGTGCCGAGGTAATGGGAGGTGCCGGCCTGCAGGGCCTTGCCGTCCTGCATCATCGCTTCGATGGAATAGGTGTTGTCGGCGCCCGGGAAGCGCTCGTTCGCCGGCTTCTCGCCCGCGACCACCGGCATTGCCAGCACGTTCTCGGCGAACTCGCGATAGACCTCCAGCATCTTCAGCGTCTCGCCCATCGCGTCGTCGCGGTCGGCGTGCGCGGTATGGCCTTCCTGCCAGAGGAATTCCGCCGTGCGCAGGAACAGTCGCGTGCGCATCTCCCAGCGCACCACGTTGGCCCACTGGTTGATGAGCAGCGGCAGGTCGCGATAGCTCTTGATCCAGCGCTGGAATGCGTCGCCGATGATCGTCTCGGACGTCGGCCGCACGATCAGCGGCTCCTCGAGCTTCGCGGTGGGATCGACGACGAGCTGACCGTTCTCGTTCTTCAAGCGGTGGTGCGTGACGACCGCCATTTCCTTGGCGAAGCCCTCGACGTGCTCCGCTTCCTTGGCGATGAAGCTCATCGGGATGAAGAGCGGGAAATAGCAGTTGTCGTGGCCGGTCTCTTTGATCCGCGCATCGAGTTCCGCCTGGATGCGTTCCCATACCCCCCAGCCCCACGGCTTGATGACCATGCAGCCGCGTACGGGGCTCGTCTCGGCCATGTCGCCGTCGCGCACGGCGGCCTGGTACCACTCGGGGAAGTTTTCCTCGCGGGTGACGGGTAGCGCGCGCTTGCTCATCGGTCCGCCCCCGTGAAGGTTACGGCCGGAGCCAGCGATCGGTACGGTGAAGGGCGGGCAAGGGCGATGGGAAGCATTTTTGCAGGCCGGCAGTTGGGCGGCAACGGTGGCGACACCGGCGCCGGGATTGCGGGCTGGTCAAGCCCCACTGCGCGGCTGGTAGCGTTAAACCGTGCGGCGCGCAATCCTGCACGCGCACGCTGCATGTGGGCATTTTTCGGGCACCGCGCGGCCGGTAACCGTGGCGGCCGGTCGTGACGTTCGTCAGGGTTTCGCCCAGTGAGCGGGCACCCGCAAATTGCAATGCTGGCTACGAAAATTTTTTTTGCGATCCGCGCATGAAGCCGCGTGACAGATGGCCGCGTGTCGAGTAAACGTACTCGCCATCAGGGTGGGTCATAAGTCGTCGGAACAGACGACAGACAGCCCAAGTCTAGGGAAGATGTTCGTCGGCATGACTACCCACTGAGGTAGTTTAGAAACGGCGAATGCGTAGAGCCTGCCGCGCCATGCGCGCCAGAGAGCTCCGCAAAGAAAAACGACAAAGCGCGCAAGAGCAAGGTTCAATGGACCTTGCTCTTTGCGCGTTTATTTTCCGATGCTTTCATTTTCTGGAGTGCGTTCTGGGGCGCTTATTTTCTGGGCACATTTGCATGCCCGGGCGCTTTCGCGGTCTGGCGTCTTCGTGCCGTAGCTGAGGCCGAATGCTGCGCGTCCAGGCGGGGCGTGCCCGCCCGCACTTTCCAGGCGGGATCACACAGCCGCGATTACCAGGGAAAGCTCTCCGGCGTCACGATGCGATAGCTGATCGCCGCATAGACGAGCGCGAACACCACGGTCGCAACCGCGGTGTTGATCACGAAAATGCGCAGAAGGCGGGGCTTGGCGGGGGCACTCTCGACGGTGCCGGGCACCACGTGGCCCTCTTCCTCCTGCGTACGCACGCCAAACGGCAGCACCGCGAACAGCACGATCCACCAGATGAAGATGTAGATCGCCACCGCCATCACGCCGTCCATGCCACTCTCCTACCCGTATGCCGCGGCCTCTCAGGCCTGCTCCAACTCAACGAGCGTGCCGCAGAAATCCTTCGGATGCAGGAACAGGACCGGCTTGCCATGCGCGCCGATCTTCGGCGTCCCGTCACCCAGCACGCGGGCGCCCTGCGCCTTCAGCTTGTCGCGGGCGGCCAGGATATCGTCCACCTCGTAGCAGACGTGATGGATCCCGCCGTCCGGGCTCTTCTCCAGGAACTTGGCGATGGGAGAGCTTTCGCCCATCGGCTCCAGCAGCTCGATCTTGGTGTTGGGAAGCGTGATGAATACGACCGTCACCCCGTGCTCGGGCTGGGGCAGCGGCGGCGTCACCTCGGCACCGAGGGCATCGCGATAGACGGCGGTGGCGGCGGCGAGATCCCTCACCGCGATGGCAACGTGATTGAGACGTCCGATCATGCGTGCTTCCTCTGCACTGTGGGTCGGCCGGGCAGGCCTGCGTTGGGTTCCCGGTTGCGTGGCAAAGGCTACCGTCGGAGCGGGGCTCAAGCAGGGGCTCTATCCCCGGCAAGCCGCCCGCTGCGTTCGGCAGCTTTTCTCAGCCCTTATCGATCACGTTCACGAGGACATGGCAAATGGGCTTCTTGCCCCAAGCCCCGTTCACGGCCGCCCGCACCGAGCGCCGCACGGCCTCAGCTACGAGATCGGGGTTCTTGCGGTTCTTCTGGGGGATCGAGCGCAGGGTGCCATCGACCGCGTCGAGCACCACGTCGATCATCTCCTCGCCATTGGCGGTCTCGTCCGGCACGCCGTCGAGGACGACCTGCGGATCGGCCATCACGGAGCCCTTGCGCGACAGGCAGAGGCTGACGGCGACGACGCCCACGATGGAAAGCTTGCGCCGCGCGCGCACCGGGCCATCACCCTCGGGCACCAGAAGACGGCCGTCACGGAACACGCGCCCTACGGGTGCGTCATCGACTACGGCCGGATCGGGCGCCAGGCGTAGGATCTCGCCATCGGTTAGCGTGAACACCGTCTTGACGCCCATCTCGCGCGCCAGCTCGGCCTGTGCCTTCAGGTGCCGTGCCTCGCCGTGCATGGGGACCGCGATCCGCGGGCGCAGCCAGCGGTACATCTGGCGCAGCTCATCGCGCCGGGGATGCCCCGAGACATGCACCAGCGCCTCGTTGTCGGTGACGACCTCGCAGCCGTTGCGGGCAAGGTTGTTCTGGATCCGGCCGACGGCCTTCTCGTTGCCCGGGATGGTGCGCGAGGAAAAGATCACCATGTCGCCCTTGGCGAGCGACACGTCGGGGTGCTCTTCCTCGGCAATGCGGGCAAGCGCCGCGCGCGGCTCGCCCTGGCTGCCGGTGCACAGGAGCACGATGTCCGAGCGCTCGATATAGGTGAACTGGTCCTGGTCGTGATGGCGCAAGCCCTGCGGCAGGTAGCCGGTTTCGCGGGCCACCTCGATCACGCGATGCAGCGCGCGCCCGGCAACGACGAGCTCGCGTCCGGCCGCGTGAGCTGCTTCCGCCACCGCCTTCACCCGCGCAACGTTGGACGAGAACGTCG
>DASRYA010000149.1:0-31457 GCA_035687305.1 Hyphomicrobium sp. | reverse complement strand
GCTGTTCTCGCGGTAACACACGATCACCGCACGTTGCCCTATGCAGATCGCATCGTGCGCATCGAGGACGGGCGCATCCAAAGTGACGAGCGCCCGAAGAAAGGTGCCAACGCCACTTACCCCGACCCGCATGCGGACGCTGCCACCGCCGAACCTCTCGACGGCGCGGCGCAGGACAAGCCGGACAACGACCCAACCCGGCCGACGAAGTCGGCCGCCAGCCGCTACAGGATCAGACGCCATGCTTAGAGCATTCGTTATTCTCGCTGCGCTCGTGGCGGCGGCCGTGGGCGGATACCTGGTGAGCGAGACCAGCTACTTCGCCGGTGACAAGAAGACGACGAGCAAATCATCCGACGAGAAAAAGGGTCCGCAGTGGGTCGCCGCCGCACCGGGCCGCGTCGAGCCGGGATCGGGCGAGGTCAACATCGGCGCCGCAATCCTCGGCCAGGTTGCCGACGTCACGGTCGATGTGAACGACAAGGTCGAGGAAGGCGAGCTGCTCATTCGGCTCGATGACGAAGAGGCGCGCGCGCGCCTTGCAGCCGCGGAAGCCGAGGCGGGCTTGCGCAAGCGCCAGCGCGACGCCGAGCAGGCAACAGCGGGACGGGAGGACGTGACCAAGGGCGAGGACAACGTCTATTCCGCCGAGCGCGAGGTGATCGGTGCGCGGTTCGAGCTCGATGCGGCGCTGACCGGGAAACGGCGGGGCGGCACGAGCGAGCAGCAGCTTGCCGATGCCCGCCGCCGCCTCGCCAAGGCGCAGGAACGTGTCGAGCGCGAGCGTCTCGCCTATGCCCAGGCGCAGGCCAAGGCGAACCTGCCCGCTCCGAACCAGTCGGAATCGGCGCTCACGTCGGCGCGCGCCAACGTCGCCCTCGCCGCCTCCCAGCTCGACAAGACGCGCATACGCACGCCACGCGCGGGCACCGTGTTGCAGCTCAACGCCAAGCGCGGAGAGATCGTTGCGCCCTCGCCCGAGCATCCTCTGGCCGTCGTCGGCGATATGTCGGTGGTGCGCGTGAAGGCGGAGGTCGACGACGGCGACGTGGCGAAGATCAAGGTGGGCCAGAAGGCCTTCGTGCGTTCGATCAACTATCCGGGCCGCGACTTCGAGGGCACCATCGCCGAGCTCGCGCCGACGATGGCGACGCCACGCATCTCCGCGCGCGGCCCGCGCCGGCCATCCGATATCGAGGTGCTGGAGATGACGATCAACCTCGACGGCAAGGTGCCGCTGTTGCCGGGCATGCGCGTGGAGGCGTTCGTGCGGCCGGATCGCTGATCGCCTCGGCCCGCCGATTTCAGCGAGAGTTCGAGACGATCCCGAGGCGCGCGAAGAGATCATCGCGCGCCTTTTTCGCATCCGCGGGCCAGTCGGCGACCTTGGAGGCCACGAGGTTTGCCTGCGAGCGCAGGATCACGCCGTCGGCCAGCACCTTGAGACCGTTGGCAACGAGCGTGGCGCCGGTGGAGGTGATGTCGACGATGAGGTCGGCGGTGCCGGCGGCGGGCGTGCCTTCGGTGGCACCGAGGCTCTCGACGATGCGATAGTCGGCAAGGCCCTTCCCGGACAGGAAGCGGCGCGCGAGGTTGATGTATTTCGTGGCGACACGGAACGGACGCCCGTGCTGACGGCGGAAGGCCGAAGCGGCAGCTTCGAGATCGGCGACGTCATTGACGTCGATCCAGCACGCGGGCACGGCGACGACGACATCGGCATGGCCGAAGCCGAGGGGTTTGAGGAGCTCTACCCGCTCGTCGGCGTTGACGATGTTCTCGCGCACGAGATCCTCG
The DNA here is from genome assembly GCA_035687305.1 of Hyphomicrobium sp. Lineage (GTDB taxonomy): Bacteria > Pseudomonadota > Alphaproteobacteria > Rhizobiales > Hyphomicrobiaceae > Hyphomicrobium_A. Next base: position 29,660 of record DASRYA010000149.1, on the reverse strand, counting down.
CCCGTGACCCCGATGTGGGCGCGGCCGTTGTTCAGCGCGCTCACGATCTCGGATGCGGAAATGAAGGCGACGTCGATATCGTCTATGCCTTCGATCTCGCCGCGGTAGCCGCGCTCCGGGCCGACCTTGCGCAGCGTGAGACCCGACTTGCCGAGGAACTCGGCCGTCTGCTCCATCAGGCGCCCCTTCGAGGGGACGGCGAATGTCAGGCGCGCGCTCATCGCTTGCCTCCGCGCACGACGGCGAGCAGGCGTTCGGTGTGAACGGCCCCGCCCACCGCCGGCACATTGCGCGGCGCGCCGACCGCCTTCAGCAGGCCGTCGTATCGCCCGCCGCCGGCGACAGGGCTCGCGGTGCCCAGCGCATCGGATACGACCTCGAACACGAAGCCCGTGTAGTAGCCGACGTTGCGGCCGAACTCGGCGGAAAACTCAGCGGCCTCGATATCGACGCCGCTGTCGCGCAGCAGGCCGAGGCGGCGCTCGTAGGTGTCGATGGCGCGGGTGAAGGCTTCGCCCGCTGCCGCTTGCAGCTTGCGCAGTGCGGCGGCGACCTCACAGGCGGGCAAGCGCGTCCTCACGTAGCTCTCGATCAGGGTGGCAGTCTCCGGTTTCAGCGGAGGGGCCTTTGCGTCGGCGGCGACGGCGAGCAGTCCCTCGGCGATCTCCGCGGCGGAGCGCACGCCGATCAGCTCGATGCCCTGCTGCTCGAGATGGGCGGCAACGAGGGCCTCGGCGCCGGCACTGTCATCGGGGTCGAGGGCGTCGATCAGGGCGCGCGGGAACGCGGCGGCGGAACGGGCGGGCTCCGTCGAGAGACGGCGCAGCTCGGCGTGCAGCGCTTCGGGACGCCAGAAATGATGGCGCAGGCGGCGACGCCAGCGCTCGGGCATTTTCGCGGCTTCGAGGAGAGCATCGAACAGACCCACGTCGCCGATGTGGAGCCGCCGGCGGTCGAGGCCGGCCTGCTGCAGGGCGCGCAGCATCAGCACCAGCGTGCGTGCATCCGCCTCGGCGGCGTCGGTGCCGCCGAAGGCTTCGATGCCCGCCTGGCGGAACTCGCGCGGATGGGAGGCATCGGCCCCGGCGGGCTGAAAGCGGAAGGCCGTGCCGTTGTAGCTGTAGAAGGCCTCGCGGTCGGCTGCGGGGTGGCGCTGGAGATAGAGCCGGCAGGTGGGCACCGTGAGGTCGGGCCGCAGGCACAGCTCCTCGCCGTTGAGATCGGTGAAGACATAGGTGCGGCCGCGCAGGGCCTCGCCGACGACGTCGAGGAAGACGCCGGCGGGCTGGATGACATCGGGGGCGACGGCCTCGTAGCCGGCGGCGATGAACACCGCCAGCAGCGTACGCGCCTGCGCCTCGAGCGCCTCGAAATTTGCCGGTTGCGCTGCGCCCATGCCTGCGCCCGAAGCCTTTCCCTCTGGTCCCTCTGTCGAGGGCCGTTCTTTTGAACGAGGCGAGCCCGATGGGCAAGGCTGAACGTCGTCGCGGCTGGGACGGGAGATCTCATCGGTGGCGTGTCAGCAGCGCCGACCGGTGGCAGGCGATCCCGATCCGTAGCGGAGGCGCGGCGACACCAGGCAGGAAGAGGCGAGCGCCGATTACGGCAGCTTATCCATAAGCTCTTGCTCCCAGCTCTCTTTTTTAGGTCGCGGGGACGCCTTGGCCGGTGGCAGCTCCGACATGCGCTGGACGATCTGGCCGGGGCGGCCGCCGCACCCGGCCATGCAGGTCACGGCATCATCGGGCCCGGCCCCATGGTCGGCGCCGCCTGCGGTGGTCCGCATGGAACCGGCGCGGCCCTCGTAGGGCTTGGGCAGCATCTGGACGATGCGCGGTTTGCCGGAGCAACCGGCGACGCAGATGGTGACGAAATCCTGCGGGTTGGCGTCGAGGAGCCCGCGCACGCGCGGATTCGATGCCGACATTCCCCGCTCGGATTGAGGCTCGACCTCGACCGCCTTGCCGCCCTCGACGACCGTATCGGACTCGGCAGGGGCCGGGGTGGCCGCAGAAAGAAGGACCGCGGCGCCAGCCAGACAGGAGGCGAAAGCGAAGGGCGACGTGAGCCGCCGCCAAGAACGCAGTTTGCCGGAGAAACGATCGTCGCGATCAAACCGCTGCCAACGCATGAATCACACCGCAACGCGCCGGGGGAAGCCGGCAGATGAATACTTCTCGGCCGGCACACGACCGGAAGGGAGGAGCTTCGCAAGTGGCGGTAAATTAATTCCTTCGACTTGAAGGCGAATGGAGAGATGGCGCAGCCGAGGGGCCTAGAACCGGGCCAAAATGGCTCGGCTCGAATGGGGTGGCGTAGCGGGAAGTGTGAAAGACATCCCGAACGGCTCCCACCTGAATAGACGGATGACCCGGCCGGGGGCTCAGCGCCGGCCGGAACGGCTCCGCCCATGACCGATCGCGCGTGTGTGTCGATGCGTCCGGGCAAGGACGCTGGGGGGGCGCAAGCCTCTCCTAGATCCGTTCCGGTTTAGTTAGAAACCAGAACGGCTCTCGACGATTTGTTTGGTCGTGCCTCTAACCGGAAAACCGGTGCCCACTTTTCCGGAAGCACTCTCTATCAACCGTGCTTCTCATCGGAAAACCGGTGCCCACTTTTCCGGAAGCACTCTATGGCGCGGGAACGTAGCGCCAGTAGTCTCCGCCGTCTGTCGTCACCTTGCCGAACTTCAGTGGCCGCAGCTCCGGCGGGCGCAGTCCCGTGCGCAGCAGCTCGCCGATATCCTCCAGCAGCCGGTTGTTCGAGGCATAGCCCGAATGGTTGATGGCGAAGGTGTCGGTCGAAGCGGCAGTCACGTCGATGGTGTCGATGCCGGGTAGGATGAGCGGACCCTTCGGCGGCACGTCGCCCGCCCGGTAGCTGCCCCAGAAGTTGCGCGAGACGATGAGCGCGCGGTCGTTCGAGGCGACATAGAGCGTCACGTTCTTCGCAAGCCCCTTGATGGTCTTGGCGAGGTTGGAGAAGCTGTCGGCGTCGACATCGGGCGCGGCGAGGATCACCTGGCTGATCTCGACGCCCTCCGGCGCTGCCGAGCGCATGTCGCGCAGCACGTCCATCACCGGCTGGTTGCCCATCGAATGCGCGATGATGCTCACCTGCTTGGCGCCGGTCTCTTTCACGACCATCTCGAGAAATTCGCGCAGATAGGGCTCGGAAGCCTGCGCGCTTTCACGGTCGTAGGTGTAGCTCGCCACGGCCCCACCCGAAGGCCAGCTATAGAGGAACGGTGCGCCGTCGAAATCGAGATCGTAGGCAATCTGGGCCGTGCGATAGAGCGCGTTGTCGAACGAGGTGTTGTAGCCGTGCACGAAGACCAGCGCCTGGTCCTTGAACGCGTGCGATGAGGCAAGACGCGCCTTCACCTGCGCGAGCAGCTCCTCGCGGGTCAGCGCCTTGATCTGCTGCACCGTGAAGTGCTTCGCCGGATCCTCCTTCTCGGCGTAGATCGTCACGTCGAAATAGGGAATTTTCACCACCCAGGGGCGCTCGACGTTCGGCACCTCGTGCACCTTGGGTACCGTGACTTCCGCCATGCCGAGTTGCAGCTTGCGGGCCCGGTCGGAGCCAAACACGAGACGCTGGGCATTGGGCTGCACGGCACGATCCGTTCCCCAATAGATCGGCACCACCTGCCAATCGGGCGATTGGGCGGGTGCGAGGGCGCCGCCGGATGGAGACTCCCGCGTCACGGTCACCGGCCCGGGCTCGGACACCTCGCTCCCGGCGGCCGGCTCTTCGACCTCCAGCGCGGCTGCTGGCGGCGGCGCCGGGGCCGCTGCGGGAGGTGGTGCAGCCGCAGCAGCAGGAGGTGGCGGCGGGGCGGCGGCGAGGTCGGGCGGACCGCCACCGCCGGAGGGCTCTGGCGCGGACGCCGGCGGGGCAGCGCCACCGCTGCCGTTGCGGGGCAGTGAACGGTGCGCCCTGCCATCCGGGCGCGGCTCGGGCGCGCCGCCACTCAATGCCGGTGCTTGCTGCTCTCCGCTGCCCGGTTTGGCGGCCTGCTGATCCGGCGCGGGCGCAGGTGCGGGCGGCGGTGCGCCCATCCCAGCGCCGTTCGACGGGGCCGTTGAAGGGGGAGCCACCGCGCTCGGCGGCGCAGGCCGGCGCGCGGCATAGCCCTGCGGGGAATACCCGGGGGTGCGACTCAGGCGTCTTTCCTCCGCCTGGCGGCCCTGCTCCATCTGACGCTGCGCCTGCGCGGCACGCATGCTTCGCTCGAACTCCTGCATCGCCCGCTCGCGTTCGGCATTCGAGGCTTGCCCGCCCGCTCCCGGTTCTGCCGCGCCGTCGGTCTTGCCGTCTTCCTTCGCCGCCGGGGCGGGCTCGCCGCCGGGCTTTGCGGCAACGACGCCCCGGCCCGCTCCGGGTTTGCCCTCGGCATCCGCATCGCGCAGCGCCTGCGCATCGCCCGTCCGGCCCTGCGCCTCGTATACGGCGGCGAGCCGCACGCGCACGGCGGCGGCTCCGGGCTGCCCCTTGATCTTGTCGCGAATGGCGAGCGAGCGCTTCAACAGCGGCTCGGCATCGGCATACCGCTTCTGGGCTTCGTAGAGGTCGGCGAGCGTATCGAGAGCAACGGCCACCTCGATGCTGTCGGCACCCTTCCTCTCCGCGAGCGCCACGGCCTGCTGCGCCAACAGAACAGCCTGAGCGTATTTCCCCGCTTTCTTGAGCTGCGCGATGCGCCGGTTGAGCAGCATAAGGTTCGGCGCCGCCGTCCTTTTCCGCTGCAGGGCCTTCTGGCGCGCGGCGTCCTCGGCTTCGGTGTAGCTCTGCCAGGGCGGCCAGCGCTCCTCCGCCGCGGCGCCATCGCGCGTCAGGGCGCTGAACAGTGTGAGCAGCAGGAAAAGGGCCGTTGCAGCAATCGTTTGGCGGGCGGACACGGAATAAATTCCTTCAACTGGCGGCGAAAAATCTGTGTGCCGCATTACTCCCGGGCTGTGGCTCCCTTAGGGCGTATAGCGCCAGTAGTCGCCCTTCGGCGATGGTGTGCGCCGCAGGGCCGGCAACCGCTCCTCGGGCGGCCTCAAGCCGCTGAGGATGAGCTTACCGATGTCCTGCAACAGATCGTTGTTCTCTGCGTAACCGGAGTGGTTGAGCGAAAAGCTGTCGGTGGAAACGGCGGTTATATCGATGGTTTCGACGCCGGGCACGATGAGCGGACCCGTCGGGGGAACGTCGCCGGCGCGGGGATTGCGCCAGAAGCTGCGCGATACGATAAGCGCGCGGTCGTTCGCGGCGGCATAGAGCGTGACGCCGCGGGAGATGCCCTCGATGCGTTGCGCGACGTTCGCGAAGTTGTCGGCGTCGACGTCGGGCGCGGCGAGGATGACCTCATTGATCGTTACCTCGCCGGGTCCACCGGAGCGCATATCCTTGAGGACATCGAGCAGCGGCTGGTTGCCCATGGAATGGGCGATGATGCTGACCGATTTCGCTCCCGTCTCTTTGACGACAAGCTCGAGGAACCGGCGCATGTACGGCTCGGATGCCTGCGCACTTTCCCTGTCGTAGGTGTAGCTCGCCACCGCACCGCCGGATGGCCAGCTATAGAGAAAAGCTGCGCCATCGAATTTGAGATCGTAGGCGATCTGCGCCGTGCGATAGATCGCGTGGTCGAACGACGTGTTGTAGCCGTGCACGAAGACGAGGGCGTGATCCCTGTAGCGGTCGGAAGCCGCAATGCGCCGGCGCACCATGTCGAGAAAATCGGCCTCGGAGAGCTTGCGGATATCCTGCACGGTGAAGTGCTTGGCCGGATCTTCCGCCTGCTCGTAGATCGTGACGTCGAAATAGGGGATCTTCACCACCCAAGGCCGCTCGATATTGGGGATGGCGTGGATTTTGGGAACGGTCACCATGGCCCGGCCGAGCTCGAGCCGGCGGCCGCGCTCGGAGTTGTATTGCAGACGCGTTCCTCCAGCCTGCACCTCGCGGTCCGTGCCGTAGAACACGGGCACCACCTGCCAATCGGTCGGCCCGGTCTCGCCGGAGGCCGTGAGGCGATCGGCGTCTGCCGCTTTCCGCCGCACCGATTGCGCCGCCTCATCCTGCGTGGCGTGGCGGATTTGGTCCTCGATGGGCGAGGAAACCTGCGAATCGTGCAGACGGTTCAACGTCGGGGAAAAGAGCATCATCGCCGCAAAGGCGACGCCTACGGCCGCGAGTGCTCCGCCGCGCGCCAAAACCCGCACCGTGCGGGAGGTGTCATTCGTGGCGTGGCGGGCTATCAGGTAAACCAGCAGCAACACCACCGCCGCGAGCGCGGCCCAGACAAAGGCAGACATCGCGCCCCTTCCCCCGCTGTCCCTTCCTCTGGGCGGGCACACTATGGTTCGGCGGCGTGCCGGGCAAGCTGCGCGCGGGCACAGTGGCGTCCGCGTGACGCGCTTGCGGACTTCGTGACCATCCAACTATCTACGGGCACGCGCCCAAGGAGGTTTTTCCCATGCAGCCAGTCGCCGTTTCTCCCCCACCCATCGACGCCTACATCGAAGGCGTGCGGGCGGGCGACCGGGCCATGCTGGCGCGCGCCATCACACTGGTCGAGAGCACCAAGCCCGCGCATTCGGCCATGGCCCAGAAGCTGCTGCAGGCGCTGCTACCCCATACCGGCGGCGCGATGCGGCTCGGCGTGACGGGCGTGCCGGGGGTCGGCAAGTCGACGACGATCGACATGTTCGGCATGAATATCGTCAACGCCGGCTTGAGCGTAGCGGTGCTCGCGGTCGACCCAACGTCGAAGCGCACGGGCGGCTCGATCCTCGGCGACAAGACGCGGATGAGCCAGCTGGCGCAGGAGCCGCGCGCCTTCATCCGGCCGTCGCCGAGCTCGTGCACGCTGGGCGGCGTCACGCGCAAGACGCGCGAGACGATGGCGCTGTGCGAAGCGGCGGGGTTCGATGTCATCATCGTGGAGACGGTGGGCGTGGGCCAGTCGGAGATCGCGGTCGCCGACATGGTCGATTTCTTCCTCGTGCTGCTGCTGGCCGGCGGCGGCGATGATCTTCAGGGCATCAAGAAGGGCATCATCGAGATCGCCGATATGATCGCCATCAACAAGGCCGATGGCGACAACGTCTTGCGGGCGGAGCGCGCGGCGGCGGACTACCGTGGGGCGATGCAGATCCTGACGCCGTCATCCCCCGCCTGGACGCCGCCGGTGATCACCATCTCGGGGCGCGAGAACAAGGGTCTCGACAAGCTGTGGGAGCAAATCCTCGCCCACCGCAAAGCGCTCGGCGAGACGGGCGAGCTTGCGGAGCGGCGCCAGCGCCAGGCGGTCGCCTGGATGCACGACATGCTTTCCGACCGCATCATGGAAATGGTGCATGCCAATCCGCGCGTTGCCGCGCGCATGGCGGGGATCGAGGACGACGTGCGCCAGGGGCGGCTGTTGCCGACGCTCGCCGTCGACGAGATAATGTCGCTCATCGGCGCGGGCGCCTGACGGCGTCCCGGCTGCGCTTCGCCATTCAGCGAGACAACCTTGGCAAAGTCCCGCGAAACCGTTCTGCTGACCGGGTTCGGCCCCTTTCCGGGGGTGGCCGAGAACCTGACGGCGGAGCTGGTGCCGAAGCTCGCCAAGGCGGCGCGCGTGCTCTTTTCCGATTACGACATCGTCGACGAGGTACTGCCCGTCGCCTGGATGCGTGCACCGGAGCGTCTCGGTGCCATCCTGGGGCGCAGGCCGCCGCGGCTCGCTCTGCATTTCGGCGTTTCGAGCACCGCGAAGGGCTTCCGCATCGAGCAGCTCGGGCGCAACGTCTGCGCTCCGCGGAGCGATGCCGAGGGCGCACTGCCGGCCATGCCGCGCATCCTGCCGACGGGGCCCGAAGCTCTTTCCGCGACGATACCGGTGGACGCCATCATGGCGCGGCTGCGGCGCGCGGACATCCCGTGTTGCACGTCGAACGATGCGGGCGACTATCTCTGCAATGCGGTGCTCTACCAGTCGCTGGTGACCGCCGCCGCCGCGCCACGGCCTTTCACGGCCGGATTCATCCATGTGCCGAATTGGCTCTCTGACGCCAGCGGGCCGTTCGAGGACGGGCATCTGACGTGGACCGGCGCGATGGCCGGCGGGCTCGAAATCATCGCCGCCTGCCTCGAGGGCGGGGCGGTCTAAATCTCCATTAACCCGTGCTGGCCTCAGACTTGCTTCAAATACGCCGATACGGCGAAGCAACTCAGCAGGACGACGCGAGCATGGGATACGACCGGCGGGATATTCTATCGGCCGGACTGGCGGCCGGCGTCGCTGCCGGTGCGATCGGCGCAGGGGCGCGGGACGCTTCGGCGCGATCGAGGGGCGCGGACGCCGGCGATATCGGGCTCGTCTCGGGCAGCGCCATCGACCAGGCGCCCGTGCTGCAGGTTGCGCTCGATGCCGCGACAGCGCGCGGCGCCCCGCTGGAGCTGCCGGCGGGTCACTTCCGCATCGGCGCGCTGAAGCTGCGCAGCGGCGCGAGGCTCATCGGTGCGGCGGGCGCAACGGTGCTGGAACATGCGGGCGCCGGCAGTTTCATCACCGCGGAGGACGCCAGTGACATCACCATCGAAGGCGTTTCCCTCGATGGCGCCTACCGGGCGCTCGCGGATGCCGACGGCCTCGTCGACCTCACGCGCTGCACTCGCGTGCGGCTGCGTCATCTGCGGCTGACACGCAGCCCCGCCAACGGCATCGCGCTCAACGCATCATCGGGCACCATCGCCGACTGCTCGATCGACAACGCCGTGCAGGCGGCCATCCGCAGTCTCGATGCGGCGGGCCTGGAGATCCTTCACAACGACATCGCGGACTGCGGCAACAACGGCATTCAGGTGTGGCGTTCCGAGCCCGGCGAGGACGGCAGCATCGTTACCGGCAACCGCATCGTGCGCATCCGCGCCGATGGCGGCGGCACGGGCCAGAACGGCAATGGCATCAACGTATTTCGCGCCGCGGCGGTGCTCGTCTCCGGCAACCGCATCACCGACTGCGCCTTCAGCGCGGTGCGCGGGAATGCGGCCAACGACATCCAGATCCTCGGCAATTCCTGCGCACGCCTCGGCGAAGTGGCGCTCTATGCGGAGTTCGGGTTCGAGGGCGCACTGATCGCAAACAACCTCGTCGACACCGCGGCGACCGGCATCACCGTCACCAACTTCAACGAGGGCGGACGGCTCGCGGTGGTGCAAGGCAACCTCGTGCGCAACCTGTTCCGGCGCGAGCACGAGCCGGTCGACAAGCGCGGCCACGGCATCACCGTCGAAGCCGACAGCGCCGTCACCGGCAATGTCATCGAGCGCGCGCCGACCGCAGGCATCGTCGTCGGCTGGGGCGCGTTCATGCGCGAGATCGTAGCGACCTCGAACCTCGTGCGTGCGTCACGCGTCGGCATTCTCGTATCGAACGACGGATCGGCGGGCGCGTGCCTGCTCGCCAACAACATGATTTCCGGCGCCGAGCTGGGCGCTATCCGTGCCATGGACGGCAACGGCAATCCGGTGGGGGCCGACCTCGCCTATGGCGACAGCGGCGACAAGCGGCTCGCGATTGCGGGAAATCTGTCGGTGTGAGGCGAACGCGCCTGCGCCCGAAGCGCCCTAAGCCCGAGTGGGCCTTAGAGCCGTTCTGCTTTGCGTTGAATCGCAGCACGCCTCTATCTTTTTGATTGCCCGGCTTCTGATCGGAAAACCGGTGCACACTTTTCCGGAAGCACTCTCCATCTACTCGTGCTTCTCATCGGAAAACCGGTGCCCACTTTTCCGGAAGCACTCACTCTTGGTCGTGCTTCTTATCGGAAAACCGGTTCCCACTTTTCCGGAAGCACTCACTCTTGATCGTGCTTCTTATCGGAAAACCGGTGCCCACTTTTCCGGAAGCACTCTAGCTTTCGTGCTCTTGCGATGGGCGCAGCGTGGCGCCGACGTGCGCCTCGCCCCGCGCCGCCGCAATGCTCTCCTGGCGATGGCGCTCCCGGTAGCCCGCACGCTGTTCCTCGCTGCGCTCGGCGTAACAGGTGGCGCAGCTGACGCCCTCCTCGTAGAGCTCGGAAGCGCAATCGCTCTCGCTCAACGGGCGGCGGCACGCGCGGCACAGCGTATAGCTGCCGAGCTCGAGGCCGTGGCCGACCGCCACGCGCTCGTCGAACACGAAACACTCGCCCTCCCACAGGCTTTGCGCCTGCGGCACCGTTTCGAGATATTTCAGGATGCCACCCTGGAGGTGATAGACCTCGTCAATGCCCTCCGACCTCAGGAACGACGTCGCCTTCTCGCAGCGAATGCCGCCGGTGCAGAACATGGCGACTTTCGGCGCCTCGCCTTTTGCCACGAGGCGCTCGCGCTCGGCCCTGAACCAGGCGGGAAATTCGCGAAAGGTTTTCGTCCGCGGGTTGATGGCGCCGGTAAAGGTGCCGATCGCCACCTCATAGTCGTTGCGCGTATCGATGAGGATGGTGCCCGGCTCGGCGAGCAGCGCGTTCCATTCCTCCGGCGAGACATAGCGGCCGACGCTATGGCGCGGATCGATGCCGGGCTCGCCCATGGTCACGATCTCGCGCTTGAGGCGCACTTTCATGCGGTGGAACGGCTGCTCCTTCGCGCGCGAAAACTTCACCTCGAGATTTTCTGCGCCGACGAGGCCGCGAACATGATCCAGCACGCGGGCGATCGCATGATCCGGTCCGGCGATGGTGCCGTTGATCCCCTCGGGCGCGAGCAGCAGCGTGCCCTTGATGCCCTGCGCGCAGCACAGTCGTGCGAGAGGGCCGCGCGCCTTCGCGCAGTCGTCGATGGCACTGAACTTGTAGAGGGCTGCCACGCAGATGGGCAGGTCCGCGTCGACCATGGCTGACACATCGGTTGAAAGTTTGCCGGAGATATTATGGACCTCGGCCCGCTGGGGCAAATCCCGCCGCCCCACACGCCGTCGCTCGCGGCATTCCGAGGCGCGCTAGTCTTTTAATCAGACCGATGATTCACGCTTCGGACTGATGGGGTCCGAAGCGATCATGGTCTAGAACGGCAGGCCCGCGAGGGCGTCCTCGAACAGGGCCGAAGAGCGCACCTCACCCACCTCGACGCCGTGCCACGTCTTGATGGCCCCGACGGGCATCAGGCCGCGCGCTACGGGATAAAGCCGCTCGACGAGGGCCATCGCCGCACCGGCCGCGGCGCGCTTGGCACCATCCTCGATCTTCAATGCGAACCCGAGGCCGAGCTCCGGGAAGGCGCCGCAGTAAACGCCCTCGGCGCCCGTCTTCATGAAAACCTGCCGCGGCAGGGCGCGCATCACGACGGTATCGGCGCGATTACGGCCCGCGACCATGTCGGGATATTCCCAGCAGGCATCGAGAATGCGGGCAACAGCCTCGCGCCGCTCCGGTGTCATGCCTTCTCCGGTGACGAGCCGCGCGAACGTGCGCGCCATGGCCGACAACGGCATTGCCCAGTTCGGCACCGAGCAGCCGTCGATACCGCGCACGTCGGCGCCGAGGGGCAGACCGGAGATCTCCGAGAGGGCGCTGTGGACGCGCTGCTGCACCGGATGGGCGATGTCGCAGTAATCGCGCGTCGTCTCACCGAGGTGCACGGCGGTGGCGAGCATGCCGGCGTGCTTGCCGGAGCAGTTGTTGTGAAGCTGCGTCGGCGCGCAGCCCGCGAGGATCAGCTCCTTCGCCGCGGCTGCGCCGAGCGGCACGTGAGCACCGCAGCCGAGCGCATCGGGAGCAAGCCCCGCACGCTCCAGCATGGAAGCTGCGAGCTGGGTATGGCGTTCGGTGCCCACATGGGAGCCGCACGCGAGCGCGATCTGCGCGGGCCCGAAGCCGAAGCGGTCGGCCGTGCCGGTCTCGATCAACGGCAGGGCCTGCAGCGCCTTCACCGCCGAGCGCGGATAGACGGGGCGATCGACGTCGCCGAGCTTCAGCGCCAGCGCGCCCGACGGCGCGGCAAGCGCGACCGCGCCCCGGTGCCAGCTTTCGACCAGCAAGCCGCGGGTGACTTCGATGAGGATTGGATCCGACATTTCCTTCGCCGCGCCGATGAAGTTGCGGCGCAGCATTGGACTGTGAAATGCGGCGGATCAACCCCGATGCGGCAGAGGGACGCCAAATGCCCGCACTGGGGCGTGGAAACCTTATCGCCCCGGCGCGAGAGGGAGCCCGGAGGCTACTTCGCCGCGCAGGTGGCCAGCTCGGCTTCCCGCTTCTGCGCCGCGGTGCGCGAGGTATCGGGGCTGACGGAAGCGCACCACGCGCCGTGGGCGGCCTTGTCCACCGACCATTCCGCTCCCGCGAATCCGCACTTGAGCTTCAGGTTGCGCTGCTGCTGCTCGAGCGAGGTCTTGACGTACCAGTCGCAGCTTGCCAGCGCCGGGGTAGCTTGCACCACGATGGCGCCGAGCAACGCCAGACCCGGGACCACACCGCGCAGCATAGACTTCGTCATCGCCCTCACCTTGACCATACCGCCGAAGCGTATCTGCGAACCCTAGCGGCAGCGTTCTGAACCGCGGCTGAATGTGCGTGCCGAGGCCGTTCCCTCACCGGCGGTTTCCCCTCGGTCCGCGGCTGGTCCGCGGCCGGTCCGCGGTATTGGCCGGAGACCTCCATTACACCTCAATTACGGCCTTCGCGAGCCATTCGTTCAACCCGATCCCACGCCGGCGCCAAGGCCTGCCAAGCGATTCAAACAGCGTGAAAATCCTGTCACTGGCGGAACAGCGCCGATCCTCCGGCCTGGGACATTCTGTCGTCACCGGCCGACCCAAAAACGGCCGCATCGATTACGGAGAGTGCCATGTACGGACGCATCACGAAGTTCAGCCCGCAAGTCGGCTTCGGGGTCATCGAAGCCGACAACGGCGCCAAGTATCGCTTCGCCGAGGATGAGGTCGTCAACCTCAACGGCAAGCTCGTGGGGCACAACGTCGACTTCCTCGTTAGCGCCCGCCGCCCGCGGGACATCATTCTTATGACTGGCTCGCCCTGGACCGCCTTCGGCGGCGGCAACCATTAACCGACGCGCGGAGCGTAGAGACAATGGCTATGACCTTCGATCTCAGCGATGTTCCAACCGCCGACGCGGCCGATCTCGCGACGGCCATGCGCTCACTCGTCAAGGCGGGACGCGGACTGGTGCTGCTCCACGGGGCCACCGAAGCCGATCTCGACCGGGTGCGCATGATTTTCCAGCGCCGCTTCCATGCCGACCCGCAGCGCGCGCTTGCGGCGTTCGTTCGCTTCCGCCACCTCGTGGCCGTCTTCGCCACGCGCCGGCTGCAACGCGCGGTGCTCGAGGATGGCTTTGCGGTGATGGCGCCCGCGCTCGCGATCGCGGCCACGCTGCGCCTCAACGGGAAGCGGGGCTTCAATCCGCAGCGCTTCCTTCTGGCGCTGCAAGCCGCGCGCGCGGACATCTTTTTCATGGGGCCGCGGGCGCGCGGACCCGGCGGCGGCCGCTCACAGCTCGCGGCCTAGAGCGCGATCGCTTTTTTTTTCGAGTCGCGATGCGGCTCTCGATTAGACCGATGATTCACGCTTCGGACGCATAGGATCCGAAGCGATCATGGTCGCATTTCACACGCATAGCGCGAAACCGCGGCGCTTCGGCCACACCATTCCCCTTCGGCCCTCTTCGGCACATCCGAAGCGACGGGAACGCGCTCCCCTCTGCGTTCCCCCTCGCAGTGCCATCCGCATTTGCTTTTTCGCGAGGTGTCCGCGCCCCCGCACGGGCGTTCATCCGGTCCACGCTGGCTTCCTCTCGAAAGGACGACGCCGGGCCTTCGCGTCAAAGGCGAGTGCGCCAACAGGGGGAAGGGAGCGCAGTGCGCCATGCACGCAAGTATTTCCGAATGGGCGTTGGGGGCCTGTTCGGCATACAGCCCGATATGCAGATCTGGTGGACGCCCGAGCTGCCTATCATTCACGTCGCAAATCCAAAGGCCGGGTGCTCGAGCATCAACCAGAGTCTGAAATCGGCCCAGGCTCATCTCTACGAAAAAGCCGGCGTCGACTTTCAGCGCGATGGGAGCGCCCATGCCGCCGACGACTGCTTGCGCCAATACGGGCTTGCGCCATCGGCCTGCCGCCGGCGGTACGTTTTCTCCAGTGTGCGCAATCCATATACGCGGGCGCTCTCGGGCTATCTCGACAAGGTCGACGGGCAGGACCATCGCGTATACGGCGAGTTCCAGCGGATGGAACGGGTGGCGGATTTCGCGGATTTTCTGCGCGCTCTGAAGCGTTACAAGCCTGCTCGCATGGACGGCCATTTCCGGCCGCAGCACTACAATCTCAATTATCCGAAGGTCGCGTACGACGCCGTGTTCTATCTGGAGAACGCCAGTGCGATCGCCGCGTTCGTTTCCAAGCTGATCCCGCATTTCGAGCTGCGCAGCTACTCGCCGCACGCGCGCAACGCCGTCGGTAAGCTTGCGCAGTATTATGACGAGGCGACGCGAGAACTCGTGCGGGACATCTTCGCGCAGGATTTCGAGCGGTTCGGATACAGCCCGCACATCGACGATGCGCTGACAGCGCCGGGAGTCATGATCGCCCGCGATCGCATCGTTCCGCACGGCAAGCCGGTGCCTGCGCCACGGGAGCTGCCCCGGCAGGCGGAGGCGGCGAACACGTTACATCCGACGCTCCACTTCCGGCGTCTGATGGAGCGGCGGATCATTTAGCGGGATCTATCAACGCCGCGGCGCGGGCCGGCAAATTCCGGCCCGCCTGAGGCCCCGCGGGGGAATGTCGGGAGCCGAGCGGTGCGGAGAATTTTCGGTGCAGGGGCTCAGGATTTCGTGCAGCGCGGCAGGTCGGCCGGGGCGCGCCTCCAGATGAAGCTCTGGCTGAAAAACTTGATGCCCTTGTAGCCGACCACCTTCAGCGTGCCGTCGCGCAGGGGGATGAGCTGAACATCGAACTTGGCGTCCTTGTCGGGGTCGTAGATCCAGCCTTCGTCATAGCTGCCATCGGTCATCGGCCTCACGTTGCCGAGAATCTCGAGGCCGCATCCCTTGGCGTTGGACTGATCGGCGACCCACACGACTTTACCGCACAGCGCGCCGTTGCATTCGGAAATCTCGACCGCGCCGCGGCCGGTGTGGTCGATCCAGACACCGAGCGGGCCTTCCTGCGCCATCGCGGCAAGGGCCGTCGCGGCCGTCAGCGCAAGCGCTACCACGTGCACCTTCGCAAACCTCATCATCGTTCTTCCCCTAACGGTCCTGACGATATCGGCAGCGAAAATGCGTACGCCGCCGTCCGGGCCATTCGCGACCCTACGCCCCACACGCTGCCCCATGTCTTAAGATTGCGCCGAACGGATGTCACGCGGCGAAAGGTGCCCTGCCGGCCCCGGGTGCGGGCCCTTTCCGCGGAAGACGCGGAAGACTGGGCTCCCCATGCGCTGCTCCACCGCACCCCTCGACCGCCGGATCGCCGCGTTAGGCCGCCAATCAGCCAAAGTCCGGCTTGGCATTGCGGAGCCGCTTCACGTTGCTTCTGCGCGCCTTGTCGTCCCGGCGCCGTTCCTTGGAGGCGCGCGTGGGCTTCGTCTTCACGCGGCGCTTGGGGACGATGCACGCCTGGCGAATCAATTCGAACAGGCGCTCGCGCGCGTCCTCGCGGTTGCGTTCCTGGGTGCGGAAGCGCTCGGCGCGAATGACGAGGACGCCGTCGTCGGTGAGACGCCGGCCCGCGAGGCTTACGAGACGCGCGCGCACCTCGCCCGGCAGCGCGGGGGACCCGGCCACATCGAAGCGCAGCTCCACGGCCGTCGAAACCTTGTTGACGTTCTGCCCGCCCGGCCCCGACGAGCGCACGAAACGCTCCTTGATCTCGTCGTCATCGAGCGTGACGCTCTCGGATATATAGATCGTGCCCATAGCTCACGTCCTCGACCGGCGTGCCGACGGCCAGCGCGGCCAACCTCTGAAATCGCGGACGATCTCACGGGCCGCGTTGTGGCCCGGCGCGCCGGTGACGCCGCCGCCGGGATGGGCGCCGGAGCCACACAGATATAGTCCCTCGAGCGGCAGACGGTAGTCGGCGAAACCAAGGCGCGGGCGCGCGGAAAAGAGCTGATCGAGCGACAGGGCGCCGTGGAAGATGTCGCCGTCGACCATCCCGAAGCGCCGTTCCAGATCGAGGGGCGACAGCACCTGACGCGCGATAACCGAGCGGGCGAAGTTCGGCGCGTGCTTCGTCACGGTCGCGATCACGAGATCGGCGAACGCTTCCTTCTCATGTGTGTTCGTCCAGCTTCGCCCATCGGGCAGGTGCGGCGCCACGTGCTGCACGAACAGGCTCGCAACGTGCTTGCCGGCGGGCGCGAGCGTATCGTCCAGCGTCGAGGGAATGAGCATTTCGACGACCGGCTCGCGCGACCATCCCGTCATGCGCGCATCGAGATAGGCGCGCTCCAGATAGCCAACGGTGGGGCCGATGACGATGCCGGCGCCGTGGTGATCCTGCTGCCCGGTGCCCGGCCGGCAGGTGAAATCGGGAAGCTCTGAAAGGGCGACATTCATGCGGAACGTGCCCGATCCCGTCTTCATGCCGGTGAAGAGCGCGCGGGTCGCGGCATCGATCGCACCGTCGGGAACGAGATCGCGGAAGAGGAGCTTGGGCGGCACGTTCGACACCACCGCGCGGGCGCGAATTTCCTCCCCGCTCTCCAGCACGACGCCGACGGCCGCCTCTCCTTGCGTCAGCACGCGGGCGACGTTGGCGCCGGTGCGGATCTCGACGCCGCGCTCGCGTGTTGCGGCGGCGAGCGCGGCGCTGATCGCACCCATACCGCCGATGGCATGGCCCCATGCGCCGCGTTTGCCGTTCACCTCGCCGAAGCAGTGATGCAGCAGCACATAGGCCGTGCCCGGCGTCGAGGGTGCGGCGTAGTTTCCGACGATACCGTCGAACGCGAACGCGGCCTTCACCACGTCGCTGTCGAACCATTCATCGAGAAAATCCGCAGCGCTGCGCGTGAAGAGATCGAGCAGCACGCGCTTGTCGGCGAGGTTCAATCCCAGCATGCGCCGTCCGACGCCGGCACCCTTGATGAGCTCGACGATGCCGCCGCCTGCATTGGGCGGCGTCGTCAAAACGAGATCGCGCAATACGTCGGCGGCACGCTCCAGCATCGCGTCGTAGGCGGGAAGGCGCCCGGCGTCGGCGGTGGAGAAACGCGCAATCGCCGCCTGTCGCTCGGCCGTATCGCCGCGCATCAACAGATAACGTGCATCATCGACGGGCCAGAAATTTGCCGCCGGGCGGTGCACGATCCGCAATCCATGGCGGTGCAGATCGAGGTCCGCGATCACCTTCGGATTGAGCAGGCTCACGGTGTAGGCAGCGACGGAGTTGCGGAAGCCGGGATGAAACTCCTCGGTGAGCGCCGCGCCACCCACGACACCGTTCTTCTCGAGCACAAGCACGGCGAGGCCGGCACCGGCAAGGTATGCCGCGCATGTCAGCCCATTATGGCCGCCGCCGATGATGACGGCATCGAAGGCGCCGGATGCTCTATTTGCGGCCGTCATAGTGTGCCGTTTCCCGTCCGTTCAGGTCCCCGTGCGCATAACCCGGCACACCACATTGTGCCAGGGCGAACGCTTTTCTCACCTCGCGTTAAGGGCGAATAGCGTGCCAATGCGTACCCCGCGCCATTTTAGGGTCCCGTTGAGGATCCACGCTTAGCGTTTCACCCGTTTCGTATGCGTACGTAGGGATGAGGCCCATGCAGATTGCCAGCGCGAAAGCCGCCCGCATCGCCCACGCCCGCGCGCACGAGGACGCGATCTATCGCTTCACGGGGCTGCTGATCATCGCCCTGTTCCCAGCGCTTTTCTGGACGGCCCTCGTCGCCGGCATCGGCGCCGCCCTGGGTCAGACCCCGAGCCCGCTCGCGCTGATGGTATTCGGCTCCGGCGTCGCGGGCTTCTGCGTCACCGTCAGCCAGATGCTGTTTTCCCGGGCCTGATAGAGGGCCGCGAACATCACGCGGTAGCTCTAAAACCACGATAATCGGGAGTGGGTCAGCCCCAGCCGCAGCGCATTTTCTCGCAGACGCGGCCGCGTCCGCAGGACACCCGCACGAATTTGCACACGCGGCAGCTGTAGCTCGAAAGGCAGCCGCGGTAGGAGCCGCCGCGGGCGAAGTTGCATGTGCGGATCGTCTGGCAGTCGCGCTGCGGGTTGATGAGACCGCCGGGCCCTTCCTGGGCGTGCGCAACGGTGGGCGCCACGGCGAAGGCCATGGCGAGAACGAGCGCGGACAGGCTCCAGAAACGCATCTGCGTTGCCCCGATGCACATCAACCATGGCAGTGTGTGGCAGGTTGCGGACACTGGCAACCGAATGCCGGAATGTCAGTGCACGGTGCACGTACGTGTGTGCCGTTGTGGCCACGCCGGCGCCGGGGACGCCTTGAACGGCGCGAGAAATTACCCGCCGCGCCGCGCCATCCCGTGGAGGATTTTTGTGGACGGGGGACGGGAGCGCCCGGTGAACCCGGGCTCTTTTCCCCCCGCCTGCCCTACTCGGCGGCTTTGCGCGCAGGCTGCACGCAAGCCATGTAGTCGTTGAGGAGGTTCTGGGTGATCTCTGCCGGCGTGTAGGTATGCTCGCCGATCTGCGAAACGGGTGTCACCTCGGCCGCCGTGCCGGTGACGAACACCTCCGAGAAGTCCTTCAATTCCTCGGGCATGATGGCCCGCTCGATGACCTGATAGCCGCGCTTCTTGGCGAGCGCGATCACCGTGCGGCGGGTGATGCCATCGAGGAAGCAATCGGGATCGGGGGTGTGGATGACGCCATCCTTGACGAGGAAGATGTTGGCGCCGGTGCACTCGGCGACGCGGCCGCGCCAGTCGAGCATCAAGGCATCGGCATAGCCCGCATTCTCGGCCCGGTGCTTCTCGACCGTGCAGATCATGTAGAGGCCCGCGGCCTTGCTCTTCGAGGGCGCGGTGGCCGGGTCGGGCCGCCGATACTTCGCCATCGTGATGCGGATGCCCTTGAGGCGCTGCTCCATGGGGAAGTAGGAGCCCCACTGCCATGCTGCGACGGCGAGATGGATCTTGGTCGCCTGGGCGGAGACGCCGATCTGCTCGGAGCCGCGCCAGGCGATGGGGCGGATGTAGCAGTCCGATAGCTTGTTGGCCGCGACGACGTCGCGGCAGACCTGGTCGATCTCGGCGACCGTATAGGGAATGTCGAAATCGAGGGCCTTGGCGCTGTCGATCAAACGCTGGGAATGCTCGGACAGCTTGAAGATGGCGCCGCCGTAGGCGCGCAGGCCCTCGAATACGCCGCTGCCGTAGTGGAGTGCGTGCGTGAGGATGTGAATATTGGCCTCGCGCCAGGGGACCATCTTACCGTCGACCCAGATCAGGCCATCGCGATCGTGGAAGGGGGTGGGGGCAGGCGCGGACATGCTTGTTTCTCTCCGTAGACTTTCGCGCCAGGATCGCTAGTTAAGCTGGCTCGGCAAGGTGCCTCGCGACGGGGTCGCCGCCGACGTTGGACACTGCCGGCGCAACTCGCCAAAGGCCCCGTGGCCCCACGCGAATGCGCCGATCTCTTTGCGCAAAATGACTTGCCATGACTAACAATCGGGGCCAAATAAGTCAACATGACTGACATAACGTCCGCCGCCGTTGCGCGCCGCCGCCCACCGCGGTCTGCCGATGCGCCCGCCCGTTCTGACGATGCGGCGCAAGCCCTCCAGGATGGGGCTGCCCCGCTCGATCTCGTCGCCTGCGTGGAGCTGCTCTTCTTCGCCTACCGCGACTTCA
Organism: Hyphomicrobium sp.; assembly: GCA_035687305.1. Lineage (GTDB taxonomy): Bacteria > Pseudomonadota > Alphaproteobacteria > Rhizobiales > Hyphomicrobiaceae > Hyphomicrobium_A. Next base: position 9,847 of record DASRYA010000149.1, on the reverse strand, counting down.
CCGGCGGGCCGGACGCCGTGCTTGAGCAATACGGCTTCGGGCGCGCCCACCACCGGGTTCTGCACTTCGTGCATCGCAATCCGGGCCTGCGCGTTGCGGACCTGCTCGACATCCTGCGGATCACCAAGCAAAGCCTCGCCCGTGTCCTAAAGCAGCTCATCGATAAAGGCTTCATTATGCAGCGCGCCGGGAATGACGACCGGCGCGAGCGGCGCCTTTTCGTCAGTGCCAAAGGTGCCCGTCTCGCCGAAAAGCTCGCCACCCTGCAGACGAAGCAACTGGAAGGCGCGCTCAGCGAAGCGGGGCCGGGCGCCGCGGAGTTTGCACGCCGCTTCCTTTTTGCCATGATTACGGAGTCCGATCGCCCCCGCGTCGAGGCGCTTGTTAAGCTCTCGGCCTCAGCGCGCACCTGATAAATTGCGGCGATTACCAACGAGGGGCAATCATGACTTCGGCGAAGGCCGCGAGCGCACCGCTTCCAGACAATGCGCCGCATGTGCTGATCGTCGATGACGATCAGAAGATCCGCGACCTGCTGGGCCGCTATCTTTCCGAGCAAGGCTTCCGCGTGACGACGGCGCAGGATGCCGCGTCCGCGCGCGCAGGGATGCGCGGGCTCGAATTCGATGCGGTGCTGCTCGACGTGATGATGCCGGGCGAGAACGGGCTCGACCTCGCACGCGAACTCAAGGCGACGCGGCCCGTTCCCATTTGCATGCTGACCGCGCGTTCCGAGCCCGAGCACCGGATCGAGGGTCTCGAAGCGGGCGTCGACGACTATCTTCCAAAACCCTTCGAGCCGCGCGAGCTGCTGCTGCGGCTGCGCAACATCCTGCGCCGGGCAGCCGGAGGGTCGGGGTCCAGCGAAGAGATCCGCATGGGCAACCACGTGTTCCACGTGACCCGCGGCGAGCTGAAGCACCTCGACGAAACCGTGAAACTCACCGAGCGCGAGCGCGACCTTCTGCGCATGTTCGCCCAGCGCATCGGCACCCCCATCCCGCGCCACGAGCTGGCGCCGGAAGATTCCACCGGCAGCGACCGTGCCATCGACGTGCAAATCAACCGTCTGCGGCGGAAGATCGAGACCGACCCGTCCAATCCCGTGTACCTCCAGACAGTGCGCGGCAAAGGGTATATTCTTTATTCGGACTGACCGGTCCGATATCGAGGTCGGGTATTGATGCTCGCCAGGGGCGACGAGCCAGAGCGCCGTTCGTTCCTGCCATGGCGCTCGCTGTGGCAGCGGCTTTCCCGTGTGCGCCTGCCCGAGCGGCTGCGTCCGCGCTGGCCGCTGGGCCGCAACACGGCAGTCTCCACGTCCATTGCCCATCTATGGCGGAGGATGCCGCCGGCGCCGGGCTGGCTGCGTGCGTTCGGCTCGTGGTTCGTCCGCACCCATCGGCGGAACATGCAGGTGATCGGCGGCTGGTTCGGCGAATTGCTGCCGAAGGGCCTCTATGCGCGCGCGCTCATCATCATCATCGCGCCGATCGTGGTGCTGGAAGGTGTCGTCGCGTTCGTCTTCATGGAGCGGCATTGGCAGGCGGTGACGCGCCGGCTTTCCGAGGCGACAGCGCGGGACATCGCCGCCCTCATCGACGTCTACGAGGAATATCCGAAGAAGGACGAATACAGCCAGCTCATCGAGATGGCGCGCGACCGGCTGAACCTGTCGATGCAGGTGCTGCCGCCGGGCGATCTGCCCGCGCCGCGTCCCAAGCCGTTCTTTGCGCTGCTGGACCGCGCACTTTCCGACGAGGTCAGGCGGCAGGTGCAGAAGCCGTTCTGGATCGATACGGTCGGCCAGTCGCGCCACGTGGAAATCCGTGTGAAGCTCGAGGATGCGATCCTGCGCTTCGTCGCGACGCGCTCGCAGACGTATGCGTCGAACTCCCACATCTTCCTGTTGTGGATGATCGGCTCGTCGGTGATCCTGCTCACCGTCGCGATCCTGTTCCTGCGCAACCAGATCCGCCCCATCCTTCGGCTCGCGGAGGCAGCGGACGCCTTCGGCAAGGGCCGCCGCGTGCCGGACGACTTCCGTCCGCGGGGCGCGCGCGAGGTGCGCCAGGCCGCGACCGCGTTCCTCGAAATGCGCGATCGCATCACCACGCACGTCGAGCAGCGCACGACGATGCTCGCGGGCGTCAGCCACGACCTGCGCACTATTCTCACGCGCTTCAAGCTGGAGCTGGCGCTATTGGGCGACACGGCCGAGGCGCGCTCGCTGCAGGCGGATGTGCGCGAGATGCAGGACATGCTCGAGGACTATCTCGCATTCGCCAAGGGCGACGGCGGGGAAGAATCCGCACCGACAAACCTGCGCGAGTTGCTGCAGGAGGTGCACGAGGAGGCGCAGTACTTCGGCACGCCCGTCGAACTGAAGCTGCGCAAGCGCCGCGAAGAGGTGGTGCTGCCGCTGAAGCGCCAGGCGTTCAAGCGCGCCATCACCAACCTCGTCTCGAACGCGGCGCGCTTCGGCGATCAGGTGATCATACGCGGCGCCGTCGAAGGGCAATGGCTGCGCATCGAGGTGGACGACAACGGCCCCGGCATCCCGGAGAGCGAACGCGCCAACGTGTTCCGTCCGTTCTACCGCCTCGACCATGCGCGGAATCAGGACGAGGGCAACACGGGCCTTGGCCTCGCCATCGCGCGCGACATCGCCAAGAGCCACGGCGGCGACATCACGCTGGGAGAAAGCTCGATGGGCGGACTGCGCGCGATCATCTCGGTGCCTCTGTAGATTTGCACTGACACGAGCCGAGGGAAGCTTTGCGTGCGGCGGATGTTGTGCGAGCGGATGGCCGCGCCGAAGGCGCGGGGCCCCTTGGGCCCGGCCGCTGCGCGGTGATGTTGGAAGTGACACGAGGGGTGGGAAGCTTTGTGTGCGGCGGCTTGATTGCACTGACACGAGAGGAGAGAAGCTTTGTATGCGGTGGCTGTCGCGCGAGCGGATGGCCGCGCCTAAGGCGCGGGGCCCCTTGGGCCCTGGCCGTTGCGCGGTTGATTTGAACTGACACGAGTGGTGGGAAGCTTTGCGTGCGGCGGATGTTGTGCGAGCTGACAGCCGGCGCTCGCGCCGGGCGCCCTTGGCGCCTTTGCGCGATTTGCGCTGACGCGAGGGGTGAAAAGCTTTGCGTGCGGCCGCTGTCGCGCGAGCGGATGGCCGCGCCTAAGGCGCGGGCCCCTTGGGCCCCGGCCGCTGCGCGGCTCGGTTTAGGGTGACACGAGGGCGCCCTTGGCGCCTTCCGCTGCGCGGTTGATTTCGCTTAGATCGCGGGGCTGGGCGGCGGCGTCGGTGCGGCGGGTGGCGCGCTTTCCGGGGCGCGATCCTTCTCTGGCCCGCGGAAGACGTCCCGCATACGGCGCGCGACGCCACAAAAACGCGCCGCGCAATCATCGACGTTCTTCAACGCGCGCTCTCCCCGGCGCAGACACCGGTCGAGCACCGCCATCGTCTTGCCGAGACCGGGATCATCGTCGCTCAGCCACGTGCGATAGACGGACGCGTAAACACCCGCGAGGCCAAGGGCGCGCACGCCACCCTCGATGCCATCGGCGCGAATACCGGCGGCGCGCAGCATCCAGGCTTGCGAGCATGCGACGGCGCACGCGACGGACGGATCGCTCGGCCATGCTTTGGCGATCGATTTGAGGCCCGGCTTATAGGGTGCGAGCACATCGAAGCGGCTCATGATCACATCGAAGAGTGCGTCGCGCGGCGTTTCCTTTTCCCCCGGCTTACTGGCGTGGCTGCGCTGTGCAGCCTGCGTCAGCACCGCATCGTCGACCATGCGCACGAAGGACGCCAGAAGAGCGCCCTTGGAGGCGAAGTGATTGCGCACGTCGACGAGACCCACACCCGCCGCCTCGGCGATCTGTGCCAGCGTCACCTCGTGCCATGGACGCTCGGCGGCCAGTCGCATGGCGGCGGCGACAAGGCGGCCCTTCATCGTCGACTGGTCCAGCATCGGTGCCTCCTGTGTTCCTGTCCTTGAGGTAGGCAATGGCCCAGCTCGGATAAAGCTGGCGGCGTGAATTTCTTTCCTCGCCGCACAGGCAAGCTCACGAGGATGGCCGTCCGCCGCTATGGGAGCCGAAGGACAGCGCCGCTGCGGCGGCGAGGACATGCGCCGACAACGCTCAAAGTTTCCCGCCGAAACGCTGAAATGGCCCGGAAACGGGCGCTGTTCCCGGGCGCCCATGGGAACCCTTCCCAGGGCGCACACGATTGCGTGAGCGCGACCTTCTCGACCTTGCCAGACATGTAACTGTATATCATAACCGAACCACGGTGCGACGCGGACGGCGCCTGACACGCAATCGGCCCAGACGACCTATCCTCCTTGGTTTTCTGAGCTTTAGGTGCCGCCCCTCCACCAGTTTGCCTGGGCCCGCCGGGGCTCAATGCCCGCCCAGGCGCCTCAAGTAACGCGGTCGCGGCCGGCCGGAGCCCAGCGCTCACTTCGCCAGCTCGCGGCCGCGTTTCGTTGCGGCAGCCACCGCCTCCGTCATGAGCTTCTGCAATCCGTCCGGCCCGCCCAGGATCTCCAGGGCGGCGGCCGTCGTGCCGCCGGGCGAGGTTACGTTCCGGCGCAGTTCGGCTGCGGACAGGTCGGATGCAGCAAGGAGCGCCCCGGCTCCGGCAACGGTGTAGCGGGCCAGGCGTTCGGCAAGCGCGCCTTCGAGGCCTGCCGCCTTGCCAGCCTCAGCCAAGCATTCAGCCAGGAAGAAGACGTAAGCGGGCCCCGATCCGGAGACGGCTGTGACCGGATCGAGCAGCGCCTCGTCATCCACCCATTCGACCCTCCCGACGGCGGCAAGAATCGCATCGGCCAGGGCGTGCTGCTCGGGCGTTACATGGGCGTTGGCGACGGCGACGGATATGCCCTCGAGGATTGCGGCCGGCGTGTTCGGCATGGCGCGCACCACGGCGGCGCGGGGAAGGCATTTTTCAAATGCGTCGAGCCGCTGCCCGGCGGCGATCGAAAGAAAGAGCGTGCTGGGACCGGCGAGTTTCGCCAGGTGCGGGAGCACGGCTTGCATGATCTGCGGCTTCACCGCCACGAGCACGACCGCGGGCGGCTGCGTCAGCGCATCGATGGCCGGTACGACGTCGATGACGTTCTCGGCGAGGAGCGCCGCGACGTCCGGAGCCGGCGATGGGTCCTGGACAATGACGGACCGGGCATCGAGCCCATGGGCGAGCAAGCCTTTGAGGATCGCTCCCCCCATCTTGCCGGCCCCAACCAGGATCAACGGCCCGTTCAAGGAGAAGGTCATGGGAGCGCCCCGCTTCTAGAGCACGATCGCTTTTCTTCGAATCGCGATGCGACTCTAGCCTTTTGATGAGACCGATGATTCACGCTTCGGACCGATGAGGTCCGAAGCGATCATGGTCTAGAGCACGATCGCTTTTCTCCGAATCGCGATGCGACTCTAGCTTTTTTAATAAGACCGATGATTCACGCTTCGGACTGATGAGGCCCGAAGCGATCATGGTCTAGAGCACGATCGCTTTTCTTCGAATCGCGATGCGACTCTAGCCTTTTGATGAGACCGATGATTCACGCTTCGGACTGATAAGGTCCGAAGCGATCATGGTCTCTTTTGATTTAGACCGATGATTCACGCTTCGGACTGATAGGGTCCGAAGCGATCATGGTCCAGGGGCGCTGGAGGGCGCCCGTGTCAGGCCTGCCCTTCCGTTTCGAACATGGTCGAAACCAGGGCCTCGCGGCTTTGCTTACCTGCCCAGACGACGAACTGGAAGGCCTGATAGTAGCGCTCGCAGCCTTCGAGCGCGGCCTGCAGCATCGCCTCGCATTGGCGGGTCGTCGCAACGGAACCGTTGAGCAGAAGCGCGTGGCGGAACATCACCAGCCCTTCGCCGGTCCACAGGTCGAAGTGACCGAGCCAGAGCTGCTCGTTGATCTGTGCAACGAGCTTATACATTTCCGGAAGACGAGCCTCCGGCACACGGAAATCGAAGGCGCAGGCGAGGTGGAGCGCTTCCAGGTCGTCACGCCAATTCAGCGAGACGTGATAGTCGGTCCACGTGCCGGCAATGACGAGCGTCAGCTCGTCGTCGTTGGTGCGATCGCACGCCCAGTCGTGCGATGCTGCCAGCTGCTCGATGAGATCTATTGGGTTCGTCACCCGGCCATAGCCGATGTGTTCAGCCGACATGCTTCGTCGATCCCTCTATGGTCTCGCGTTTCTTGTTTCTACGTGTTTACCGATACGCGACATCACGAGAGCGGCTGCGCAGCCAACGGGCGGGACGAAAACAGAGGGTGGTGCGAGTCGCAAGTTCGGCCCGGCCTTGTCCACGGCCAATGTACTGACCCACATCGAAAGTAAGGCAAAATGCGCCTGTTCGGCGCCTTTATCCAGAGGTGCGGCTGGCGAGTTGTGTCTCCAGCGCAGCGATGCGCGCCTCAAGGCGCTCGTTCTCGGCGCGGGCCTTTTCCGCCATAGCCTTCACCGCCTCGAATTCCTCCCGGCGGACGATGTCCATCTCGCGCAGGAAGCGCTCGCCCTGGGAGCGGAAGATCTGCTCCGCTTCACGTCTGAGGCCATCGGCCGCGCCGGCCGCGTCGGTCATCAGTTTGGCAAACTCGTCGAGGAAGCGATTGCTGCTTTGGGTCATGGGCACCTCCGGTGATCGCGCTGCGCACGGCGTACGCTAGGGGTGCGGACTATGGGCGCGGCCCGCGACCCGTTCAAGACGGCCCCGGCCCTTGACAGATGGTTGCCCGGTCGAAATCGTGCGGCGCCTAGCGGGGCACTCGACGCCCTGGGGGGAGCCTGCAAGGGGAGGGGCCTCAGGGCCGAAGCACGATGCATCTGCTGACCAGCCTGTGGGTTATTCCGTTTCCGAACATGGATCCCGTCGCGCTCCAGATCGGTCCGCTGGCCGTGAAGTGGTATGGCCTCGCCTATTTGGCGGGTCTGCTGCTCGGCTGGCTCTATATCCGCCGCCTCATAACGGACAGACCGCTTTGGGCCAACGATACGCCACCCTTCCCGCTGGCGAAGGTGGACGACCTGCTGCTCTATATCACGGCGGGCGTGGTGCTCGGCGGACGCCTGGGCTTCGTCCTGTTCTACGAGCCGAGCTATTACATCGCCCACCCCGGAGACATCATCGCCGTCTGGAAAGGCGGCATGGCCTTCCATGGCGCGCTGGTCGGCTGTGTGCTGGCGATCTGGATCTTCGCGCGCAACAACGGCGTCAATCCCTGGAGCACGGGCGATCTCGTGACCGCGGCGGTGCCGATCGGGCTCTTCTTCGGCCGCATCGCCAACTTCGTCAACGGCGAGCTCTACGGACGCCCGACGACGGTGCCCTGGGGCATGGTGTTCCCGGAAGCCGTCATCAACCACCCCGCGATCGAGCCAACGCCGCGTCATCCGAGCCAGCTCTACGAGGCCGCGCTCGAGGGACTCGTGCTGTTCCTGGTGCTGCGGCTGCTGACGCATCATTTCGGCGCGCTGAAGCGGCCGGGGCTGGTGGCGGGAACGTTCCTCATCGGCTACGCGCTCGCCCGTTCGACGGGGGAGTTGTTCCGCGAGCCCCACTTCGCCCATGCCTTCAATATCGGCCCCCTCACCGCGGGCATCGCCTATTCCATCCCGATGCTGCTGGCGGGCATCGCGGTCGTTTACTGGGCGCGCACGCGCAATCTGAAGTGAGCCGGAGCGGTGATAGCGCCGACGACACTGGCAGCACCGCGACGCCGTTGAGGGAGCGGCTCGCCGCGCGTATCGCGCGCGATGGGCCGATGTCCGTCGCCGACTATATGCACGCGTGCCTGCACGATCCCGAGCACGGCTATTACCGCGGGCAGACGGCGATCGGTCAGGCCGGAGATTTCATCACCGCGCCGGAAATCAGCCAGATCTTCGGCGAGCTGATCGGGCTGTGGTGCGTGCTCGTCTGGCAGAGCATGGGCAGCCCCGCGAAGCTTCGTCTCATCGAGATCGGACCGGGGCGCGGCACGCTGATGCGCGATGCGCTGCGCGCCGCGCGCCTCGTTCCGGCGTTTCGCGCCGCGCTCGGCGTGGAGCTCGTCGAAAGCAACAGCGTGCTCCAGGCCGCGCAGCGGGAAACGCTCACCGGGGAAAGCATTCCGCTGAGCTGGGGCAGCAATCTCGTTCCCGGCGACGGGCCCGTCATTCTCATCGGCAACGAGTTCCTCGACACGCTTGCCGTCGATCAGTGGATCTGGCGCGGCGGCGCGTGGCGGATGCGGACCGTGGACCTCAATCGCGACGGCGCGCTTATCTTCAAGGACACCGAGGATGGTTCGGCCGCCGTGCCTCCGGTGCCGGCGGACCTCGTGCCGGAGGAAGGTTGCATATTCGAATCGCGCTGCCGCCCCTTTGCGGGGCTCGCCGCAGCGATCAAAAACGTCGGCGCGCCGGTGGCCGGCCTTCTCATCGACTACGGACACACGCGCTCAGGGTTCGGCGACACCCTGCAGGCGGTCGATACGCATCGCTATACCGATCCCCTGCAATCGCCGGGAACAGCGGACCTCAGCGCACAGGTGGATTTTTCCGCGTTCGCTGACGCCGTGCGGGCGGTGGGCCTCGCCGCCGATGGGCCCGTCACGCAGGCCGAGCTGCTCGGCCGCCTCGGCATCATCGAGCGCGCCTCGCGCCTGATGGCGATGAACCCAGCCCTCGCGGCGGAGATCGAGGCGTCCGTTGCACGCCTCCTCGCGCCTGGCGGCATGGGCACGCGTTTTCATGCCGTCGGGATACGCAGCGTTGATATTTCTCCGCTACCAGCACTGCAGCCGGTGGAAACGGACCGGCGCGCCACCTAACTGCGAAACATGCTGCAACCCATTCAAGCCGACCGCCTCGCCCGCCTGAACGGTATCCGCCACGGGTTCTTCACCCGCGCGGGTGGCGTGTCGAACGGTATATATGCCGGGCTCAACTGCGGGCCGGGCTCCGCCGATGCCCCGGAGAACGTCGCTGAAAACCGCGGCCGGGTCTGCCGTTACCTCGGCAGCAGCCATCAGGCCGACGTCGCGACGCTCTATCAGGTGCACAGCGCCGACGCCCTCGCGGTCGACGGGGTGATCCCCGCCGACGCCCGTCCCAAGGCCGATGCCGTCGTCACCCGCACCCCGGGTCTCGTCATCGGCGTGCTGACGGCAGACTGCGCACCGGTCCTCTTCGCGGACCCGGAGGCCGGCGTCGTCGCCGCCGCCCATGCGGGCTGGAGGGGTGCGGTCGGGGGCGTTCTCGCCTCGACCGTCGCGGAAATGGAAAAACTCGGCGCGAGGCGAAATCGCATTGTTGCGGCCATTGGGCCGGCCATTAACCATGATTCATACGAGGTCGGGCCGGACTTCGAAGCCGAGCTTCTCAAAAGTTGCGCGGACAACGAAAAATTTCTCGTCCGCGAAAATCCCGATCAGCGGGCCCATTTCGATCTACCGGGGTTTGTCGCCTTCCAGCTGGAGAAGTGCGGTATCACCGGGGTCGAGACCCGCAGCCCCTGCACCTACCGCAACGAATCGAACTTTTTCAGCTACCGGCGCTCTCAGCACCGTTCAGAGGGGGATTACGGCCGTCAAATCTCCGCCATTGTCGTGACCTAATTGCACAATCCACAATGGCGTTCTGCGTTTCACAAGGCGAATGACGATCCGAACGGCGGACACTCGGATTCGTCCTAGACGCGTGAAAGATGACTGGTTAGACGATTCTTAGAGAGGTACCGGTCATTAGGGAGAGTAAGGCCGCAAAGTTTGTACGCCGGCCGCCGGAACATACAGCGGGTACTCAACGGGGGAGCGTCGCCGTGACGACCTTTGAT
>DASRYA010000148.1:0-5155 GCA_035687305.1 Hyphomicrobium sp. | reverse complement strand
ACCGTCGATGTCCGAGTATGATACGTCGGCTTCAACGCCAAAGACCAAGTTTTCGTGCTGGAAGTTGATGCCGATCTGCCCGCCTCCGAAGCCGCCATCCAAATCGTAGCTTCGTGCCGCACTCGGCGGAAAGTGAGTGTTTGGATCGACGCCCTGGACGGTAAATGTTCCGTCGTGATCACCCCAACCGTAGCCGGCGTGAGCGCCGATGTAGAGACCGGTCCAATTTGAGGGCTTGCCGCTGTCGTGCGCCAGCACCGGCGCAGCCGAAAGCAAAAGTGCGCCGAAAGCGACGCAAACACCCGAACGCAACATAACACCCCCAACAACACGCCACAGGACGCAACAACTACTGGTAGCAGCTAGACTGCCGTGCGCGCGGCCTGTCGGCAAGTGTATGGTGGGGCGTCGGACTATTCATTTTCGACGATGTGTTGCAACCGCCACAGCCCCGCGGGGCGTAATTTCGGCAGACAACTCCTCGCCTGAAACTCGATCGTGCAGTTCCGCCACTGTTTTAGCAGTTCCGCCACTGTTTTAGATGTCGAGGTCCTGCGCGAAGGCGGCGTGCTCCTGGATGAAGCGGAAGCGGGCTTCCGGCTTCGATCCCATCAGCGCGTTGACGGCCTCGCCGATCTCGCTGCGGTCGCCGTCTCCGATCTCGACGCGCAGCAGCGTGCGCCGCTTCGGATCCATGGTGGTCTCCTTGAGCTGCACGGCATTCATTTCGCCGAGGCCCTTGAAGCGGCCGATCTCGACCTTCGCGCCCGGCTTGAACTCCTTGGCGATCAGCTCCGCGCGGTGCGCCTCATCGCGTGCGTAGACCGATTTCGCCCCGTGCGTCAGCTTGAAGAGCGGCGGCACTGCGAGGAACAGGTGGCCGTTCTCGATCAGCTCCGGCATCTGCTGGTAGAAGAACGTGATCAGCAGCGAGGCGATGTGGGCGCCGTCGACGTCGGCGTCCGTCATGACGATCACGCGCTCATAGCGCAGGTCTTCGTCGTTGTACTTCGAGCCGGTGCCGACGCCGAGCGCCAGCACGAGGTCGGAGAGAAGCTGGTTCTGCGCCAGCTTCGCCGACGAGGCATTCGCCACGTTGAGGATCTTGCCGCGCAGCGGCAGCACCGCCTGCGTTTCCCGCTGGCGCGCGCTCTTGGCGGAGCCGCCGGCCGAGTCGCCCTCGACGATGAAGATTTCCGTGCCGGCCGCGGCCTGGATCGTGCAGTCGGCAAGCTTGCCGGGCAGGCGCAGCTTGCGGGTTGCCGACTGGCGGCCGACCTCCTTTTCGCGCCGGCGTTTGAGGCGTTCCTCGGCCTGGTCGATCGTCCACTCGAGCAGCTTGGTCGCCTGCTGCGGGCTTTCCGTCAGCCAGTGATCGAAGGCATCCTTCACCGTCGACTCGACGATGCGGGTCGCCTCCTGCGTTGCGAGCTTGTCCTTCGTCTGGCCCTGGAACTCCGGCTCGCGGATGAACACCGACAGCATCGAAGCCGCCGTGCCCATCACGTCTTCCGCCGTGATCTGCGCCGCTTTGCGGTTGCCGATCCGGTCGCCGAACTCGCGCAGGCCCTTCGAGAGTGCCGAGCGCAGGCCGTTCTCGTGCGTGCCGCCTTCGCCGGTCGGGATCGTGTTGCAGTAGGAGCGGGAGAAGCCGTCGGCATCCGCAACCCAGGCCACCGCCCATTCCACGGAGCCGTGCTTGCCTTCGCGCTCGATGTTGCCGGCGAAAAGCTCCTTGGTGACGAGCGTCTGTCCCGCGATCTCGGAGGAAAGATAGTCCTTGAGCCCGCCCGGGAAATGGAACTCCGCTTCCGCGGGCGTGTCATCGCTGATGAGCGAAGGATCGCACTTCCAGCGGATCTTCACGCCGCCGAAAAGGTACGCCTTGGAGCGCGCCATCTTGAAGAGGCGCGCCGGCTTGAAGTGCGTGCTCTTGCCGAAGATTTTCTCGTCCGGATGAAAACGCACCTTGGTGCCGCGCCGGTTCATCACCGGGCCGAGCTTTTCCAGTTTCCCCTGCGGTATGCCGCGCGAGAACGTCATGCGGTAGAGCTGCTGGCTGCGCGCCACCTCGACTTCGCAAACGTCCGTCAGCGCGTTGACGACCGACACGCCGACGCCGTGCAGACCACCCGAGGTATTATAGGCTTTGCCTTCGAATTTGCCGCCGGCATGCAGCGTGCACATGATGACTTCGAGGGCGCTCTTGTTCTTGAACTTCGGGTGCGGGTCGACCGGCATGCCACGGCCGTTGTCGGCGACGGAGAGGAACCCGTCTTTTTCCAGCTCCACCTCGATCCACGTGGCGTGACCGGCGACGGCCTCGTCCATGGAGTTGTCGATCACCTCGGCGAAAAGGTGGTGCAGCGCCTTCTCGTCCGTGCCGCCGATATACATGCCCGGGCGACGGCGCACCGGCTCGAGGCCTTCCAGAACCTCGATATCGGCGGCTGTGTAGGCCTCGGAGGCATCGGTCGTGCGGCGACCGCGGGCCGTCTTTTCGGTCATTGAGCTTTCGATCGTTGAGAAGAGGTCGCGAACGGCTCCGGCCATGCGTCTTTCCCGTCGAGGCAGCGCGCCGCGGCACGGAACGCGGGGACGTGGGGCCGGGAGCGGCGAATCCCTTATGTGTGGTTGCCGAGACCTCGCACGGGGGAGGCGGATTTGGCAAGCCTGCCGCCGGCCCACGCACTGAACAGCCCCATTAAGCCATTGCGGCGCCGGGAAAACCTGTCGCTGCGCAGCGCGCCCGTGTTGGCGGCCGCCGCGACATGTTTCGACAATTTGCGCGATCGAACCAAAGCAATCTTAGGGGTTGCGGCGGATCGTGCCTGATCGTGCATGCGCATCCACGACCGGCATATAGGAGCGAGAGATCATGGCATCTACCAAGGCCCAATGCTGCGCCGACCAGACCGAGGAAACCCAGACCGAGGAAACAACGCGCGAGGCTTCGGCGATCTTCCACTCGGCGACCGCGCTGCAGAAGGCCGTCGACGGTCTTCTCTGCTCCGGTTTCGACCGCGACGACCTCAGCGTGCTGGGCAGCGACAAGGCGCTGCGTGAGAAGTTCGGCGCCGACATACCCGCTGCCGAAGCACTCGCCGACGATCCGGCGACACCCCGCGCCACATATGTCTCCAGCGACTCTCGCACCGAAGGTCTCGCCGCCCTTGCCGGCATTCCCGTGTACGTCGGCGGCGTGGGCGCGGCCGCCATCGCTGCGCTGGAAGGCGCCGCGGCTATCGCCACCGCCGGCGCGGCGGTGGGCGTTGGCGCACTCGCCGGCTGCGTTGGCCTCTATGCCGCACGGCGCATGGAGAAGCGCCACGCCGACCAGATCGAGAAGCACCTGAATAACGGCGGTCTGGTGCTATGGGTGCGCACGGACGACGAAGCGCGCGAAAAGAAAGCGCTCGACGTGCTGCGCGCTGCCAATGCCGAGGACCTGCACATGCACACGGTGACCCTGCCTTGCGGGGTGGACACCGTGCCGTTCCACGACGCCCAGCCCGATCCGTTCCTCAAGTTTTGACGCCGGGGTGTTCCTGCCGCGCCGCGGAACCCCTTGCAGCCCGCATCTTCCATGACGGCGGGGCATATATGCGGAAGCCGGCCGAAGGGCCCGCTTCCGCTTTTTTGTGACCGGCCCGCGGCTCTTACCCGCACGGGATCGCCTTCCCCGCCGCGGCGGGCTAGATAGGCGCCGCCGCGCGAGCGCCCGCTTCGCTGAACGCCAGCCTCGCCGGAAACCGCCAGCCTATGACGACGGTGACCAATGCCGCCCGATTCGCAATCCGCACCCGCTGCAACGCTTGCCCCATCGCCGCCGCGCGCGCTCGCGCCATACCTTCTGATGGTGCTGCCGGGCGTCGTTTGGGGCGGTAACGCCATCGTCGCGCGGGCTTTTGCAGGCGAGTTGCCACCGGTCGGGCTCGCTTTCTGGCGCTGGATGCTGGCGGCGCTCCTGGTGTTGCCGTTCGCCTGGCCGCACGTGCGCCGCGATGCGCCGGCCATGATCCGCGCCTGGCCGATCATGGTGCTGCTCTCGGCGCTGGGCATCGCCTTCTTCAACGCCGCGCTCTACATCGCCGCCCACACGACGACCGCGCTCAACATCCTCATGCTGCAGGCGGCGATGCCGGTGCTGATCGTCGCCGCGACGTTTCTTCTTTTCAACGACCGCATAACGGCGCGGCAGGGGGCAGGCGTGGCGCTGTCCCTGGCGGGTGCGACGACGCTGATCACCCACGGCGATCCGCACGTTCTCACCGACCTCGCGTTCAACGTCGGCGATCTCTGGATGCTCGCCGCCTGCATACTCTACGCGGTCTATACGGCGTTGCTGCGTCTGCGGCCCGCGGTGCACTGGCTGAGCTTCCTCTTCGCCATATTCTTCTTGGGCGCGATGCTGCTCTTGCCGTTCTACATCGGCGAAACGCTGCTCGTGCAGCCGATGCCGGTGAGCGTGCGCTCGCTGCTGGCGATCGGCTATGTTTCGCTGTTCGCGTCCGCGATCGGATACGGCGCTTTCAATCGGGCTGTCGAGCTGCTCGGCGCGAACACCGCGGGGCTTTCCGTCTATCTCGTGCCGGTATTCGGCACGGTGTTCGCCGTGCTGTTGCTGGGCGAGCGGCCGGAGCTTTACCAGCTCGCCGGCATCGCGCTCATCGTTGCGGGAATTCTTCTCGCGGTGCGCCGCACGTCCTAGCCGGGATTCTTTCTAACCGGGTACGTTGTCGATCAGCCGCGTCGAGCCGAGCCACGCGGCGCCGAGCACGCGCAGTGGGCGCGGCCCCATGTCACCGATAAGACGCAGGGTATCGGCCTCGCGTACGGCGATGTAGTCGACCTTCGTAAATCCGGCGCCCCTGAGCTTGGCCGCCGCCACGGCGCAAAGCGCCGCCAGCTCGGAAAGCTCCTGAACCGGCGCAGGTTCGCTCGGGTCGATCACGAGCGGCCGCGGGCGCGGCGCCTTGCGCGGTCCCGCTTCGCCATGCAGCGCTTCTTTCGCCTCGGCCGCAACCTCGCGCAGCACGCGGTTGAGCGCCGGCGCTATGCTGCGCTCCTGCGCCGAGAGATAGACGTTGCGCGAGGACAGCGCGAGACCATCCGGCTCGCGCACCGTATCGACGCCCACGATGCGCACCGGGAC
>DASRYA010000147.1:0-12127 GCA_035687305.1 Hyphomicrobium sp. | reverse complement strand
CGTTGCCCGCGAAGTAAGGATCCGGAACGCCCGTAGCTCTGGACCTCGGCCGCACCCGGGCGTCAGCGCGTCGCTCCCGTGCGAAAGCCCCTGGTGTTGTGAAGCCCGATCCGTCAAAAGGCTGACCACAAACCGCGGCGCCCGGTCCCACGGCGTCTCCCGCCATCGTTCGCGCACCCGGGAGGGGAAATGACCGTTTCGCTCTACAGACATCTCCTGATGCTTACCGCCTTGATCCTGACCGCGGCCCTCCCCGCCGCAGCGGAGCACCCGGCCGACCGTGACGGACATACCGGCGTGGCCGTCTCTCCCGGCGCCATGACCTGGGCCGACGATCACCTCGCCGACAAGAAGAACGTCATCGCGCAGACGGCGAGCGGCGAAGGGCGCACATGCTCGCATTATACGTTTCTCGCCTGGGCACCCGGCAATGGCGGCGGCGAGGTCATCATGGCCAAGACGCGCGCCAACTACGAGGCCGCCGGCTACAAGGTAACGGAGAAGCGCGGGCACATTCCGACGGATATCATCTGGACCGTCGCGGGCAACGGTCGTGAGGCGGTGGTCCTGTGGAACGCCGTCGCGGGATCGACGATCTATTTCTCGTGCCTCACCGCGGGATCGTCCGTCGCAGAGCCGAATAAATCCTCGATGATGATCGGCGCGTTGGCGTTGCTGGGACTGGCCGGTGTGGCGAGCGGCTATTGGCTGGTGCGCCGGTCGCGCGCGAAGAGCGCTGCTTCGCAGTCCTGATCTAATCTCGAGCGAAAAACAGGACGGCGGGATAAATGGCCAGCACATGCCGATGCTGGAAGCGCTCTCTATCGTAGAGGCGCTGATGATGGCGATTACGGCGCTGATCGCGAGGATCTCATAGCGCCGCAATTGCCGTAGTCTTAAAGCGTTGGCCGCTTAGAACGCGGTCCGCATGCTCTCCGCAAAGGCGAGGCGATCGACCGTTGCAGATGTCGGCGTGTGCAGCCCTACGGCCGCGGCGCTGACCGGAAGGCTCGGCACGGCGTTCGCCACGCTCGGTGCGACGGGCCATTGGAATACGAACATTCCAACGACCAGCGCAGCCATGGCCGCTGCCTGCCGCAGCCTGTGCCGGCGGGCCTGGCGTTCGACGGTTTCGACGATGTAAGCCTGGAGCGGTAGCGAAAATGCCGCCGCCGATGGCGTGTGCGGACGCGCCGGCGCGTAAGCCGACAGTCCCCCTCGACTGTGCGTCACGGTGGTTCTCCTGAATGCGGTGACAGTCAGTGCCCTCACCCGCAGGTATCTCGCGACAATTGGGCCGCCTCATGGCGCACGGTTAACCGAAGAGCTTTATTCGCCCGCCGATACCACTGGTTTGAAAGCGGAAATGAGAGCGCCTCAATTCGCCGATGCTGCGCGATATCTGGCAACGCGAGGGCAGGCACACCACATAGGGGCATCCCCTAACGCGGCTCCGCACGGAGATTTGCCGAGAGGTTCGAATGGGCGCATCGGGCGTCGACCGTTGGCTGTATCCGACCAACCGCGGGCTCTTTTGCGAGCCCGGCGGGTTCTTCATCGATCCAGCGCGCGCCGTCGACCGTGCGATCATCACGCACGGCCACAGCGACCACGCGCGCGCGGGGCACGGCGCGGTGCTGGCAACGCCCGAGACGATCGAGATCATGAAGGTGCGCATGGGCCCGGAGTGCGCGCATGCATTCGAGCCGCAGGCGCTGGGTGAAACACGCACCATCAACGGTGTCGATGTGCGCCTCGCGCCAGCCGGACATATCCTCGGCGCGGCGCAAGTGGTCCTCGATTGGAACGGCCAGCGTGCCGTCGTCTCGGGCGACTACAAGCGCGCACCCGATCCGACATGCCCGACGTTCGAGGTCGTGCCGTGCGATGTGTTCGTCACCGAGGCGACCTTCGCACTGCCGGTGTTTCGCCACGAGCCGGCGGAAACGGAGGTCGATCGGCTGCTCGCGTCCATCGCACGCCAGCCGGAGCGGGCGCACCTCGTCGGTGCCTACGGCCTCGGCAAGACGCAGCGCGTGATCAAGCTCGCGCGCCTTGCCGGATACGACCGCCCCATCTATCTGCACGGTGCTCTCATCGAGCTATGCGCGCTCTACCAGCGGCTCGGCGTCGACCTTGGAGAATTGCGCCCGGCGACAGGCGCCGAGCCGAGCGAGCTTGCCGGCGCGCTCGTCCTCTGCCCGCCGATGTCCGTCGACGACCGCTGGTCGCGCCGCTTCCCCGATCCCGTCACGGCGTTCGCGTCGGGCTGGATGCGCATCAAGGGGCGCATCCGCCAAGCCGGTGTGGAACTGCCGCTCGTCATCTCCGATCATGCCGACTGGCCGGAGCTGCTCGACACTATCGTCGAAACCGGCGCCGAGGACGTGTGGGTCACGCACGGGCGCGACGACGCCCTCGTCTATCAGCTCGGACTGATGGGGCGCAAAGCGCGCGCGCTCTCCCTCGTCGGCTTCGAGGAGGAAGGCGAATAGCCATGCAGCGTTTCGCCAATCTGCTCGACGCCCTGACGACGACGCCATCGCGCAATGGCAAGCTGGCGCTGCTCGTCGAATATTTCCGCGCCGCGCCCGATCCAGACCGCGGCTACGCGCTCGCGGCGCTGACCGATGGGCTCTTCCCGCGCCTGCCGCTGCGCCGTGCCATCGGCGAATTGATGGCCGACAAGATCGATCCCGTCCTCTATCAGCTCTCCCGCGATTACGTCGGCGACACGGCGGAAACGGTATCTCTCCTCTGGCCCGACATGCGCTCCATGCGCCCCTCTCCGCGCCTCGCCGAAGTTGTAGCGGCGCTGGAGCTGGCGCCGCGCAACGACGTTGCGCCCCTGCTCGGCGATTTGCTGGACCGCCTCGATGTGCGCGGCCGCTGGGCGCTGCTGAAGCTCGTCGGCGGCGCGCCGCGCGTCGGTGTATCGGCGCGTCTCGCCAAGACGGCGCTCGCACAGATGAGCGGGCACGAGCTTTCGGACATCGAGGAGATCTGGCACGCGCTCACGCCGCCCTATGGCGATCTCTTCGCCTGGCTGGACGGCACCGGGCCGCGACCCAGCGCGGAAGGCAAGCCGGTATTTCGCCCGCTCATGCTCGCCCACCCGATCGAGGAAGGCGACTGGGCCGCGCTCTCGCCCGAAAGCATCGCGGCGGAATGGAAGTGGGATGGCGTCAGGGTGCAGATTGCCGCCGGCGAAGGTGAGGTGAGGATCTTCTCCCGCACCGGCGATGACATCTCCGTCGGCTTCCCCGAGATCGTTACGGCGTTCTCGCCCTATAGAGCCGTTCTCGATGGCGAGCTGCTGGTCGTGCGTAGCGGCACCGTCGCGCCTTTCAACGACCTCCAGCAGCGGCTCAACCGCAAGACGGTCACGGGCAAGATGCTGCGCGAGCACCCCGCTCACGTTCGGCTGTACGACATCCTCATCGACGACAGCGAGGACGTGCGCGCGCTGCCGTTTGCCGAGCGCCGCGTGCGGCTGGAAGCCTGGTATGCCCGGCACACGCCGCGCCTTGCCGACGTCAGCGCTCTGGTGCCGTTCGACACCTTCGCCCACCTCGACGCCCTATGGGCGGGCACCCGGGAGGCCGGCATCGAAGGCCTGATGCTGAAGCACAAGGAAAGCCCCTATCTTTCCGGGCGCCCGAAAGGACACTGGTGGAAGTGGAAGCGCGCGGCTCTCACCGTCGACTGCGTCCTGATGTATGCGCAGCGCGGCTCGGGCAAGCGCTCGTCCTATTACTCGGACTACACCTTCGGTGTCTGGCGCGAGGGCGTCGATGAAAACGGCGAGCCGTTGCGCGAGCTGGTGCCGGTCGGCAAGGCCTATTCCGGCTTCACCGACGAGGAGCTGCTGCGCCTCGACCGCTTCATCCGCAATCACACGCTGGAGCAGTTCGGCCCCGTGCGGGCGGTGGAACAGAGCCTCGTACTCGAAATCGCCTTCGATGCGGTGTTCCCCTCGACGCGGCACAAATCGGGTCTCGCGATGCGCTTCCCCAGGGTGCACCGTATCCGCTGGGACAAGCCGGCCGATGAAGCGGACACGCTCGAAACCGTGCAAAAGCTGGTCGTCGCGCCTGCCACCTCCCCCGCCGCGGAACAGCAACGCTAGAGTGCTTCCGGAAAAGTGGGCACCGGTTTTCCGATAAGAAGCACGAGGAGAGGGAGAGTGCTTCCGGAAAAGTGGGTGCCGGTTTTCCGATAAGAAGCACCTGCCATCGAAGAGATGGAGCCGCGCTGCGATTCGACGAAAAGCACAGCGGCTCTAGCGGGAACAATGATTGCGGTCTATCGGTTGCCTATGGCAGCCGCGAGCGAGTGACCGATGTTGGATATCCTGAAGAATGCCCTCTCCAACTGGTCACGACACCGCAACACCATGGTAGGCGCCGCGCTCGCCTACTACTCGGTGTTCTCCCTCGGCCCCCTGCTCCTGATCGTCATATCGATCGCCGGCTTCGCGTTTGGCGAGGATGCCGTGCGCGGGACACTCACCGGCGAGGTGCGCGACCTGCTGGGCACGGAAGGTGCCCAGATCGTCGAGACGATGCTCAAAGGGGCCGCCTCCCGTGAGGCTGGCAGCGTGACCGCGCTCGTCGGCTTCGGCCTTCTCATCGCCACGGCGCTCACCGTCGTCGTGCAGCTGAAAGAGGCGCTGAATACGATCTGGGATGTTCCGCCCGCCCAAAGCTCCAGCGCCACGGTCGTCTCGTACGTCCGCACCTATCTCATGTCGCTACTGGGCGTGCTGGCGCTCGGCTTTCTGCTGATGGCATCGCTGGTTCTGAGCACCACCCTCTCCGCCGTATCCAGCTGGGCCGGTCCGGCCGCCAACAGCACGCAATTTTGGGAATGGATCAACACGGCGGTCTCGGTGCTCGTGCTCTCCGCGCTGTTCGCAATGCTCTACAAGTGGTTTCCCGACGTAAAGGTACGCTGGTCGGACGTGTGGCCCGGAGCCGTCGCAGCAGCCGTGATGTTCGAGATCGGCAAGCTCGCCATCGCCTGGTACGTGGGCCGCCAGGGCCTGCAATCGACCTATGGGGCCGCCGCGTCCATCGTGATCCTGCTGCTGTGGGTTTATTTCAGCGCGCTCATCGTTCTGCTCGGCGCCGAGATCAGCCGCGCCCACGCCGCGAGCCACGCGGCGAAATAACCTCGCCCGTAGCCACGGGGGCGTCAGTGCGCGAGGCTGCGCGACCTTCCGGCGTTACGCAGCGCGATGAGGGCAACGGGAGCTGCCGCCAGCGCGCCCAGCGCCGCGACGGCAGAGGTCACCTCGAAGGCATAGACGAACGCCGCCCGCGCCGTGGTCAAAAGGGATGCGGCCGTATCGGCCGGAAGGCCGTGCGCCACCTCGACGGCGCCGCCGAGCGTGTCGCGCGCAATCTTCGCCAGCTCCGGGGAAAGGCTGCTGAGGTCGGTGCGATCCATGGAGCGCCCGTAGATGTATGTGAACAGGCTGCCGAGCACGGCGATGCCGAGCGCACCTCCGAACTCGAAGCTCGTCTCCGAAATGGCGGACGCCGCCCCGGCCCGCTCCGGCGGCGCCGAGCCCATCACGAGGTCCGTCGTGATGGCACCGAGGGGAGACATGCCGGTGCAGAACGCCATCATGCCCGCGAAGAGCAGCCACGGCGAGTTCGACCCTGCGATCTGCGTCAGGAGCCCAAAGCCCGCCGCCGCCAGCAGCATCCCGCATGCGATGACCGTCGCCGGATGGAAGTGACGCACGAGCAAAGGCGCCGCCATGGAGCCGAGTGCGAACGTGATGCCTGACGGCGCCATCCACAGACCCGCATCGAGCGGGCTCATACCGAGGACGAGCTGCAGGTACTGCGTGATGAACAGGAACGTACCCAGCATCATGAAGAGGCCGACGACATTCGTGGCGAGAGCCGCGCTGAACGCTGGCGCCGCGAACAGCCGTACGTCGATCAGCGGATCCTCCAGACGCGCCTCACGGCGGAAAAACACGTAGCCGATAGCAACGCCGGCAACGATCGCCGCCAGCGCGAGCCACGACCAGCCGATCTCGGCCGAATGCTTGATGCCGTAGATGATGCTCAAGACGGACATGACGGAAAGAGCGGCGCTCTTGATGTCCAGCCGGCCGGCGTTGGGATCGCGGAACTCCGGCAGTACCAGCGGCCCGATGACGAGCAGCATCACCATCACCGGCACATTGATGAGGAACACCGCGCCCCACCAGAAGTGGGCGAGGATCAGCCCGCCGAAGACGGGACCGATGGCTGCACCGGCGGAGAAGCCCGCAACCCAGATGCCGATCGCAAATGCGCGCTCGTCGGGGTCGAGGAACATGTTGCGCAGGAGCGAGAGCGTCGACGGCGCGAGCGTCGCCGCGGCGAGGCCCTGCAGCGCGCGCGCCGCAACCAGCATCTCGGCGCTCGGCGCATAGGCGGCGAGCACGGAGGTGACGGCGAACGCCGCAGCACCGATGAGGAGCACCTTCCGCCGGCCGATGCGGTCACCCAGCGTGCCCATGGTGACGAGCGCACCCGCGACCATGAACCCGTAGATGTCGACGATCCAGAGCAGACCCGCCGCGCTCGGCTTCAGATCGGCGACGATCTCCGGCACCGCGAGATAGAGGACGGTCAGGTCCATCGAATAGATGAGACACGGGATCGCAATGACGGCGAGGCCGATCCAGTCCCGGCGCGTCGCCTTGCGGGCCGCTTCTTTGTTTGGGCTATCGAGCATGGGGCGTCCTCTTAACCGAGCCGCGGGGGCTGAGCCAGTGAGGCGCCTTGACACCGCGAGCACATGGAGAACATATAGGGAACACGAAGAGCGGAACATAGGCTGATGGAACTGCTCGAAAAGCTGCGCGTGCTGGCCGACGCCGCCAAATACGATGTTTCGTGCGCTTCCTCCGGCGCTCCGAAACGATCGGCGGGAAAGGCTGGCCTCGGCTCCACCACCGGAGCGGGCATCTGCCACGCATACACGCCCGACGGCCGCTGCGTGTCGCTCCTCAAAATCCTGCTCACCAATTACTGCCTGTTCGACTGCGCGTACTGCATCAACCGGCGTTCCTCCAACGTCGAACGGGCGCGGTTCTCGGTGGAAGAGGTCGTTGCGCTCACCCTCGAGTTCTACAAGCGGAACTACATCGAGGGCCTGTTCCTCTCCTCCGGCATCATTCGGTCGGCCGACTACACCATGGAGCAGTTGATGCGCGTGGCGAAGACGCTGCGGCGCGAGCATGGCTTCGCCGGCTACATCCATCTGAAGACCATTCCGGAGGCGAGCCCCTGGCTCATCGAGCAGGCCGGACTTTGGGCGGACCGGCTGTCGATCAACCTGGAACTGCCGACGGCCGCGAGCCTCACGCGCCTGGCGCCCGAGAAGAACGGCGCAGCCATCACCGCGGTGATGGGCCAGATGCACGAGCGCATCGCCGAGGCGCGTGAGGAGAAGCGGCACTTCTCGCCCGCCGGACAGAGCACGCAAATGATCGTCGGGGCCGATGCGGCGACGGATGCGGACGTGCTCGAGGCCAGCGCCGATCTCTACAAACGCTTTAGGCTCTCGCGTGTCTACTACTCTGCCTTCAGCCCCATCGAGCACGCGAGCGCGCTGCTGCCCCCCACGGCACCCCCGCTGGCACGCGAGCACCGCCTCTATCAGGCGGACTGGCTGTTGCGCCATTATGGCTTCTCGGTCGCGGAGATTTCCGGCAGCACCGAAGAAGGCATGCTCGATCTCGATATCGATCCCAAGCTCGCCTGGGCATTGAAGCACCGCGGCGCGTTTCCCGTTTGCATCAACACCGAGACGCGGGAGATGTTGCTGCGTGTTCCCGGGCTCGGTGCGCGTGCCGTGGACAGGATCCTGGAAGCACGCCGGCACGCGCGGCTACGCGCCGATGACGTGCGCCGCCTTACACGCGGTTTCAGACGCGCTGCGCCGTTTCTCATTACGTCGGATCATCATCCCGCGCGTTTGACCGACCGCGCCGACCTGCGCGCCCGGTTGGTGCCGCCGAAGCAGCTATCGCTACTGTGATGGAGAGCGAAGTTGTCACGTTGCGTGACGGCGCCGACCCGGAGGGTTTCCGCGCCGCCGTGCGCAGCCTTATCGCGGGGCATGTCCGCCCCGACCGTGTGACATGGCAGACGGCCGACACGCCGACGCTGTTCGACGCGCCCGCTTTACCCGAGGCCCCCGCGATAATCCTCCCACGCGAGCTTGCCGAACTCGTGCGCATTGTCGTCTGCCATCGCGCACCGCAACGCCATGGCCTTCTCTATGCACTGATCTGGCGCATCCATAACGGCGAGCGCGCATTGCTCGAGATCCATAGCGACCCGCTGGTGCACCGTCTCGCGATGATGGAGAAGTCGGTTCGTCGCGACCTGCACAAGATGCACGCGTTCGTGCGCTTCCGCCGTGTGCCGGGCATCCCCGAGGAACGTTACGTCGCCTGGTTCGAGCCGGAGCATTTCATCGTCGAGGAAGTGGCTCCATTTTTCGTCGAGCGGTTTCGCGGCTTGCACTGGTCGATCCTGACGCCGGTCGGATCGCTGTATTGGGACGGTCATACGCTGCGCCAGGGCGGCCCTGGCAGCCGCGAGGACATCCCCGCTGCGGACGGCATCGAAGCGGGCTGGTCCACCTATTACGCCGCGGCCTTCAACCCCGCGCGCCTCAATCGCGCGGCCATGCAACGGGAGATGCCCCGAAAATACTGGCGCAACATGCCGGAAACCAATTTGATCCCCGGCCTCGTCCGAAATGCCCGCTCGCGCGTTGAAGCCCTCATGGACAAGGCTCCCGCACCCGCCCGCAAGAAGGACCCCGTCAAGGCGGTCGCGGCCCGCAACGGCGGGGACCCGAAGACGCTGTCTCAGCTCAACGCCATCATCACCGCGTCCGAGCCCTTCGTGAAGGGCGGCACGCACGCCGTTCTCGGCGAAGGCCCGCTGCATCCGGCGATCGCGTTCGTCGGTGAGCAGCCGGGCGACCAGGAGGATCTGCAAGGGCGCCCGTTCGTTGGCCCCGCGGGCAAGATGCTCGACGCCGCGATGGAGGAAGCGGGCATCGACCGCAGCAAGTCCTACCTCACCAACGCGGTGAAGCACTTCAAATACGAGCAGCGCGGCAAGCGCAGGCTCCACCAGAAACCTACGGTGGGCGAGGTGCGCCACTATCGCTGGTGGCTGGAAAAGGAGCTGCAGCTCGTCCAGCCGAAGCTCATCGTCGCCCTGGGCGCGACCGCCGTCCTGGCACTGGCGGGCAAGGCGCTGCCGATCGCCCGCTTCCGTGGCCCCGCGCAGTTCGACGGGCACGCCGGCTTCATCACCGTGCATCCGTCGTACCTTTTGCGTATCCCGGACGCCGCCGAGAAGCGCAAAGCCTATGCGGCCTTCGTTGCCGACCTGAAGAAGGCCCGCACACTTGCGGCTTCGCTGCACGCGGCGTGAGGCCCCGCGCCGGCAGGGCGGCAGCGGCGCGCAGCCATCAACTCATTCGGCGTTCTTGTCGACGCGCTTGTCAGCGTTCTGGTCGACGTTCTGGGCGCTGCTCGAAGCGCGCCAGTCGGCGCTGTAGAGCGGCAACGTGCCTTCGTTGAAGGCCCGCGCATCGTAGTTGAGCAGGGCGCGCTCGAAACGGACCGAAGGCTTCGCCTCCGATTCCGCCACGTCCAGCGTCAGCGTGAAATCGTATGGTCCGACCTCGCGGATCAGCTCGTCCGGCTTCTGATCCGCGCCCCGCGTATAAAACAGCACCT
Organism: Hyphomicrobium sp.; assembly: GCA_035687305.1. Lineage (GTDB taxonomy): Bacteria > Pseudomonadota > Alphaproteobacteria > Rhizobiales > Hyphomicrobiaceae > Hyphomicrobium_A. The sequence goes on along the minus strand of DASRYA010000147.1, from coordinate 2,352 downwards.
GCTCGGTACGGCTCGAACGCCCCGACAGGGAAAGCGGCGCAAAGGGCTCGTAAGCGCCCGAGCGCGTGCGTTCCATGGTCCAGCGGCCGAGATCCGCGGCGTAGAATTTCTTGGACGCGCCGGTGCGCGGATCGGTGGCGACGAGCTCCATGGAAAGAACCGTCGCCGTACGCGCGCCTTCGTTGGCGAGCGTGACCGGCACGGCAATCACCTCGAAGTTCGAGTTCTGGTAGGGCGCGGAGAATTGGATGACGGGCGGCACGAAGACGCGCACGTCCGCGTCCTTGAGCGATGTCTCCCACAGGCTGTAGCCGGAAAACAAAAGCGCCACCGCCGAAAGCACGGCTGCAAACCTGCCGCCCTCCAGCGCCGACATCCCTTGCACCGCCGTTTCCGCCGGATCGCCGTTGCTCACCCGTTTGCCGAGCCACGCCATCGTTCTTCCCCCTGACACAACACAATGATCCCGGCGTGCACGTTACAAGCGATTGGGGCCCGGCCATGGCGAACCCGATGCCGCTCGATTGCTTCGAATGCATGTCCAGTCGAGCAAAAGTTGCAGCCAATCTTCGCAGCCAACACCATCGACGATTAACTAGCACAGACATCGGCGCTTCAATGCACGGCGATATCCCGCCCAAACATTACGTGCCGGTACTTACAGATGCTGAGATCCGGCTGACTTGAAACCGCGTACACGTACCCGCAGGTCCGGGGGGACTGCTTCAACAGGGAGAGTCTTATGCCCAGCTCGCCGAACCTCGTTTCTCTTATCAGCCAATTCATCACGCCCGACATGCTCGGCCGCATCGCATCGTCGTTCGGGATCGATCGCGCAGCCGTTCAGAAGGCCGTGGGCGCCGGCATTCCGGGAATTCTCGCTGCTCTCATGTCCGCCGTGTCGAAGCCGGGCGGCGCCGCCAGAGTGGAGAATACCATCGACCAGCAGGAACCTGGGCTTCTTGCCACCGCCGCCAGAATGATGGGTACGCCGCAACAGGCGGCCGTTGCCGAAGAAGGGCTCGGCGCGCTGTCGTCCCTGCTCGGCAGCAACACCACCGCCACCCTCGCCACGGCGCTCAACCGCTATGCGGGTGTGGGTGACAATGGAGCAAAGGGCCTCCTCGGCCTCCTAACCCCCGCCATCATGGGCGTCCTCGGACAGCAGAGCACCGGCACCGGCGGCGTCGCGCAGCTGCTCGCCTCGCAAAAGGACAACATCATGCGCGCCCTGCCGTCCGGCTTCGCGAGCCACCTGAGCGGAACCGGCGTGCTCGAGAATGTGACGACCGCAGCAGCCGATCAGGCGAGCCGCGCGCGTTCCTCCTACGCGGCGGAAAGATCGTCCGGCAACTGGCTTCTGCCGGTATTGGCCGCCCTCGCTCTGCTGGGACTAGGCTGGTATCTCCTCAGCGGCCCACGCCATGACAGGGTCGCAACGGCACCGCCGCCGCCGCAGACGCAGACACCGGCGCAAACCGCGCGTATGGGCGGAGCGCCGTTCGTCGTCGCCCAGAAGGATCTCGCGAGTTGGACCCATAAGCCGGTCTACAGCAGCGACAACAAGAAGATCGGCGAGATCACCGAGCTGATCCGCAATCCCGAAGATAAGGTGACGGATATCTACATGGATGCGGAGACCACGCTCGGCATCGGCGGACAGCGCTATCACATCTCCGCCGACAAGGTCAGCGACGTGAAGCCGGACGGGCTCGTGCTCTCGATGACGGAAGCGGAAGTGAAGGCGATGCCCAACAACGCCAACAACGCCTCGGGGCAGCCCAAGACGACCCCATAGCCTGAAAAGAAAAGCGCGGCGGACCGGATGGCCCGCCGCGCTCATAGTTTCCGGCAGCGTCGATCACGCGCGCTCGAAACGCTTGTACTTGATGCGGTGCGGCTCGACGGCGGCATCGCCCAGACGCCGCTTCTTATCGGCCTCGTAAGCTTCGAAGTTGCCCTCGAACCATTCGACGTGGCTGTCGCCCTCGAAGGCGAGGATGTGCGTCGCAAGGCGATCGAGGAAGAAGCGATCGTGGCTGATCACCACGGCGCAGCCGGGGAAATCCTCCAGCGCCGCCTCCAGCGCACCGAGCGTCTCGGTGTCGAGGTCGTTCGTCGGCTCGTCGAGCAGCAACAGGTTGCCGCCTTCCTTCAGCATCTTGGCGAGATGCACGCGATTGCGCTCGCCGCCTGAAAGCAGCCCTACCTTCTTCTGCTGATCCGGCCCCTTGAAGTTGAACCAGCCGCAGTAAGCACGCGAGTTCACCTCCTTCTTGTCGCCGAGCTTGATCATGTCGAGGCCGCCGGAGATCTCCTCCCAGACGGTCTTCTTGTCGTCCAGATGCGCAC
>DASRYA010000146.1:0-29336 GCA_035687305.1 Hyphomicrobium sp. | reverse complement strand
GAACGTCTCTGCGATGCCTTCGCGGACGAGATGAGGAGGCCAGATGGCCAGCGACCTCCAGACCCGTATCCGCCACGTCACGGCGGTGCTCGGTCCCACAAATACCGGTAAGACCCACCTGGCGATCGAGCGCATGATCGGCCACGAAAGTGGCATGATCGGCTTGCCGCTACGTCTGCTCGCGCGCGAGGTCTATGACAAGATCGCGGCACGGGTCGGCGCCGACAAGGTTGCGCTGATCACCGGCGAAGAGAAGATCAAGCCGGAACGCGCACGCTATTGGGTGTGCACCGTCGAGGCGATGCCGCGCGATGTCGATGTCGACTTCCTCGCCATCGATGAAATCCAACTCGCCGGTGATCTCGACCGGGGGCACGTTTTCACCGACCGTCTGCTGCACGCGCGCGGACGATCCGAGACGCTGCTGCTCGGCGCGCAGACGATGCGCGAAGCCATCGCCGACCTCATCCCCGGCGCCAATTTCATCTCGCGCCCGCGTCTGTCGAAGCTCACCTATGCGGGACAGAAGAAGATCACCCGTCTGCCGCAGCGCTCGGCCGTCGTCGCCTTCTCGGCAGCCGAGGTCTATTCGATAGCCGAGCTCATTCGCCGTCAGCGGGGCGGTGCCGCCGTCGTGCTGGGCGCGCTCTCCCCGCGCACGCGCAACGCGCAGGTCGCGCTCTACCAGTCGGGCGATGTCGATTTTCTCGTCGCCACCGATGCCATCGGCATGGGCCTCAACCTCGACGTCGACCACGTGGCTTTCTCGGCAACGCGCAAGTTCGACGGCCAGAACCACCGCAACCTGACGCCCGCGGAGTTGAGCCAGATCGCGGGCCGCGCCGGCCGCCATATGAACGATGGCACCTTCGGCGTGACGGGTTCTGCCGATCCGCTCGACTCCGACACCATCGAGCGCCTCGAGACGCACAACTTCGAAAGCGTGCGCGTCCTCCAGTGGCGCAACCGCGACCTCGATTTCCGCACGCTCGAAGGCTTGAAGCACTCGCTGCGCGAAACGCCGGGCACCGTGCGCCTGACGCGCGCCCGCGCCGCCGACGACGTCATCGCCCTCGAAACCGTCGGCGCCGACCGCGACATCGCCGCCAAGGCGATCGCACCGGCGGCCGTCGCGAAGCTTTGGGAAGTCTGCCAGATCCCCGACTACCGGAAGATCTCCGGGCAGAACCATGCCGAGCTGGTCGCCTCCATCTACAACTACCTGATGAGCCCGGAGGAGCGTATCCCCGAGGACTGGTTCGCCAAACAGGTATCGCTCGCCGACCGCACCGACGGCGACATCGACACGCTCGCCAACCGCATCGCGCACATTCGCACGTGGACGTTTGTGTCCAACCGGTCGGCGTGGCTAAAGGATCCGGAGCATTGGCAGGGGAAGACGCGCGAAATCGAGGATCGGCTTTCCGATGCGCTGCACGAGCAATTGACTCAGCGCTTCGTCGATCTGCGTACCAGCGCGCTCATGAAGGGCATGCGCGACAAGGACGAGCTTACGGCTGAGATTGCCGCCGACGGCGCTATACACGTCGAAAACCATTTCGTCGGCCGGCTGAGGGGCTTCCGCTTCCAGCTCGATCCCGGCGCAGAAGGCATCGAGGGCAAGGCGACACGCAGTGCCGCGGCACAGGTGCTCGCGCGCGAGCTCGGAATGCGCGCCCGCCGCGTAGCTGCCGCGCAGCCCGATGCCCTGCAGCTCGACCGCCGTGGGCAGATCCTGTGGCGCGGCGAGGAAATCGCCGAAATTCAGCCCGCCGACGACGCACTGAAGCCGACGGTGTCGCTGCTCATCGATGAGCACCTCTCGGGTCCGGACCGCGAGAAGGTGCAAGCCCGTCTCGAGGCGTGGCTGACGCAGACCATCGCCGAAAAGCTGAAGCCGTTGGTGGAGATCGGTAACGCCGAGGACATCACCGGGCTCGCCCGCGGCATCGCCTTCCGGCTGCGCGAGAACCTCGGTGTGCTCCGCCGCGAGGCCGTCGCCGAGGAGATCAAATCCCTCGATCAGAATGCGCGTGCGCAGCTCAGAAAGTATGGCGTGCGCTTCGGCGCCTTCAACATCTACTTCCCCATCCTGTTGAAGCCCGCGGCGGCCGAGCTGATCGTCACCCTGTGGGCCTTGAAGAATGCCGGGACGATCGGGCTCACCATCGACACGCTGCCCGAGCCGCCGCGCGCCGGTCTCACCTCGTTCGTGCCCGATCCCAATACGCCCGAAGCGTTCTATCGCGCATACGGCTACCATGTGTGTGGTCCGCGTGCCGTGCGCCTCGACATGCTGGAGCGTCTCGCCGATTTCATTCGGCCGCTGCTCGCCTGGCGCGGCAGCCAGGGCGCAACCCCGCCCAAGGGCGCAACGGGCGATGGCGGCTTCACGGTAACGCCGGAAATGATGTCGCTGCTCGGCTGTTCGCCGGAGGAACTCGGCGGCGTGCTGAAGGCGCTCGGCTTCCGCCTCGACCGCCGGCCGGTGAAAGCGCAGCCTGAGGCCGCGGTAACGGAGGCGGCCCCCGAAACATCCGCGGCGCCCGCAGCCGAGACTGAAGCCGTGGCAACGGCGCAGCCAGAGGCAACCGACGCGGCCAGCACCGCTGCGGAAGCGCCCGTCGCCGAAGGCGCTGGCGCTCAGGAGACGCCCACCGCCGCAGCCGCCGCATCCGAGCCAGCCGGCGCGCCGGAATCGGCAACGCCGGAACCCGTAACGCAGGAACCGGTCGCGCTGGAGCCGGTCGCGGAAACGGCCGAGGCCTCCGCATCCGAGCCCGTCGACGCTGCCTCGCTCGTCGCTGTTCCCGCGGCTGCCGAGCCTGCCGAGCAGAAATTCGAGCCCGCCGAGCAGAAATTCGAGGACGTCTGGCGCCCCCGCCGGCACCAGCGCGGCGATCGCCGCCCCGATCATCGCCCAGACCACCGCCGTGACAATCGCAACCGTCAGCGCTCCGACCGCCAGACCCCCGCCACGCCCGCGAGCGCCGAGGCGAACGCGCCTGCTGCGGCTCCCACGACCGACGCCCCGCGCCAGCAGGGCGCGCGCGAGGAACGGCCGCGCCGCGAGGAGAACCGTGGCGGCCGCGGTCGCCCGCAACACACGAACCGCAACGAGCAGCGCGGCCGCGACCGCGATAAGGACGGCCAGCAGCATCGCCGCGGTCCATCCGGCGGTGGCGACCGCAACCGCAGGGACGACCGCCGCAAGGACGATCGGCGCAAAGTCGAGGTCCACACCGCTGCCCCGCCGCGCCGCGGTGGCGTCGATCCGGATTCCCCGTTTGCGGCCCTCGGCGCGCTGCGCGAGGAGCTGGCCAAGCGCGGCAAGGAGACGAGCACTTGAACGCCGATGCTTCGGATAGGGAAACCTCTCCGGGCACTCAGCGGCTCGACAAATGGCTTTGGTTCGCGCGCTTCGTGAAGACTCGCACGCTCGCCGCCGAGCTGGTCGGCGCGGGCAAGGTGCGCCTCAACCGGGTGCGGGTGGAAAAGCCCGCGCAGGTCGTCCGCTCCGGTGACGTATTGACGATCTCGATTAGCCGCCGCGTGCAGATTGTGCGCGTTCTCGGCTTTGCGGCGCGGCGGGGCCCTTCTGCCGCGGCCCGTACGCTTTATGAGGAATTGACAGTCGCGGGCGATGTCATCAAACCTCAAGCGCCGTCCACGCCATCCGGCGAGCAACGGCAGCCGAACGAGGGGATGTCGGTCCAGCGCCCGGTTGGGACTGGACGCCCGACCAAGAAAGAGCGCCGCGAGATCGATAGGCTCCACGGCAAGACCCGCTGAGCGCGCGGGAGGTGGAGCGGCGACTATCGGGGACCCGCCGGCGCGGGCCATGGCCGCAAGCCGCGTCCAGCGGGAAGTGATCCGGAATCAGGTAATGACCTACGTCGTCAATGATAAATGCATCAAGTGCAAGTACACCGATTGCGTCGAGGTCTGCCCCGTCGATTGCTTCTATGAGGGCGAGAACATGCTCGTCATCCATCCCGACGAGTGCATCGACTGCGGCGTGTGCGAGCCGGAATGCCCTGCGGACGCCATCAAGCCCGACACCGAGCCCGGCGTGGAGCGGTGGCTGGAGCTGAACCGGACGTTCGCCGACACTTGGCCCAACATCACCTCCAAGAAGGACGCGATGCCCGACGCCGACGCGCTGCGGGACGAGCCCGGCAAGTACGAAAAGTATTTCTCTCCGGAGCCCGGGTCGGGCGACTGAGAGGCTGGAGCGCTCAATAGTGCACAGGGCCTAGCACGGCCTCGATAGGATAGTTAACGAGCGGTCAGCGCGCCGAGTGCCGAGAAGCTGCCAGGGGGGTCCTTGGCCGCTCACGGATTGTTGCGGCAAAATGCGCAACCTTTTCATAGTCTTTGCAGAAAGCCTCGGATTCGGGAAAGTCCGGTAAGGGCGGCGATACCGTGCCGAAGGGCGCCCCTTCATTTTCAATGAACTTTATGTTACGCTGCCCGTAGATGATATCTAAAACCCAGTACAGAGTCGGAACAGGAGCGAACAAAGAGCATCCGCTTTGCCTCCACGGCAATGGTCGGGTTCGCTTCCGACCTGGCGAGCGAGCGGTTTTTATTAAATCCGAGCACAACATATCGCCCGACGCCGCTCCCGCGAGCGAGGTCGGCTACCTATATACCCTGGAGCGACGGCTTAAGGCTGGCGCGCCGGGTTGACGTGCACCGCGACGAGTACGGCTCATAAATCCGACGAGAAAGTGAGACGACCCCTATGGCTCAAAAGAAAAAGGCACCCGCCACCCGTTCGGCGAAGTCAGCGACTCTCGCCGGCAAGAAGGCAGGCAGTAAGGTGACCGCTGCGAAGAAGCCGGGGCGCGTGGACGCGAAGGCTGTCGCGAAAAAGCCGGTCGCCAAAGGGTCTTTGCCCACCAAGGGTAAGAAGCCCGTTGCGAAGACAGCAGGAACAGCGGCCCCCGTCAAGAAGCCGGTTAAGCCCGCGGCGAAGGTCGCCCCCAAGACTGTGGCTGCCAAGCCCGCAGCCCCTGCGCCCGCACGGGCCGCTGCACCTGCGCCTGCGAAGGCTGCGACGGCGGTGTCTGCAAAGACAGCTCCGGCGCCTGCGCGCGCTGTCGCTGCCGCTGTGAAGCCGTCGGGCCAGAAGATCACGGCGCCGGTGCCGCCCCAGCAGCATCAGCAGCAGATGACACCCAAGGCCGTTGCCGAGAAGGCTGCCGCAGCGCGCCAGGCGATGACGGCGCAGAACGCGCAGAAGAAGCCCGTCAATCAGCGCCATGGCTTCAAGGCGAGCGAGTTCGTGGTCTATCCGGCCCACGGCGTCGGCAAGATCATCGCTATCGAGGAGCAGGAGATCGCGGGCATGGCTCTTGAGCTGTTCGTGATCAACTTCGAGAAAGAGAAGCTGACGCTGCGCGTGCCCACCGGCAAGCTCGAAAGCGTCGGCATGCGCAAGCTGTCGGAGGAGCCCGTCGTCAAGAAGGCGATGGAAATCCTCAAGGGCCGCGCGCGCGTCAAACGTACGATGTGGAGCCGCCGCGCGCAGGAATATGTCGCCAAGATCAACTCCGGCGACCTCGTCTCCATCGCCGAGGTGGTCCGCGATCTCTATCGCTCCGAGGCCCAGCCCGAGCAGTCCTACTCCGAGCGTCAACTCTATGAGGACGCGCTCGATCGCATGGCCCGTGAGATCGCGGCCGTGGAGAAGCTCGACGAACGCGGCGCCGTCCAGCGCATCACCGACGTTCTGTCGAAGAGCGCTCGCGGACGCCGTCTTGCCGCCGAGGCGGAAGAGAACGGAGAGGCCGTGGAGACCGACGCGGAGACTCGCGCGGCCTGAAAGCGGGCACGCTAATCCCTCGAAGCGTGATGGGGGTTGCGGCCAGAGCTAAAGATCCAAAGCGCCCGGTGCCTCAGGTTCCGGGCGCTTTTCTTTTGCATGGGGCGCGGTCCGGCCGCTGCTCGTCATCGCGTCGGGGCGCGGCGGTGTAGGCCCGGGCAGGTGCTCTTCTGCGGGCATGAGCTGGCTCGGATCCTCGATGTCGATATACGGCCCATTGCGATACTGGATCCAGCCGCGCACTTCGACCCGGCGGCCCTCCAGCTGCGCAAGCGTCTTCGCCCACTCCGGGTTGGCGCGCAGCACCCGTGCTTCGATCCCGGCGGTGAAATCGGTCCTCCAGTCGCGCCCGAAGTTGATGTAGGTCCGCGCCTTCGTCACCGATACTTTCGCAACCTCGCCCGCGACGATTTCGTAGGCGTTCCGCCGCCGCAACAGATCGCGTGTGTGTCTCGTCGAACGAACGCGATAGGCGCCGTTGGCCCACAGCCCGGCGCCCGCCTCGCGGGCGACGGTCTCGTGCGCCAGCAACTCGCGCATGCACGCATGGCTGCCCGGCAGGCCATAGGCACGCGCATGTCCTTTGCGCAGCATTTCGCCCTGCACCCAGATGCGTTCGCCGTCGCGGTCGATGAACGCGTGCGCGAGGTTTCGGCCATAGCGATCCCGTGAGCGTCCCGAGGTGGCGAGCGTGACGGTCCGGCCGAGAACGAGCTCGCGCAGGGCGGCGGTCGCCTCTTCCTCGGGGGGCCACGGTTGCGCATCGGGGCTCAGATCCGGTGAGCGCGGCGCCAGCGCCCCGATGAGGCGAACCTCGATGCCGCCGTCCAGCAGCACTGTTTCGGCATCGATGACGCGAACGACCGAGCCGGTGGCACCGGCCTCCAGCATGCAGCTCTCCGGCCCGTCACGACCCGTCTCAGACAGCGCTGCGCCCATGGTGGCGAACAGCATCCATGCGGCGGACATCAGCGTCCACCTTCGCCGCAGAATGAGATGCTGTCCCGGCATATGCAAAAGCCCTCCGCCGGATCATAGACCATGATCGCCTCGGGCCCTATCAGCCCGAGGCGTGAATCATCGGTCGGATCAAAAGACCATGATCGCCTCGGGCCCTATCAGCCGGAGGCGTGAATCATTGGTCTAGGCGAAAGACGAAAGCCGCATCGCATTTCGAAGAAAGCGATCGCGCTATGCGCAAACGGAGCGAAAATCCCACGAGTGCTCCCGGAAAAGTGGGCACCGGTTTTCCGATGAGGAGCACGGTCAAACACGAGTGCTGCCGTCATGGCGGCGCAGGCCGCCATCCACGCCAGTCGATGCCTGTTGCCCTTAGCAGCAGCACGAAACATCTGCCACGCTTTCGCGAAACTTGCGTGGATTCCGGCCTTCGCCGGGATGACTGTCCGTGGATGCAGCGCGGGAGAGGCGGCGAAGCCAGAGTGCTTCCGGAAAAGTGGGTACCGGTTTTCCGATCAGAAGCACGGTAGAGGAAGAGTGCTTCCGGAAAAGTGGACACCGGTTTTCCGATGCAGAGCACGACCTAGAAGAGATGTAAGGTCGTCGCGTCCGAAAAACTGAGCCAGTCCGATTGGGGATCGGCGAGCTCGGGCGCGCAGCAAAGCGGCCAGTGATCGGCGATGCTCAGCGCGGCGCCGTCGGTGGGAGTGGAATTCCCCGCAACGATGCGCTCCGCGATATCCTCGCGCGTCCAGGCCGGAGCATGATCGAACACCACGCGCTCGATGCCTGCGCCTGGCGCCCCGAAAAATTCGCTGACGAGGATCGAGCCCTCGGGAACGACAAGCAGCAGATCGCGATCTCCGATGCGGAAGGTCTCCACATCCTCCGGCGCGATGCCGCCCGCCAGCACGAGCTCGTCGATGTCGTCCGTGCCGGCTGCGAGATCGATGATGATGTCGTTGCCGTCGCCCTGCAGATAGACGTATCCATCGCTGCCCGGCCCGCCGATCAGTATGTCGTCGCCGGGTCCGCCGTAGAGCGTATCGTTGCCCGCTTTGGCGTCGATCACATCATTGCCCGCGGTGCCGATGATGCGGTTGTCGCCGTCATCACCCGAGGAGGCATCGCCGATGACGGCCGGGTCGTCAGCGACGATGAAAGCGCTGCGCAGATGTGTGCCCGCATCCGCCGCCGGCCGCATTACACGGTTGTCTTCGAGCAGATCGACGCCCTTCCCGAGCACGATGCGATCGGTCTTGTCGCTCCACTGCAGACGTTCGATGGAGAACAGGTGATCGACGCCGGTCTCGAAGGTGGCGACGTAGTTGGGCACCTTGTGCGCAATCCAGTGGCGATTGAACGAAATGGTCACCTCGCCGGCGCCGGAATAGTCCATCGCATCGGTGCCGTCGTCCGCATAGGCGAGCTGCGGCTGGCCGCCATGCACGATGTTGAAGCCGGGCGACCAGCGGATGAGATCATCCCCCTCCCCGCCGTAGAATTTTTCGATCACGTGCGCATCGCTGCCGCCGGTGAACGTATCGTCACCCGCGCCGCCGAGCAGCGTGGTGAAGCCGTGCTCGATGCGCATGTGGTCGTCGCCACCCGTGCCGAGCAGTGTCGACATGCCGGGCGAGCGGTGCATGCCATGGGGCAGCGTATGCGTCGGATCGAGCCCCGAATAGTGGACGAGCGAAGCGACGGCGGATGAGGAGTTGATCGTCGGCGTCGGCGAGCCCGGCAGGCCGTAGGCGATGTAGGGGAAGTCCTGCGTGTCGATCTCGCGGGCAAAGGAGGCCATCGTCTCCCACACGCGAAACTCCTCGCCGTCGTAGGGCAGCGGCCGGCTGCCGCGCAGCGCTGGGGTGCCGATCTTTTCCGTCAGCTCCGCACGCGAGGCGAGGTTGGCGGCGGCGAGCGTCGTGCGCCCGTCTGCCCCCTCGACGCCGAGGAAGATCCCATAGGGCGTAGGGTCCCGCACCCCCTCCATGACGAACCAGCTGTCCTGGCGCCCCCCGCCGGCGTCGCCCGGTTCGAATACGAGCTGCAGGTGATCGAAGCCGAAGCGGCCGAGGCCGTACATCTGCACCGGCACCCATTCGATGCGCACGCGCGGCAATTCCCCCTCCCCACGGAAGCCTCCCAATGCCCATAGGCCGGAGCGGCGGCGAACCGCAACCCTGGATTGTGCTCGGGAATCTTCCATTCGGCGCGGGGCACAGCCCGGATCGCCGGGCCCGAAGATGCCTAAGATTGCGTAATTGACGGAAATTTAGGGGGAATTCCAGAAGCGACATCTCGGCCGCTGACAGGCAACGTTTACCGTGATTAGATGGAAGCGAAGTTGCCACCTGCACGCATTTTTCTTGCCACCGCGTCGCAGTGGGCGACCTATGCCTTTAAAGCCCGGCCTCGGCCGGGCTTACTTTTTTTGCCGTTCCAGATGACGGCGCCAAGCGCCGACGCCCATCGTAATTGCGCAGAAACCGCGTGCGGGGTACGAACGGGCCGGCGCCGTGCGCCCGCCGTGCGGCCCCGTAGCTCAGCTGGATAGAGCATCAGATTCCTAATCTGAGGGTCACAGGTTCAAATCCTGTCGGGGTCACCAAGATTTTGAAATACTTAGGGCGCATCAGCTAAGATCGCATGAGAAGAATCGCCGGGCTCAGAAAGCCCAGCGTCCAATTCGCTGAACCGCCCCCTCCGTCGGTCAGACGCTGTCCGTCTCGTATGCGCCGCGCCGCTTCTCACACCTTCGCCCGATAGCCCAGTCCCCGCACGGTCTCGATGCGGTCGCGGCCGATCTTGGCGCGCAGGTTGTGGATGTGCACCTCCACCGCGTTGCTCTCCACCTCCTCCTGCCAGCCGTAGAGGATGTCCTCCAGCTCCGGCTTGGAGTGGACGACGCCCGGACGCTCCACCAGCGCCAGCAGCAGCGCAAACTCGCGCCGTGAGAGATTGAGCGGCTCGCCCTCTGCTTCCACCGTGCGGCGCTCGGGGTCGAGCACGAGGCCCTGCCAGTCGATCGTCGCCTTTGCCCGGCCCAGCGAGCGCCGGCGCAGCGCGCGCAGCCGCGCGGCGAGCTCGTCGAGATCGAACGGCTTGCCGAGATAGTCGTCCGCGCCGCTATCGAGCCCATGGATGCGGTCGCGCACCGTGTCGCGCGCGGTGAGCAGCAGCACCGGCGTCACGTCGTTGCGGCCGCGCAATTCGCGCAGCACGTCGAAGCCTGATCCGTCCGGCAGCATCAGGTCCAGAACGACCGCGTCGAACGGCGTGGTGGCGAGCGCAGCCAGCGCATCGGCGCACGTTTCCACCGCTTCCGCCGTGAAACCGTGCAGGCCGAGGCCGACCGTCAAACCGCTGCGCAGAACGGCATCGTCCTCCACGATCAACAACCGCATGCGGCGTCCTTTTGCTGAAACCGGATCAAACCAGCGCCTTCACATTAAGGCGGCACGCCGCGCAGGCAACGGCGCCCGTTCGCGCTTCGACCAAAGTGCCGCACACCCGCGGGGCTGCACAGGGCCTCGCTTAAGGTTGCCTTAATGTGGCCCCTTAGACATCGCGCCGCCGGTGGACGGTGGCGCAACGCGCACCCCCGCCGGCACATGGCAGGCGAGGGGGGATGCAATGTCGCGCTGGCGCGTTCTGGTTCTGGGTTTGGCGTTGAGCGTCTCGGGGTGCGCCTCGACGGACATGGATTGGATTTCTTTTCCGTTGGACGCGACGGAAGCGGACCGGCGCAACTATGCTGCGCATCCCCAGGAGCGTTTCCCGCTCAAGGCCGTCGATCTCAATAGGCTCGATCCGCGCTACCGCCGCCAGCAGGTGAAGTACGAGACGACCGAGCCGCCGGGCACGATCGTCGTCGATACCGCCAACCGCTATCTCTATCTCGTCGGCACGGAAGGCCGCGCCACCCGCTACGGCATCGAGGTCGGACGCGACGGCTTCGCCTGGAGCGGCTCGGCGACGATCGCGCGCAAGGCCGCATGGCCGAAGTGGACGCCCCCGGCGGAAATGGTCGCCCGCGATCCGCGCACCGCGCCGTATGCCAACGGCATGCCGGGTGGCCCTGAAAATCCGCTCGGTGCGCGCGCGCTCTATCTCTATCAGAACGGCCGCGACACGCTGTATCGCATCCACGGCGGCGGCAATCCGCGCACGCTGGGCAAGGCAACGTCCAGCGGCTGCATCCGCCTGCTCGACCATGACGTGATCGACCTCTATCAGCGCGTGCCGAACGGCGCCCGGACGGTGGTGCTGAGCGACCCGCTGCTGTCGAGCGCGCCGGCGCAAAGCGTACGGCCGGAGGCGTGAAGGCGAAGCATAGGCCTGCACGACCGGGCCAAGGTGAGAAAGCCGGCGTAGCGTCAGCATGCCGGCAACCGTGAAGGTAAGCGCCATGCACTCGATGACCGCGCGTCTCTTCGGACTGCTGCTTCTCGCCACCACGGTGGTGTGGAGCTGCGGCATGGCGTGGATCTATGCGGGCAGCCGGCAGGAGCTGGAGCGTGTGCTCGACTCGCGTCTCGAGGAAGCAACGCGCATGGTCGAATCGCTGATGAACAACGCCGACGTCAGCATCACGAACGGTGTGTCCGGCGTGCGCGTGCCGAACCGCTCCACCGCGCCCGTCTCCCTCACCACCGACTTCAAGCTCGCCTGTCAGATCTGGTCGATCGACGGCCGCCTGGTCGGCAAATCGAGTGAAGCGCCCTCCACGCAGCTCACGAACGCGAGCAGCGGCTTCTCCAACCAGGAGATCAATGGCACCAAGTGGCGGGTGTACGCCCGTGAGGATCGCGAGCGTGGCATGCGTGTCCTCGTCGGCGATAATATCGATCACCGCGAACGCCTGGTGCGCGACTTGATATGGGGTCTCGCCATTCCCGGCCTCGTCGTGCTGGCGGCGTTGAGCGCGTTGATCTGGATTGCGCTGCGCGAAGGCCTGGAGCCGTTGCGCCGCCTCACCGCGGCCCTTGCGGCGCGCTCGCCCGACGCGTTGGCGCCGCTCGATATCGGCCGCAGCCCGGCGGAGATCCGTCCGGTCGTCGAGGCCCTCAACGGCCTCTTCGACAAGGTCGCGGCCGCGCGCGAGCATGAGCGCAGCGTCACCGCCTATGCGGCCCACGAGCTGCGCACCCCGCTCGCAGGTTTGCGCACGCAGGTGCAGGTTGCGCTCGCCGCGTCCGATCCCGCAACGCGCTACGATGCGCTGCGCAACGCCCTCACCGCCGCGGACCGCACCACGCGCATGGCGGGCCAGCTCCTCGCGATGGCGCAGGTCGACGCCACGGAAGCGCGCGCGCCGCAGGAATGGATCAATGCCGGCGCGCGACTGAAGGCTGTTTGCGAGGAGTTGCGCAAGACGGATCAGCAGTCCGCGCCCATCATCGACGACGGCCTGTTCGGCTGCCGCATCCGGGTCAACCCCGACGCCTTCCACATGGTCGTGCGCAATCTCACGGAAAACGCTTTGCAGCATGCGCAAGGTCCGGTTCCGGTGCGCTGGTCGCTCGTTGCCTCGCCCGCCGCTGCGCTGTTGACCTTGGAGGATTCCGGTCCGGGCATCCCCGACGACGAGCTCGGTATGGTGACGAAGCGCTTCTTCCGCGGCCGCCACAAGAGCGCGATCGGCAGCGGCCTGGGGCTCTCCATCGCGCACACCGCCTTGGAGAAAGACGGCCTCCTCCTGCACCTGGAGAACAGGCGCCCGGAGCCGGGGCTTCGCGCGCAGATCGTCATCCCCGCCGAGCGCTTCGCCGTCGACCCCGGGCCCGCAGAAAGCGCGAACGAGAACGACCGCGATGTACGCGGCGTGGCCCAGGCCGTCTGAGATGCCGGCAGGTCCGATCGCAAATCCAACGGCAGCCGGAGTCCGCCCCGCATGTGGATCGTAAAGTACGCGCTGAGCCACCGGCATAGCATCGGTGTTCTCGCGCTGCTCCTGTTGTTGCTCGGCGGCCTCGGCGCGCGTCGCATGTCCACCGACATCCTCCCCGCGGTGAACATCCCCGCGATCAACCTCATCTGGACCTACCAGGGCCTCAACCCGCAGGAGATGGCCAGCAAGCTGACCTCGTTCAGCGAGCTCGCCATCATGAACAACGTCGACAACATCCGCGAGGTGCGGTCCGAAACGCTCAATGGCGTCGGCATCGTGCGCGTCACGTTCCAGCCCGGGACGAACGTCACCGACGCTTTCGCCCAGGTGACGTCGGTGAGCCAGACGATCCTGCGGCGTATGCCGAGCGGCACCAACCCGCCACTGATCGTCCCCTACGTGCCATCGAGCGTGCCGATCCTGCAGCTCGTCCTCGCATCCGACACGCTGACCGACGGCGCGCTCTATGATTACGCCCGGCTACAGCTCCGCGCGCAGATTCAGTCGATCCCCGGCATCCGCCTGACGCTGCCCTATGGCGGTGCATCGCGCCAGGTGATGATCGATCTGAAGCCCGAGGCGCTGCAGGCCTACGGTCTTTCCGCCAGCGACATCGTCCGCGCGACGGCGACGCAGAACATGACGCTGCCCTCCGGCACGCTGCGTGTCGATACGCGCGAGATCACCATCACCACCAACGCGAGCCCGGAGACGGTTGCGAACTTTGCCGAGCTGCCTCTGCGCTCTGTCGATGGGCGGGTGGTGCGCGTATCGGACGTTGCGAGTGTGCGCGACGGTCAGGCTGTGCAGACCAACATTGCGCGGCTCGACGGGCAGAACGCGGTTATCGTGCAGATCCTGAAGCTCGGCAATGCTTCGACGCTCGACATCGTGCGCCAGATCCACGCGCGCATGCCGGAGCTGCGCGCCGCAGCGCCCGAAGGCATCACCATCGCTCCGGTGTTCGATCAGTCGGTATTCGTCACCAACGCCATCGATAACGTCATGGTGGAGGCCGTCGTCGTCGGTCTTCTGGTGGCGTTCGTGGTGCTGGTGTTTCTCGGAAGCTGGCGCTCCTCGCTCATCGTCTTGACCTCGATTCCGCTGGCACTGCTGGCGTCCATCGGCGGCTTGGCGCTCACCGGCAACACGTTCAACCTGATGACGCTGGGCGGCCTGATGCTGGCCATCGGCATCCTGGTGGATAACGCGCTCGTTGAAATCGAGAACATCAACCGCAACCTGGAAGCGGGATTGGCGCTCGAGGATGCGATCCTGAAAAGCGCGAGCGAAGTCGCATTCCCCGAGTTCGTCTCCACGCTCTCGATCTGCATCGTGTTCTCGCCGCTGTTCCTGCTCTCTGGAACAGCCGCCTTCGTGTTCGTGCCGCTCGCGCTCTCGGTGGTGTTCGCGATGGCGGCATCCTACGTGCTTTCGCGCACCCTCGTGCCGACGCTCGCGTCCCTCATGCTGTCCGCAGGCCCGCACCATGCGCCCGGCGGCGTCTTCGGTGCCGTCGCGCGTGCGGTGGACCGCCTGCTCGGCGCCCTGGAGCGGATCATCGCCGCCGTTGCCGCGCTGCTTCTGCGCTGGAAGGCCATTCCTCTCGTCGGGCTGCTCGCCGCCCTCGCCGTCGGCGGCTGGTCGGCGGCACACCTCGGCCGCGAGTTCTTTCCCGAGACCGACGCCGGCATGATTCGCATTTACATGCGTGCGCCCACCGGCCTGCGGCTCGAGGAGACCGCACGCACCTTCGCAGAGGTGCAGCGCGAAATTCACGACATCATTCCGGCGGACGAGATCGGCTTCATCGCGGAGAACATCGGCAGCCCCGAGCCCATCAACATGGGCTGGGTGGAAAGCGGCGTCATCGGCTCGTTCGACGGCGAGGTCCTGGTGCAGCTTGCCGATCACCACGCACCGACGGAGCAGTACGTCCGCGCGCTCCGCCACATGCTGAAAGAGCGCTTCCCGCAGCTCGTGACCTATTTCCGGCCCGCCGATGCAACCTCCCAAACCCTCGCGGGATCGGCGCAGACGGCCATCGAGGTGCGCTTCATCGGCCGTGACGGTCCGGGCAACATCGAGATCGCCCGCGAGCTGATGGCGCGCATGCGCGAGGTGCCGGGCGCCGTCGATATCGCCATGCGGCAGGTGCGCGACCTCACCTCCTACTACCTGGAGATCGACCGCGTGCGCGCGCTGCAGATCGGCGTCACGCCGCAGGATGCGGCGACGGCGCTGCTGGCCGCGCTCGGTGCGTCGGGCACGGTCTCGCCCAGCTTCTGGGCCGATCCGGCGCAGGGCGCGTCCTACACGGTGCAGGTCGTCGCGCCGCCGGTGAACCTCGGCTCGCTGGAGCAGCTTCTCAACACGCCGGTGCGCCCCTCTGCGGGCGGTGAAACGGTCGCGCTGCGCGCCTTCGCGTCGCTGCAGGTGCGCAAGATCCCCGCGAACATCGACCGTACGACGCTGCAACCGACGACGACCGTGCTCGCCAACGTCGAAGGGCGCGATCTGGGCGGCGTCTACGGCGACGTCGCGGCGCTGGTGGAGCAGCTCGCGCCGCGCCTGAAGCCTGGAAACCGCATTGCGTTCGCGGGCCAGGCGCAGTCGATGGAGCAGGCCTATGCCGAGATGCTGGGCGGCCTCCTGATGGCGTCGATCTTCGTCTATCTCGTGATGGTGGTGAACTTCCAGTCGTGGATCATGCCGGGGATCGCCATGGGCGGATTGCCCGTCGCCATCTCGGGCGCGCTGTTCGCGCTGTTCATCACCGGCACGGCGCTTTCGGTGCCCGCGCTCACCGGCCTCATCATGGTGATCGGCGTCTCCACCGCCAATAGCGTGCTGGTGACGAGCTTCGCCCGCGACCGCCTCCTGGAAGGCGAAACGCCACGCCAGGCGGCCATCGATGCGGCACGCACCCGTTTGCGCCCGGTGTTGATGACGGCGACGGCGATGATCGTCGGCATCCTGCCGATGGCGCTCGGCCACGGCGAAGGTGGTGAGCAGAACGCCCCCCTGGGCCGCGCCGTCGTCGGTGGGCTCATCTTCGGCACCTGTGCCACGCTGACGTTCGTGCCTTTCCTGTTCTCGACGCTGGCCGGCATGGGTCGCCGCCGTCGCGACAAAACCGCGAGCGCGGACGTCGCTCCGCCTCGCCCCGCACTCTCCCCCGCCGAATGACGATGGAGCATCTTCGATGACGCGCAAGTTTCTCACCCTGGCGTTGCTGCCCGCTGCGGCCGCGACCGGCGTCGGCATCTGGGCGACCCAGGCCGATGGCGCGGCGGGCATCGCCGGCGTTTTGCAGCTCGTCGGGATTGGGAGCGCCAAGCCATCTGGCGCCGCGAAAGCGAACACCGCACCGGCGCCGCGAACCGTGCGCGTCGTTGCGCCCCTGGCCGCGCAGGGAACCGATACGCTGACGCTGTCGGGACGCACCGCCCCCGCCGAGCAGGCGCTGCTCTCGTCCCGTGCCAGCGGCATCGTTGCCGAGCGTCGCGTCGATATCGGCGACAAGGTGCAGGCCGGCGACGTGCTCGTCGTCATCGAGGCGCCGGAGGTCGAGCAGGAGCTGCGCCGCGCCCGCGCCGCCGTCGACCAGGCGAAGGCCCGCGAAACGCTGGCGAAGGTCAATCTGGAGCGTGCCGAAAGCCTCGTGGGCAAGGGGCATACCTCGATCCAGACCGTCGACGAGCGCCGCGCCGCGGAGCTCATCGCCAAAGCCGATGTGGCGGCCGCGGCCGCCGAGGTGAAGCGTCTCGAAGAGGTGCGCAGCTTCCAGACCATCCGTGCGCCATTCGATGGCACCATCGTCGCGCGCCACGTCGAGCGCGGTGACAAGGTCTCCGGCGAATCGGGCCAGCAGTCGGGATATCTTCTGCGCATCGCGCGCCTCGACGAGCTGCGCATAGAGATCGACGTGCCGCAGTCCTCATCCCTCGTGGTGAAGCCGGGCGCGGCAGCAAAGGTTGAATTCGCCGAGGTGCCCGAGGAGCTGAGCGCCCGCGTCGTGCGCGTCGCCGGGCAGATCGACCAGGCGTCGAGCACCATGCGCGCCGAGCTGCTGATGCCGAATCCCGGCGGACGCATCCCAGCCGGCCTCAACGGACAGGTGATGATCGACGTCTCGGTGGCGGGCGACGCCGTAACCGTGCCGGTGAACACGCTGATGACCCGCAACGGCAAGCAGGTGGTGGCCATCGTCGATGAAAAGAGCCGCGTGCAGGTCCGCCACGTGCGCGTGGTCCAGGACCTCGGCGAGCGTGTGGTGATCGCCGCCGGCCTCGGCGTGAACGACCGCGTGATCGTCAGCCCCAATGCGCTGCTGCGCCCTGGCGACGAGGTTCAGATCACGACGCTCGCGGCCCGCGCCGGCTCCGCCGGCAAAGCGTCCGCCAAATAGCGGCCGCTTTTTTTCCGATCCGAAGCCCGCAAAAGACTACGGTTGCCGTCTGCGCACCGTCCCCACCAGCGTGAGGGCGATTGCCGCAGGAACGATGACGAGGAGCAGCGCGCCGATGGTGATCGCAATGCCGACGAACAGGAACGCCATCAGAATGAATCCTGCGATGGCGCTGAGCACCAGCCCGAGGCCCATAAGCCACGCCTTCCAGCCGGAAATGACGGTCGTTTGACCGTTGCGCTGAACCACGAGCAAGGAATTCGCTCCTATCTCACCCGTAAAGATGGTGGTGACGCCGGCCGGGCGCGTCAAGGCGGCGCTTTTCGTATTTCGAGCTGCGGTTGTAGCGTGATGCGATGATGCGCACGAGGCGTGCACACTGCCGATTGGAGCAGGACGAGGACGATGATCGATCTTTATTTTTGGACGACCCCCAACGGTCTTAAAATTCCGATTTTTCTCGAAGAAGCGGGCGTGGCCTACCACCCGAAGCCGGTGAACATCGGCAAGGGCGAGCAGTTCGACCCGCAGTTCCTGCGTTACGCGCCGAACAATCGCATCCCCGCGATCGTCGACAATGCGCCCGCGGACGGCGGCGCACCGATCAGCGTCTTCGAATCCGGCGCGATCCTGCAATATCTCGGCCGCAAGACCGGCAAGTTCTACCCTACCGAGGAGCGCGCGCGCGTCGAGGTGGAGCAGGGGCTGTTCTGGCAGGTGGGAGGTCTCGGCCCGATGGCCGGACAGAACCATCACTTCAACATTTACGCCAACGAGCGCATCCCCTACGCGATGGAACGCTACATCAAGGAGACGGCGCGTCTCTATGGCGTGCTCGACCGCCGCCTCGCGGACCGCGAGTTCGTCGCCGGCAGCTACTCGATCGCCGACATCGCCTGCTACCCCTGGATCGTGCCGTACGAGCGCCAGAGCCAGAACCTTGCCGACTTCCCGCATCTGAAGCGCTGGTTCGAAACCATCGCTGCGCGGCCGGCGGTAAAGCGTGCCTACGCGCTCGCCGATCAGATCGATAGCGGCGGACCGATGACCGACGACGCCAAGAAAGTGCTCTTCGGCCAGGCCGCCGCGCCCGCCGGAAAGTAAGCTCGAGCGGCGAAGCGAAAATTGACCGCCCCGCCGCTCCCGTAAAAGCAGCCCGATCCGCAGCTCCTCAGCGGTTGCGGATCGCGTGCGGCAGCACGAACGGCACGCCGGCAGCGGGCGTGATGTTGGTCCGCACCTCGCAGCCATAGGCGCGCGAGAGCAGGTCGTCGCGCAGCACTTCGGCGGGCGTGCCCCGCGCCGCCACGCGGCCGTCGCTCAGCAGCACGAGTTCGTCGGCGAAGACCGCCGCGAGATTGAGATCGTGCAGGATCGCAAGCACGGCGCGCCCCTCGCGGGCTTGCCTGCGCGCTTCCTCGAGCACCACGCCCTGATGCGAAAGATCGAGGCTCGCCGTCGGCTCGTCGAGGAGGAGGATCGCCGGCGCGTCGTCCGGCCGCTCCGCTATGGCGAGCTGCAGCATGGCGCGCGCGATATGCACCCGTTGCCGCTCGCCGCCCGAAAGCTGGGTGAACAGCCGGTGCTCCAGCGCGAGCAGACCCACGGTGCGGATGCAGTCGGACGCGAGGCGCTCCACGTGCTCCGGCGCCGAGGTGAACCCGGGCACCGTGGCGCCCAGCATCACCACCTCGCGCACCGTGAACGGAAACGACAGCGCGGTCGATTGCGGAACCACGGCGCGCCGCCGCGCCAGCTCCGCGGCCGAGAAGCTTCCGAGCGCACGCCCGTCGAGCTCGATGCTTCCCGACGTCGCCTTCAGCTCCCCTGAAAGAAGACGGAGCAGCGTCGACTTGCCCGCACCGTTGGGTCCGACGAGAACCACGAGCTTCCCCGGCGGCACGGTGATGTCGATATCCGAGACCAGCGTCTTGCCGTTGATGCGGAACGTCGCCGCGTGTGCAGTGAGCATCGCTTCACTCCATCCCGCCGATGCCGCGCTTCATCACGAGGTGCAGGAACACCGGCGTTCCGATGGCGGCCATCACGATGCCTATGGGCAGCTCCGCCGGGCGCACGATGAGACGCGCGACGATGTCGGCGACAAGCATGAGCACGGCACCGAGAAGCGCGCTCCCGGGCAGCACGACTCGGTGGTCGGGCCCGGCGAGCAGGCGCACCACGTGTGGCACCACGATGCCGACGAAGCCGATGATGCCCGCCATGGCCACCGCGGCGCCCACCGAAGCGGCGGTGGTGACGATGGCGGCGCGTTTGGTCCGCTCCACGTTGATGCCGAGATGGAAAGCTTCCGATTCACCCAGCAGAAAGCCGTTGAGGCCACGGATGAGCCACGGCGCCATCAATGCGATGAGCACCGCGAAGGGAAGCACCGCGAACACCTTCGGCCAGTTCGCGCCGCCGAGGCTGCCCATCGACCAGAAGGTGAGATCGCGCAGCTCGCGGTCGTCGCTCGCGTAGGCGATGAGGCCGGTGAGCGCACCCGAAAGCGCGCCGAGCGCGATACCCGCCAGAAGCAGCGTGCCCACCATGAGCTGGCCGTGCCGGCCGGCGACGGCCACGAGGACCATCGTCGTGATGATGCCGCCGAAGAACGCCGCGAACGGCAGCGCGTAAATGCCCAGGGGCCGCAACAACGGAGCCGCGATGCCGTTGCCGAGCGCGATCGTCGCCACGGCGGCGAGCGCGGCGCCCGACGATACGCCGATCAGCCCGGGATCGGCGAGCGGATTGCGGAACAGGCCCTGCATGATCGCGCCGGCGATCGCGAGACTGGCGCCGACGAACATGCCGAGGAGGGTGCGCGGCAAGCGGATGTCGAGCAGGACGAGCTGCTCGCGCGTCGCCGCGGCATCGGTATGCGTACCCAACGCGGCGCCGATCGCCCGCGGCAGCGACGATAGCGTGATCCCCGTAGGCCCGAGCGACAGCGATGCAATCGCCGCCACGACGAGCAGCACCGCCAGCCCGCCGATGACCTGCGCGGGGCTGAGGCGATGGGTGCCGGCTCGCCGTGCCGTGAGCGGTAGCGCCTCGCTTGTCATTCCGCCGTGCTCGCGCGCTTCAGTGCCAGTTCCGGATAGAGCGCGACCATAAGCTCGCGGGCAGCCCGTGCACAGCGGGGGCCGAACCCGAGCAGATAAAGACCGTTCATCTCTATGATGCGGCGGTTCTTGATGGCGGGGCTTTGCGCTAGCGCTTTGACGGTCATTATTCCGTCGGTCGGCGGTCCCGAAGGCCCGCCCTGCATGGTCACGATGGCATCGGGCACGAGATCGACGCCGGCCTCATCCGCCATCGGCTTGTATCCCGTCGCGCCGGCCGCGGCATTCTCCGCACCCGCGAGCTTCAGCATCGCATCGGCGCTCGTGTTTGCGCCGCCGATCGTGGCGCGGCCGTTCTGCACGCTGAGAACGAAAAGCGCGCGCTTCGGCGATTTAATCTTCGCCCGCTGCTCGGCAAGGAGAGCGAAATCGCGGTCGACATCCTTGGCGAGCGTCTCACCCGCGGCCTCGCGGCCGACCACCTTGGCGATGAAGCGGATCTTTGCAGCGACGCCTTCCGGTGTCTTGTCGTCGGGAACCTGGATATAGGGAATCGACGAGGACTTGAGCACCGCGACGACCGGCGGTGGCCCCGCGTCGCCCGCGGCAATGATCAGTGTTGGATTGGTCGACAGCACGCCTTCGGCGGAAAGCGCACGCAGATAGCCGACATTTTCTTTTTTGCTGAGCGCGTCGCCCGGGAACTGGCTGGTCGAATCGACGGCGATGATCTGGTCGTCGACGTGCAGCGCGTAGAGAATCTCCGTGACGTCGCCGCCGATGGAAAGAATGCGCGAGGTGTCGGTTATCTTCACCTCCCGTCCGCCGGCATCGACGATCGTCTGCTCGGCGCGCGCTTCAATCGCGCCGGCAGCGAGCGAGACCGCAAGTGTGAGGCAGGCAATGCCTGCATAGAGTGTGCTTTTAAAGAACATCGTTCCTCACTTCGTCAGAATGAGCTTGCCGTTGGCGGTGATGCGCAGCCGGTAATCCATGCCGTTATGCTCGAGGGTAGCTTCACGGCCACCTTTCAGAAGCTCGGACACGAGTATGCGCACTTTGCAGTCGCTGTGCTGCGTGCTTGGCGGCTCGTGGGCAGCATCGGTATAATGGGGATCCTCAGCAGCGGTCTTCATGACCTGCGCTCCATGGCTCTGATGACGTTGGGCCTCGAATGTGCGCGGTGCGCCGGGTGCGACGTTTGTGTCTGATTTGCGACCGATCACATTTGTTGACTTTATTAGTCATAAAATAATACGTTGCACAAGTCCGGCCGTCGCCGGGCAGAATTGCGTCGTCCGCGTGTCGGAGGCGCACACACGGCGAGCCCGCTAGTACGCGTTGCGTGCACCAGCCAGCCAGCCCATTTCAATTGATTGGGGGGTGGCTGAGTGATGACTGTGCGCAATGTGGATTGGTACGGCGTAGCGACTGCGGAGATCGTATCGGAAACCGCTGAAGTCGCGGAAGTTGAAGCTGGTAAGAGTAGCGATGGCAGGTCGAAGCGTTCCTTTACTCCCGGCGCTTCAGACAAAGGGCCAATCGTCAGGACACTGCTCCTACTAGGTATCTCCGCAGTCGCTGCAGCGGCTGCCACTGAGACGTTCGCACAGGAAACGCAGCTGCCCCCCTTGACCGTTGAAGGGGCGAAGACCGCGAGCAAGAAGAAAGCAGCAGCGAAGAAAGCGCCGAGCGCGGCGCCCGCTGTCGTGCAGCAACAGCCTGCGCCTCAGCCGCAGTTCGACGCTTCGCCGCTGGCCAATCCCGAGACCGTTCAGGCATCCTTGGTTCCCTACACCGTGCCGGCGGGCGTGAGCGTCGTCGGCACCGGCGAAATCGATACCTTCGGACAAACGCGTATCGACAACGTCCTTCGCGCTCAGCCCGGTACGTTCACGCGCGAAAGTGCCAACAACCCTGGTATTTCCGTCAATATTCGTGGCTTCGAAGGCATGGGCCGCGTCAACATGATGATCGACGGCGTGCGTCAGAACTTCCGTTTTCTGGGACACGAAAGCAGCGGCTTCGCCTATGTCGATCCCATGCTGCTCGCCGGTATCGATATTCAGCGGGGAGCGGTTTCGACGGTAGGTGGCGCCGGTGCGCTCGCCGGTACAGCCAATATGCGCACGCTTGGTGTTGAAGACATCATCAAGAGCGGACAAAGCTCCGGCATCCTCTCCGCGGTAACGTGGGGCAGCAATGGTCTGGGTTGGTCGGAGATGATCGGTGCCGGCATGCGCACGGAAAGCGTGGGCGTCGCCGCAGCGATCAGCAAGCGGAATCAGGACAACTACAAGAATGGCAGCGGCGAGACGGTGCCGTTTACAGACCAGGATCTGATATCCGGTCTCGTGAAGGGCTATGGCTACTTCTCGCCGGAAGCGCGTCTCGATGTCGGCGGCGTGTTCTACGACAACGATTTTTCGTCGAATTCGTACTTCCAGAACCTGCGCTCCAGCATCGTGACGTCGCGATTCAAGTATGCACCTGGAGATAATCAGCTCGTGAATTTGAGCGCGGGCGTGCAGTTCAGCAACGTAGAGATGACGTATCTGAGGGGGCTCAACTCATTCGCTTCCGCGGTTGGCCGCAAAGTCGAGGATAAAGGCGCAGGCTTCGACATCGCCAACACGTCGCGCTTCTACTGGGGTAGCGGAATCCGGATCGTCTCCACCTATGGTGTTGAGTACTTCCATGATGACGTGCGTGTGAGCAACGGCGGGGTCAACCCGAGCGGTGAAAACGACGTCGGCGGTATCTTCTCCGAGACGACGTTGTCAAAAGGCATCTTCGATTTGATCGTGGGCCTGCGCTACGATTTCTACGGCGTGGAAGGCACCGGTTCCGTCGTCCGTGGCGGTGGGCCGATGCCGATCGGTCCATACTCCGTCGATGAAAGCGACGGGCGGATCGATCCCAAAATCACTCTGGCCGCAAAGCCGCTCGATTGGCTGCAGGTTTACGGTACCTATTCCGAAACGATGCGCGCGCCGACGGCGACAGAAATGTTTGTCGGCGGCGACCATCCGGGTGGAGGTTCCGCAACGTACATCGCCAACCCGTTCCTGAAGGCGGAAGTATCCAAGGGCTTCGAGTTCGGTGGCAACGTTCTCCAGCGCAATGTCTTGACCTATGGCGATACCTTCGGCTTCAAGGCTGCCTACTTCGATATGGATATTGAAAACTATATCCTCACCTGCACCGCACCAGCTGCGGCTCCGGCAGCCGGCAGCGTCTTCTACTTCTGCAATGCGCCTGGCACGAGCAATGTGAAGGGCGTCGAATTGCAGGGTAACTACGATGCGGGGTTCATCTTTGCGGGGATGTCCTACACGTATCTCAACAACACGCTGCCCGCGCAGCAGCCGGGTAATGGTGCCAGCCAGTACATGCCCGATCACAATCTGGTGCTCACCGGCGGCCTGCGCTTCCTCGACCAGGATCTTGAAGTTGGTGCCCGCGGTTATATTGTCTCCAGTGCCGAAGATCCTTCCGCAGCCAGTGGACGCCGCGCCGGTTATGAGCTGCTCGACCTGTTTGCAAACTACAGGCTCTGGGAGGGCGTGACGCTGAATGGCACTGTGACGAACGTCTTCGACCGGACTTACACACCGGTACTCGGCACGCCGCCGTCCTCGTCGTGCGTATCGTTCACTCCGGGCGTATGCCCGGCATCGCCGGAGTCCGGGCGCGGCCGCACGTTCATCCTTTCGGCGCGCGCACAATTCTAATAGGTCCACGCTGAGTAATGCGTGCGTGGCCCTGAAGCGTGGCAGCGGGAGAAATCCCACTGCCACGCATGAGTTTGACGAGAACCAACAGAAAGGAACCGCGATGTTCATCGCCATGAACCGCTTCAAAGTGCAGAAGGGCTCGGAGCGCGACTTCGAGCAGGTCTGGCTCACCCGCGAAACGCACCTCAACGAGCTGCCCGGCTTCATCGTGTTCCACCTTCTCAAGGGCCCCGAGAAGGAAGACTACGTCCTCTACTCCTCGCACACGATGTGGCGCTCGAAGGAAGACTTCGAGGCCTGGACCAAGTCCGAGCAGTTCCGCAAGGCGCACGCCCGCGCGGGCAGCGGCGACGTGAAGCCGCTCTATATCGGCCATCCCGAGTTCGAAGGCTTCACCGTGCTGCAGGAGCAGAAGGCCGACGGCTCGACGCACACCTCTCCGGTCGCCGCAGAGTAAGCAGGGAAATCGATGGATACGGCTACAACCGAGCGCCCGCCGCTGGCGGCGCGCATCGCCGCGAGCCCGGGTGATCTGCTCGAGCAGATCGCGCGCGAATATGGCGTCAGCACGCTCGAGGTGGTGCGCAATCTGCCCGCCGAGCAGGGTACAGTCGTCCCCGGCGAAGCCTTCGCCGACATCATGCAGGACATCACCACCTGGGGCGACATCCTCTTCCTCATCCACAACGGCGATATCGTGCTGGAGTGCACGGGCGCGCTGCCGGCCGGCTCCTTCGGCCACGGCTATTACAACATCCACGGCGAGAGCCCGATCGGCGGTCACATCAAGGCCGACAACTGCAAGGCCATCGCCTTCGTGGCACGCGGCCTGAAGCGCGTCTCGATGTCGGTGCAATTTTATAACGGCGCCGGCGACGCGATGTTCAAGATCTTCGTCGCCCGCGACGAGCAGCGCGAGCTGAAGCCTGACCAGGTGGCGAAGTTCGAGGCGCTGCGCGCCCGCTACGCCGGCTGAGGCGCCCCTAACCCGGCGGCCTCATAAGCCACCGGGTTTGCCACTATCCAGCGCACGCGCCCTGGGCTATGGGCTGGCCATGAGCCAGCCCATACTCCTCGTCGCCGCCGCGGCGCTCGTCGATGTCGACAACCGCATCCTCATTACGCGCCGCCCGCCGGGCCGGCCGATGGAAGGCCTGTGGGAGTTTCCGGGCGGCAAGATCGAATCCGGCGAGACCCCCGAAGCGGCGCTGCGGCGCGAGCTCTACGAGGAGCTCGGCATCGACGTCTGCCCCACCTGCCTCCACCCGCTCACCTTCGCCAGCCACACCTACGAAAAGTTCCACCTGTTGATGCCGCTGTTCCTGTGCCGCTCGTGGGACGGCACCATCACCCCGCGCGAAGGCCAGGAGCTCGCCTGGGTGCGGGCGATGCGCCTCAAGGATTACCCGATGCCGCCCGCCGACATCCCGCTCATCGCGCCGCTCCGCGACCTGCTCGGCTGAAGCCTATTCCTCGAGCTTGCGCTCCTTGACGCCGAGGGCGTCGGCAAGCCGCGCCGTCGCCGAGCCGGGCCGCAACGGCTTCGGCTGGCTCGGGTCCGGCGCCCAGGCCGTCAGGGTGAGAATTTCGAACGTCGCGGGCACGCGCCCGTTCGCCCCCGCAAAACGCTCCCCATAGATTTCCGCCGCCCGCAGCAGCAGCCCGCGCGTCACCGGCGTGCGCCGCCGCGCGAGCAGCATGTTGCTCGCGCCCATGCCCTTGATCTCGCGCATGAGCGCGAGCGGATCGGCATAGGTGACGGTCACCGTTTCTGAATCGACCACGGGAAGCGCAAAGCCTGCGCGCTGCAACAGCGCGCCCATGTCGCGCACGTCGGCGAAGGGCGCAACGCGCGGCGAAGCGCCGCCCGTCACCTCCGCTTCCGCTTCGAGCCACGCCGTGCGCAGTTCGTTGAGGCTGGTCCCGCCCAGCATCGAAGCGAGCAGCAGCCCGTCCGGCTTCAATGCACGCCGGATCTGCAGCAGCACGCCGGGCAGATCGTTGACGAGATGCAGCGACAGGGCCGACACGGCGAGATCGAGCGAAGCATCCGCGAACGGCAGGGCTTCCTCGTCGGCGACGACGCGCAGGTCCGGCTCCCCGGCGCGCCCGAGCAGGCTCGCGGTCGCGTCGACGTCGATGACGCGCGCGATGCCCGCCACACCCAGGATGCGCCGCGAAAGCACCCCGTGATGGGCACCGATGTTCGCCGCCAGCGGAAACCGCCTGCGGACGATGGCGAGGCGCTCGGCGATGTCGTCGGAGGCGCGCTCGAGGAGGAAGTCGTGGGCCGTCGCCCCCGGGGCGGCACGCCGCCGCCGCTGCGCCAGCAGCGCCCGGTCGAAAATCCGGATCGGGTTGTTGGACGGGGACACGTGCATTCTTCCGGTGCGGGCGATCGCGCCCTGTTGCGGCGCCACGCTATCCTGTTCCCCGCCATAGCGACACCCGCCGATCGTCGCCGATATCCGCAGCGGGAAGGCGAGCCGCACCGCCGCCGGGCGCACCTTTCCTTGGAGCCCGGAAGATGCGCTATCATGTCCGCCGGAACCACTCGGGCCGGCAGACACCATGTTGCAGAGCTGGAAAAGCGCAGCCGACACCGTGCGCGCGGCCGTTGCGGCGGCTGCCGACTGCCTCGTGCCGCCCCTTTGCCTCGCCTGTCACCGCCCCCTCGCCGACCACGACACCCTGTGCGCATCCTGCTGGACTGCGATCGACTTCATCCGTGCACCGGTGTGCGATCGCCTCGGCATTCCGCTCGCAATCGACATCGGGCCCGGCGCGATATCGGCCGCCGCCGAGGCCGATCCGCCGGAATACGACCGTGCCCGTGCCGTCGCCCGCTTCGACGGCATCATGCGCAACCTCGTGCACGACCTGAAATTCCGCGATCGCCACGACGGCCTGCGGCTCTTCGGCCGCCTGCTTGCGAGCGCCGGGGGCGAGCTGCTGGTGGACGCCGACGCCGTCGTTCCCGTGCCGCTGACCCGCTGGCGGCTGCTCCACCGGCGCTTCAACCAGTCGGCCGTGCTGGCCCGGGAGGTCGCCCGCATGACGGGACGCCCTTACTGGCCTATGGCGCTGATGCGCACCCGGCGCACCCGTCCCCAGGTGGGCCTCAGCCGTGCGCAGCGGCGGGAGAATGTCGCCGGTGCATTCACCGTTTCCGCCGCTGCCCTGCCGGCCTTGGCAGGAGCCAGGATCGTGCTCATCGACGATGTGATCACGACGGGAGCGACCGTGCGGGCGTGCGCACGGGTGCTCAAGGCCTCGGGAGCCGTCCGCGTGGATGTTCTATCGCTCGCGATCGTAACCGATGCGGCCCTCTTGCCGCCTTGAAACGGGGGCGAATAAGCGCGTGCCTCCCGGCGCGATTTGCGCAGCAAGGCGGAGCCGTTAAAATGCGGGTGCGCCGTAGTCCGTTTGCCCGTCGGCGCCGGAAAGGGGATGCGCTTCGGATCCATGGCTAAGATAACCGTCTACACCACACGATTTTGCCCCTATTGCCATATGGCTAAGGAGCTTCTGCGCCAGAAGGGCGTCACGGCCTTCGAGGAAATCGACGTCAGCGAGCGTGAGGTGCGGGCCAAGATGAGCGAGCTGGCCGGCGGGCGTTACACGGTGCCACAGATCTGGATCGGCGACCGGCACGTCGGCGGCTGCGACGATCTCTACGCCCTCGACCGCGAAGGCAAGCTCGATCCCCTCCTGAGCGCCTAATATCCTATCGTGTGGGCGCCGCCGTGCGCGCCGCCAAGCAGGTGTCACCGCCATGCCGGATGCGCTTTCCGCTTTTCGCGTAGGCCTCGTGCAGATGTGCTCGGGGCGCGTCGCCGCGCGGAACATCGAAGCGGCGGAGAAACTCATCCGCGAGGCGGCTGCCGGCGGCGCGAACTACGTTCAAACCCCGGAAATGACGAATCTCCTGGAAAGAGACCGTGATCGCTTGCCGCGGGCGCTGCGCCAGGAAGCCGATGACCCAGGCCTCGCGCAGTTCCGCGCCATCGCCCGCGAGCTGAGCATCTGGCTGCATATCGGCTCGCTCGCACTGCTGGGCGAGACCGGAAAGCCGGTGAACCGCTCGTTCCTCATCTCCCCCGAGGGGCGCATCACGGCGCGCTACGACAAGATCCATATGTTCGACGTCGATCTGCCCGGCGGCGAAACCTATCGCGAGAGCGCGAGCTACGCGCCGGGCGGCGTGGCCGTGCTGGCGGCGCTCCCCTGGGGTAAGCTGGGCATGACCATCTGCTACGACCTGCGCTTTCCGCACCTCTTCCGCGCCCTGGCACAGGCCGGCGCGAGCTTCATTGCCGTTCCCGCAGCTTTTACGAAGCACACGGGGCTGGCCCACTGGACCACGCTGCTCCGAGCCCGCGCCATCGAATGCCAGTGCTATGTGTTCGCCGCGGCCCAGGGCGGGAGCCACGAGGATGGCCGGGAGACCTTCGGGCATAGCCTCGTCGTTTCCCCCTGGGGCGAGGTGATCGCGGAGGCCGGTGACCGGCCCGGCGTGATCTTCGCCGATGTCGATATGCAACGCTTGGCCGAGGTTCGCAGCCAGGTTCCTTCCCTGCGGCATGACCGGCCGTTCGACGTGATATACGCCGAGGATATCCTGCCCGACGAGGTCGCGACGTGATCCGTTATCGCCTTCAATGCGCCAATAGCCACGAGTTCGAAGCCTGGTTCGCTTCGAGCGCGTCCTATGACGCCCAGGCGGCCGGCGCGCAGATCACCTGCCCCGAATGCAACAGCCGCGAGGTGGGAAAGTCGATCATGGCGCCCAACGTGGCGCTGCGTTCCCGGCCCGATGCGGTGCCGCACGATGAAGCCCCCGCGCGCTATCGCAACCTCGTGCGTCAGGTGCGCAAGCTGCTGGTCGAAGGCTCCGAGGATGTCGGCGATCGCTTCCCCGAGGAAGCGCGCAAGATCCACTATCGCGAGGTGGCACCGCGCAGCGTTCTCGGCACGGCCTCCCACGAGGAGGCCCGGGAGCTGATCGAGGAGGGCATCGAGATCCTGCCCGTTCCGCGCTTGCCGGAGGATGGCAACTGATTATTGGGGAGCGCGTGCCGAGCCCTTCCCAACCCGATCAATCCTGAGCCAGCACCACCACGGTATAGAGCACCGCCGAGCGCACATCCTCGGTGCGGAACCGCGGCTCGGTATTCCCCGGTGAGATCCAGGTATAGCTGCGCCGGTCGTGCTCCCAGATGCCGTGCACGTGTCCCGCGCGGTCGACGACGATGCCTCCCTCGCCATCGTAAGCGAGCGAGTAACCATTTTTCTTAAGTATTTTATTTGTCTGCAGCAGCCCGAAAAGCTGCTGTTTCTCGGTGTTTCTCATGCAGCCCCCCGATAAGTCCCCGTGGCTGAATGGTCGAAAGTTGAATCGAAACAGACGCAAATTCAACGATTGCCGCTACACTTCGTT
>DASRYA010000145.1:0-27842 GCA_035687305.1 Hyphomicrobium sp. | reverse complement strand
CGATCCTTCTCGCCGGCTGGTTCCTTGAGGCCAACGGCGCCGAGGAAATCCTCGCCGCGAAACCCGAGGGCGCCCCATTGCTCCTTCTGCGCCGCGGCGGGCTCGGCGACGCCATCGTAAAAGCCGGGAACTGTGATGCGGCCGTTGTCGTCGTGCATGGCCGCAACGATGCGCGTGAGCACGCGGATGGGGTTGGCTGCGGGGCCGCCGTAAATGCCGGAGTGCAGATCGCGCGAGGGGCCGGTCACCGTCACCTCGATAGCGGCGAGGCCACGGAGCATCGTGGTGATGGCGGGCGTATCCTTGTCCCACTGACCGGTGTCGCACACGAGGACCATGTCGGCCTTCAGCTCATCGCCGTACTGGGCGAGAAACGCCGGCAGCGAGCGTGAGCCGCATTCTTCCTCCCCTTCGAGCAGCACGGAAACGGAGATGGGCAGGGTGCCGGCAACCGTCTTCCAGGCGCGGACGGCTTCGAGGAAGGTCATCATCTGACCTTTGTTGTCCTCTGCGCCACGGGCGACGATCACCCGTCCATTGTTGGGCTCGGAGCGGATGATCGGCTCGAAGGGCGGGGAGGTCCAAAGGTTCACAGGATCGGCGGGCTGGACGTCATAATGACCGTAGAACAGCACGTGGGGCACGCCCGGCGCGCGCGGCGCAGTATCGTGCGCCACGACCATCGGATGTCCTTCGGTGGGAACGACTCGCGCGTCGAAGCCCAGGTCGCGCAGCTCGTCCGCACACCAGTTGGCGGCCTCCTGGCAGCTCGCGCTGTAGGCCGGATCGGTCGATATGCTTTCAATGCGCAGGAGCTGGAACAGCCGCGCCAAGGCCGCATCGCTCGTATCGTCCAGCGTCGTCAGGACTTGGTTTAGCTGTTCACCCATAAGCTTGCCTCCCCTCGGTAGGGCGCCACAGTGAAATATGACGGCGTCCACGTCAAAGGCAGCGAGGAACGCCGGGGCGCAAATCACAGTTTCACCGTGTGCGGGCTCGTCACCTTCCGAGCGGGTAAAGAGGCTGATATGCCATCATATGACAACGGCGCAGGCCATAAAACAGCGCCGCAGGGTCAGGGTAGGGACGAGATGGCGGACAGGTCGGCGCACACCGAGCCGAAGTGGGTCTACGCATTCGCCGCGGGCTATGTCGACGGCCGGGCCAACATGTCCGAACTGCTCGGGGGCAAGGGCGCGAATCTCGCCGAGATGGCGAGTCTCGGCCTGCCGGTGCCGCCCGGCTTCACCATCACCACCAAGGTTTGCGACGTCTATTACGCGCAGGGCCGCAAGCTCCCCGACGGATTGAAGCCGCAAGTCGAGCGGGCCGTGCAGCTGATCGGGGATGAAGTCGGCGCTACGTTCGGCGACGTGGAGCGGCCGCTGCTTCTCTCCGTGCGCTCGGGTGCGCGGGCCTCGATGCCGGGCATGATGGATACCATCCTCAACCTCGGTCTCAACGACGAGACGGTGGAAGGCCTCGCCAAGCGCTCCGGCGATCGCCGCTTCGCCTACGACAGCTATCGCCGCTTCATCCAGATGTATTCCGACGTCGTGCTGGGCGTCGACCATGGTGTGTTCGAGGATCTGCTCGAGGACTTCAAGAACCTCAACGCGCTTTCCTCCGACACCGATCTCAAGGCGGAAGACTGGGCGGAAATCATCGAGTCCTACAAGCAGGCGGTCGCCGATCATCTCGGCCGGCCCTTTCCGCAGGATACGAGCGAGCAGCTCTACGGCGCCATCGCCGCGGTGTTCGGCTCCTGGCAGAACGCACGCGCGAAGACCTACCGCCGCCTGCACGATATCCCCGATAGCTGGGGCACGGCGGTGACAGTGCAGGCGATGGTATTCGGTAACCTCGGGGAGAACAGCGCCACGGGCGTTGCCTTCACGCGCAACCCGTCGACCGGCGTGCGGGAAATCTATGGTGAGTTCCTCGTCAACGCGCAGGGTGAGGACGTGGTCGCCGGCATTCGCACGCCGCAGCCTCTCACCGAGAAGGGGCGCAAGGAGGGGCGCGAGGAAGCCCCATCGCTCAAGGAGCAGATGCCCGAGCTGTTCGCAACGCTCGTAGACGTGTTCGACCGGCTCGAAAAACACTACCGCGACATGCAGGATGTCGAGTTCACGATCGAGAACGGCAAGCTCTGGATATTGCAGACGCGCTCTGGCAAGCGCACAGCCGAAGCGTCGCTGCGTATCGCCGTCGATCTCGCCGGGGAAGGCACCATCACGCGCTCCGAAGCCGTGATGCGCGTCAACGCGGCGGCGCTCGATCAGCTGCTGCATCCGACGCTCGATCCCAACGCCGCGAAGGACCTGCTCGCCACGGGGCTGCCCGCTTCTCCGGGAGCAGCGTCGGGTGAGATCGTGTTCACCGCTGACGACGCCGAGGCCGAGCGCGCGCATGGGCACGATGTCATTCTGGTGCGCCTCGAGACGAGCCCGGAGGACATTCACGGCATGCACGCGGCGGTGGGCATTCTCACCGCGCGCGGCGGCATGACCAGCCACGCCGCGGTCGTCGCCCGCGGTATGGGCCGGCCTTGTGTATCGGGCGCCGGTGCGCTGCGCATCGACGCCAAGGAGGGTACGCTCACCGTTGGCAAGAAGACGCTGCGCAAGGGCGACATCATCACCATCGACGGCGGCACGGGGCAGGTTTTGCTGGGCCGGGCGAAGATGCGCGAGCCGGAGCTTTCCGGCGCCTTCGCGACGTTGATGGGCTGGGCGGATGCGGAACGCCGGCTCCGCGTGCGTGCCAACGCCGATACGCCGCGGGACGCCCGCCAGGCACGCGATTTTGGTGCGGAGGGTATCGGCCTTGCGCGCACCGAGCACATGTTCTTCGACGCCGAGCGCATCCGCGCCATGCGCCAGATGATTCTGGCGGAGGATGCCGCCGGCCGGCGCGCGGCGCTGGCGAAAATCCAACCCATGCAGCGCGGCGACTTCGAGCAGCTCTTCGAGATCATGGCGGGGCTTCCCGTCACCGTGCGCCTGCTCGATCCACCGCTGCACGAGTTCCTGCCCAACAATCCCGACGAGCTCCCCGCCATCGCCGCGGACCTCGGCGTGACGCCGGAGAAACTGCAACAGCGCGTGTCTCAGCTCTCCGAGTTCAATCCGATGCTCGGCTTCCGCGGCTGCCGGCTTGCGATCCTTTACCCGGAAGTGCCGGAGATGCAGGCGCGCGCCGCGTTCGAGGCCGCGATCGCGGTGGCGCAGCGCAGCGGCAAGGACGTAACGGTCGAGATCATGATCCCGCTCATCGCCTATCGCGGGGAGTTCGACATCCTGCGCGAGGTGATCGTGCGCACGGCGGCTGCGGTGGAGAAGGAAACGGGCGGCAAGCTCGACTACCTCATCGGCACCATGGTGGAGCTGCCGCGGGCGGCATTGCGGGCCGGCCAGATCGCCGAGGGCGACGGCGGCGCAGCGTTCTTCTCATTCGGCACCAACGACCTGACGCAGACGACGCTCGGCCTCAGCCGCGACGACGCTGCGCCGATCCTCGAAGCCTACGTGCCGCAGGGCATCTTTACGGTCGATCCGTTCGTGTCGATCGATGTGGATGGCGTCGGCGAACTCGTGCGCTGGGGCGTGGAGCGGGGCCGCGCGGTGAAGCCGGATCTCAAGGTCGGCATCTGCGGCGAGCATGGGGGCGATCCGAAGTCGATCGCATTCTTCGACGCCGTTGGGCTCGATTATGTTTCATGCTCGCCCTACCGTGTGCCTATCGCGCGCCTCGCGGCGGCGCAGGCATCGATCCGCGCAAAGGGCGGCGTTGCGGAAGACGTGTGACGTCAAGCTGATGGGGCGTCGGCCCTACCAGCTCCCGCGTTCGCTCTCATCGAGACGTGGCTGGCGCGGCCGCTGTCCCTGGTGGCGCGGCAAGAGCAGCAATACGAATACGAGCGGCGGCAGCACGAAGCACCAGGCGATCCAGGAGGAATAGTCGCGGTTCTTCATGCCGGCGATGATGCCGCCCACGGCGGCTCCGGCGAGCGCGACACCGCCCCAGATCACAATACCGCCTACGAAGTCCATTCCGGTCCTCCCTAGAGCGCGGTCGCTTTTCTTCGAATCGCGATGCGGCTCTAGCCTTTTGATTAGACCGATGATTCACGCTTCGGCCTGATAAGGCCCGAAGCGATCATGGTCTAGAGGACGTGCGTTCGCCCCGGGACTGATTTGCGCAGCAACTATGGCGAAATCAAGCGCCCATGTCTGCAACTATCGAGATGCGTTAAAGTCGAGACCGATATCGAGCACCGGCGCGGAGTGCGTGAGCGCGCCAACGGAAATGAGATCGACGCCCGTCTCGGCTACGGCGCGCACGGTCTCGAGCGTGACGCCGCCGGAAGCCTCGGTGATGACACGGCCTGCCACTTCGGCGACGGCAGCCTTCAGGAGATCGGGCGGCATATTATCCAGAAGCACTGCGTCCGGCGCGAGCTTCAGGGCATCGTCGAGCTCATCGAGCGATGTCACCTCGATCTCTACTTTTACCATATGCCCCGCGTGGCGGCGGGCCCGTTCCAATGCTGGCCCGATGCCGCCGGCGGCTTCGATGTGATTGTCCTTGATGAGCACGGCATCGAAAAGGCCGAAGCGGTGATTGACGCCACCGCCGCAGCGCACGGCGAACTTTTCCAGCGCTCGCAGGCCGGGGGTCGTCTTGCGCGTGTCGATGATGCGTGCGCCCGTGCCCGACACCGCCTCGACATAGCGCGCGGTGAGTGTTGCGATGCCGCTCATGTGTCCGAGGAAGTTGAGCGCGGTGCGTTCGGCTGTGAGCAGAGCCCGCGCGTCGCCGCTGACGCGCGCGATAATGGCTCCCGCTTCCACCTTACCGCCGTCACCCACCACCGTTTCGAACTCGACGAACGGATCGAGCATCTTGAAGGCGGCTTTTGCGAGCTGAACGCCGGCAACAGTGCCGGCCTTGCGTGCCGCTATGACGGCGGAGGCGCGCGTTCCTGCAGGAATGGTGGCCTCGGTGGTGATGTCACCGCCAAGACCGAGATCCTCGGCGAGGGATTCTGCGACGGCTTTTTCGACAATCGCATCGGGTAAGCGCAATTCCTGCGTTTGCGCGCTATTGGCAAGGTTCATCGGGCTGCTCCTGCCTGCCATTCCCAGGCGCTGGGCGCCGGCGTGGCAGCAGTACGGTGGCCGATGTCCTCGATGTCGTCGAGAGTGAGGAAAGTTCGATGCGCGAGTGCTGGATTGGTCGCCGGGAAATCGCTGCGTGCCTGAGCACCGCGGCTTTCCTCGCGAAGCAGGGCACCGGCAGCGATGAAGCGGGCGGTGAGCGCCATGTTGGCCAGCACGCGGTCCGAGCCTGCCTGGCGCTCGATGTCGCGCAGGATCGAGATCGCGCGCTTCAATCCGGTAGCGTTGCGCACGACGCCGACATCCTCGCTCATCGTCCGGCGCAGGCGTGCAACGGCGGGTGCGCGGGTCTCGGTATAGTCCGCAACGAGACTGCCGACGCGCTGAAGGCTGGTGCGTGGCGTGTTGCGGCTGCCGCGGCCGAGCTCGCCGATGTCGGCGGCTGCGCGGGCAGCGAAGACGACGGCCTCCAGTAGCGAATTGGAGGCGAGGCGGTTCGCGCCGTGGAGTCCGGTCGAAGCGACCTCGCCGACCGCCCACAGGCCAGGGATGCTGGAGCGCCCCCGTGCGTCCGTCGCGATGCCCCCCATGTGATAGTGCGCGGCCGGCGCAACGGGGATGAGATCGCATACGGGATCGATGCCGGCCTTGCGGCAGAGCCCATAGACCGTTGGGAAGGCGTCCGGGAAGCGCGCGCCGATGGCTTTACGACAATCGAGGAATGCGCCACGGCCGGCGGCGATCTCGGTGAAGACGGCTCGGGCGACGACGTCGCGGGGGGCAAGCTCGGCGCGCGGGTCGATGGCCATCATGAACCGTTCGCCATGGCGATTGACGAGGATCGCGCCTTCGCCGCGCAGCGCCTCGGTGGCGAGCGGTGCGGGATCTAGTCCCGCATCGATGGCGGTGGGATGGAACTGCACGAATTCGGGATCGCCGATCATGGCGCCCGCGCGTGCTGCCATCGCGATCGATTCGCCGCGCGCATACGTTGGGTTGGTCGTAACCGCATAGAGCGCGCCGACACCGCCGGTCGCCAGCACGACGGCGCAGGCGGGAACGTACTCATAGACCTCCTTGCCGAGCGGACCGGCGCGCACGAGGCGCACGCCTTCCACGCGGCCATCGACGACAATGAGCTCGTCCGCTTCGTAGCCTTCGAGCACGCGGATGGAGGGCGTCGCACGGACGCGTGCGATGAGCGCTGCAAGAATGGCAGCGCCGGTGCGGTCCCCGGACACGTGCACGACACGACGGCGCGAATGGGCCGCTTCCTGACTCAAGGCGAATTCGCCATCGGGCTCCCGGTCGAACGGCACGCCCTCGCCGGAGAGATCGGCGATGCGCGCCGGGCCCTCGGCGGCGACGAAACGGGCAACCGTTTCATCGACCGTGCCCGCGCCGGCGGCAATCGTGTCCGCGGCATGCAGCTCGGGTGCATCGGTCGCGCCCACTGCGGCGGCGACGCCACCCTGCGCCCATCCCGTGGACGCGCCCTGGCCGAGCGGAGCGGCCGCGACGACGGTTACCGGCATCGGTGCGAGCTTCAGGGCGGTAAAGAGCCCGGCCAGCCCCGCGCCGACAATAACGACGTCGCCCTCGGCGCCGAGCGGCTCGTCTCGCGCGGCCCGAAAGATGGTGTCGCCAGGGTGCTTGAAGTCGTGAGTCATCTACATTCCCCAGTGGGTGGAATGTGAGCCGGCGGCTTGGCCGCCGGCTTTTTTATCAGTTGGTGAGGTTGACCATCCGCTCGACGGCGCGGCGCGCCTTGGCGGCGATGGCGGGGTCGACGTGAACCTCGTATTTCATGTCACGCAGGGCTTCGTAGATGTTCTCGAGGCTGATGCGTTTCATGTGCGGGCAAAGGTTACACGGCCGGATGAACTCGACGTCCGGCGCCTCAACGGCGACGTTGGATGCCATTGAGCATTCGGTGATGAGCGCCACCTTGCGCGGGCGGTTGTTCTTCACATAGCCGATCATGGCCGCGGTCGAGCCGGTGAAATCGGCGGCAGCGATCACCTCCGGCGGGCACTCGGGATGTGCGATCACCTTCATGCCGGGATCGGCGGCGCGCATGGCCTCGATGTCCTCGGCGGTGAACAGCTCGTGCACCTCGCAGTGGCCTTTCCAGGCGATGATCTCGACGTTGGTCTGCGTCTGTACGTAGCGGGCGAGATACTCGTCGGGAATGAGCAGCACGCGGGGCACGCCGAGGCTTTCGACGATCTTCACGGCATTGGACGAGGTGCAGGTGATATCGCACTCGGCCTTCACTGCGGCCGAGGTGTTCACGTAGGTGACGATCGGCACGCCCGGATAGGCGTCGCGCAGCATGCGCACGTCCTCGGCGGTGATCGAGGCCGCCAGCGAGCAGCCGGCGAGCGGATCGGGAATGAGGACCGTCTTATCCGGGCTGAGGAGCTTGGAGGTCTCCGCCATGAAGTGCACGCCCGCCTGGACGATGACGTCCGCATCGACGCGGGCCGCCTCGCGGGCGAGCTGGAGGCTATCGCCGCGGAAATCGCCGACGCAGTTGAAGATCTCCGGCGTCATGTAGTTGTGCGCCAGGATGACCGCGTTGCGCTCCTTCTTCAGGGCGTTGATCGCCTTGATGAGGGGCGCGTAGGCCGGCCACTCCATCGGGGTCACGACGTGCTGGACGCGCGCGTACATCGGCGCCATCTCGGCGGCCATCTCGGGCGTAAACTCCGGCAGCGCGTGCCGTGCCGCCGGGGGATGCGGGCGGCGCTCGGAGACAGGGCAGACGAGTGAATCCATCGCTTCATCCTCACGGGGCCTTGCTACACTCAATTTCGCTATGCTCAGTTTGAGTATAATGGGGCCGTCATTCGGGCCGGCCGTGGCCGGTATGGTGGGTATATAATGCTCTTTTTGAGCATTCAAAGGGTGGAGGAAGGTTACTTCATCCAACCCCCCATGGCCAGTAACGTTAGGGCCCGGCAAGCGAATTTCTGCAGCTACACGGGCGAAACTCCCGCATAGCTGCTATGGCGTCAGGTCATACCTTTCCAGGCTTCACGCGCACGCCTGGAGCCGGGCGCTCCAGCAGCACCTCGCGCCGGAAGCGATAGAGCTTCGCGGGGCGGCCGCCCGTACGCATTTTTACCTCGCCGGTCGGCTCGACGAGCCCGGCGCCTTCGAC
The DNA here is from genome assembly GCA_035687305.1 of Hyphomicrobium sp. Taxonomy (GTDB): domain Bacteria; phylum Pseudomonadota; class Alphaproteobacteria; order Rhizobiales; family Hyphomicrobiaceae; genus Hyphomicrobium_A. The sequence continues at coordinate 19,553 of DASRYA010000145.1, read as the reverse complement.
GAGGCGGCGGAAGTTCTGTTTGTGCAGATGCGGGCCCAGGATGGCTTCCACGGTCCGCTGCAATTCGAAGAGCGTGAAATCGTCCGGCATCAGCTCGAAGATCACCGGGCGATATTTGATCTTTGCGCGCACGCGTCCGATGGCGGTCGCCAATATGCGGCGGTGGTCGAAGTGCATCGGGACGCCGAGGCGCGGACGGTCCGTCCACTGCCGCGCAGCCTCGCGGCCGTCACGCACCGCCTCGTCGACGAGGCCAGCCTCATAGAGAAGCTCGTAGCGATCGAGAACCTTCTCCTCGTCCCAGGCCGCGCCCTCGAGCGCGAAACAAATGCGTACGCGCTCCTGGCGGCTGATCGGTTGCGACGTCGAGCCGCGCTGGGCGGCGACCCATTCGCGGAGCTTCGGCTCGATGGTCGTTTCGAGGATCTCCGGGCGCCCGCGCCGCCAATCCTCCCATGGAAAATAGTGATACCAGCTGCGCCATGAACCCTGTTGCAGATCTACCGTCGGGCGGGTCTGCGTGAGCGCCAGATAGCCGATGGAAACGACGTGCGGGCCGACATCTCCCGGCTGCGCGTGGCGTCCGCGATCGCCGAACGTGTACAACTGCTCGGCATATCCAAGCTCGAGTCCGGTCTGGCGGTGCACCCAGGCACGCAGGCCGCCCTCGAAGGTTCTGTGCTGCAATGGCGAGAACGTGCCGAAAGGCAGGCCATCAGTGGCTCCGGCCTTATCGGTTTCACTTCGGATGACGAGTACGACAGGCTCGTTGTCGGTCACTGCGACGATTGCCGCATTGAGACCTATCTCGACCCCCGCCGCACTGGACACGGTGGCGGGATCGGCTTCACTCGCCATGCGGTTCGCCCTCTCCCTAACCTCGCCGTACGACATTGGCTGCCCTCCACGTATGCGTTGGAGACCCCCACCTCAGGAGGCTTCGACCGGAACGTGGCGCTTTTCCGACCAATCGCGGCACCAGCGGTCCGTCAGGAGACAACGCGCAATGCTCACAAACGTTCAATCAAGTTGCGAAAGCGGGTGAGAAAAATTTCTTCGGCTGCACTCGCTGCCACAGGTTCGAGATTCGAGAGTGCAGCGGCAAGGTGAGGATCACATATGTCGGGATGGCCGAAATACACGACGGCCTCATCCTCGCTAAAGCCCGCAAGACGGGTGGCTTCGAAGTATGCGGCGATCCGATCGGCATCCTTGATGCCGGACTGAACATCGCTCGGCAAAGTTTCCGGCAGGCCGAAGCGGGTGTGGATTGCGGCGAGCAGACGTAGCTCGAAGGCTTTGTAGTCGAGGCCGATCGCCGTTTTGAACGGGCTGATAAGATCACCCACGACATATTCCGGTGCATCGTGGAGCAGCGCTGCCAGACGCCATTGTGCTGGCCACTCGGGGGCGCGGGCAGACGCGATATCCTCGACGATCAGCGTATGTTGAGCGACTGAAAATGCATGCGCGCCGACGGTCTGCCCGTTCCAGCGAGCAACGCGTGCGAGGCCGTGTGCGATATCCTCGATTTCGATATCTGCAGGCGAGGGATTGAGCAGGTCCAGGCGCCGGCCCGACAGCATGCGTTGCCATGCACGTCCGGCCGGCTGCCGCGGTGAGACCGCCTGCTGTTTCGTTGCTCCGCTCATCAGCGCCATCCCGACTTCTGTAACTCCGCGCATTCCGCATGGCGGAAGCAGCCGACGAGATGATCGTTCACCATCCCCGATGACTGCATGAATGCATAAACGGTGGTCGGGCCGACGAAGCGGAAGCCTTCGGCTTTAAGCGTCTTCGAGATGCGCTTCGACAGGTCGGTTGCGGGTGGAATATCAGAGAGTGCACGCGCGCGGTTTTGCAGCGGGCCGTTTTCGAGATGGCTCACCAGAAGCTTTCTCAATGTCGTGCGCTCGCGCAGCCTCAGATAGGCTCTGGCGTTGTCTATCGTCGCTTCGATTTTGGCGCGGTTGCGCACAATGCCGTCGTCGGACATCAATCGCGCGACATCCTTTGTGCTATAGCACGCAATGCGCTCGGCATCGAAGCCGTCGAACGCGCGACGGAAATTCTCGCGCTTGCGCAGAATGGTGATCCACGAAAGCCCGGCCTGGAAGCCTTCGAGAACGAGCTTCTCGAAGATGGCGCGGTCAGTTTTGAGTGGCACGCCCCATTCGGTGTCATGGTAGCGCTGATACTCGGCATCGCTACCGACCCAGCCGCAACGGATGAGTTCCTGTGCGGGCCGTTTCGTCATGCGCCGGTCCCTGCCGTCTTGGCTTCGAGCGGGAAGGTCGCCCAGGGTGGCAGCTCGATGCGAAGCTCGACGTCACCTGAACGCAGCGCCTCACCTTTGGCTGCAAATTCGGCGGCACGGTCGAGGCGCAGCATGGCAAGGCCGCGGCTCCCTGCCGTCGAGCCCAGCGTGCCGATTTCGACGCCGCCGGCTTTGATTGCGTTGCCGCTATCCGGCAGAGCGCCGTCGGCAACAACCGGCACGATGCGTCGGCGCGCCGTGCCGCGGTTCTGCATGCGGGAAACCACCTCCTGGCCGACGTAGCAGCCTTTTTCGAACGAGACCCCGTGGAGCTGATCGAACAGCGCCTCATGGGGAAAGGCATCGCCAAATCCGAAGTCACGGCCGCCCTCAGGCACGCCGAGCGCGATGCGGTGGGCGTGATATTCCTCCTGCGTGGCGCTGTCGCTCGCTTCTCCACCGAGCGCCCAGTCGGAGCGGAGCGTGGCGAGCTCGCGGTAGCCCATGTCGGGAAGGCGCGGGTCCGCGAACCAGAGCGGGGCGGGGTCTTTTGCGCGTGGCGTGTATTCTCCACCCCAGATGGCGGCGACGGTATAGTCGGTGGAAACGTCGGCGATCTCGACGGCCGCGCGCAGCTTATACATCTTGAGGCGCTCGGCGAGGTCGGCGGCGTTCGCGCGCGACGTTTCGAGGCAAAAGCCGTCGGGTGCCTTGACGACGAAGAAGTCGAACAGGATCTTACCCTGAGGGGTCAGCAGCCCCGTGTAGAGCGCCGACTGGGTGTCGATCAGGTCCATGTCGTTGGTGATGACGCCCTGCAAGAGTTTGCGCGCATCCACACCGGTTACACTGACAACACCACGATCGGGCAGCAGCGCTATTTTCGTTTCAGCCATGTTTCCCCGCTCCGGTTGCAACCGGCGTCCGATTTACGTATGCGGGGCGCGGGCCGGAGGCAAGCCACAGGTAGGGCAATGCGCACCACGTTCGACACCGTTCTAAAGGGCGGCACTGTCGTCAACCATGATGGCGTCGGGGAGCGGGACGTTGCCATCGCGGGTGGCCGTATCGCCGCGATTGGGAAGATCGATGCCGCAAGGGGTGGAAATGTCATTGATGCGCGCGGGCTGCACATCCTGCCCGGGGTGATCGATACACAGGTGCATTTCCGCGAGCCGGGCCTTGAGCATAAGGAAAACCTCGAGACGGGATCGCGCGGTGCCGTGCTGGGGGGCGTGACGGCAGTATTCGAGATGCCGAACACCAAACCGTTGACGACGAGCGCGGAAAAACTCGCCGACAAGGTGGCGCGCGCCCGGAACCGGATGTTCTGCGATTTCGCTTTCTACGTCGGTGGCACGCGGGAGAACATCGACGACATCCCGATGCTGGAGAAGCTGGAAGGCTCGGCGGGTATCAAGGTATTCATGGGCTCTTCCACCGGCGATCTCCTGGTGGACGACGAAGCCTCGCTCGACCGCATCATCTCGCGCCTGTCGCGGCGGGCAGCGTTCCATTCCGAGGACGAAGCGCGGCTTATCGAGCGCATGCACGTGCGCCGGCCGGGCGATCCTTCCTCGCATCCGGAATGGCGCGACGAGGAAGCGGCGATCATTTCCACCCGGCGCCTCGTGGGTCTTGCCGAAAAGCACAAACGGCGCGTGCACGTATTGCACGTCTCGACGGCGGCGGAGATGGAGTTCCTTTCCGAGCACAAGGATTGGGCGAGCGTCGAGGTGACGCCTCACCATCTGACGCTCGTGGCGCCCGATTGCTACGAGCGGCTCGGCACGTATGCGCAGATGAATCCGCCGGTGCGCGATGGCCGCCACCGCGATGCGATTTGGGCCGGTCTCGCCGCCGGAATCGTCGATGTGCTCGGCTCGGATCATGCTCCGCACACGCGCGAGGAGAAGGACCATCCCTATCCGCAGTCCCATTCCGGCATGACAGGCGTGCAGACGCTCGTTCCCATCATGCTCGATCACGTCAATGCAGGGCGGCTCACGCTGGAACGCTTCGTCGATCTGACAAGCCACGGGCCGCAGCGGCTGTTCGGTATTCGCGGAAAGGGCCGCATTGCGGTTGGCTATGATGCCGATTTCACGGTCGTCGACATGAAGCGCGAGGAGACGATCACCCATGCGCAGGTCGCCAGCCGAGCCGGTTGGACGCCCTACGACGGCGTTCGCGTGAAGGGCTGGCCGGTGGGTACGTTCGTGCGCGGCCGGCGCGTGATGTGGGAGGGGGAGATCGAAGGCGAGGCGCACGGAGCGCCGGTCGGCTTCCTCGAAGGCTTCTGACGGGTGAGGTCAGCAGCGGCACTGACGGAAGCCGGTCTCTGCGCTTCCGTCAGCATTGGTTGATTCAATAGCGTCCGTAACGCTCATAGCGCTCATAGCGGCGGCGATAGCGCTCGTAGCGGGGGTCTTCATAGCGCCGGTCCTCGTAGCGCCGATCCTCGTAACGCTGGTCCGCCCACTCTTCTTCCTGGTCCTGATCGTCGATGTCGCTCGCGTGCGCTGCAGCTTCATCGTCGTCAGCGGAGGGCGGTGCCGGCTCGTTCTCTCCGCGCGCCAGCGCCTCCTGCTCATCGACGTTCACCGGCTCGTCAGCAGGCGTCGCGCGGACTGCAACGGTTTGCGGCGGGAGTTTCTTCACCACCGTGACCTGGGTGCCGACCTTTGCAAGCGAGGCGAGGTGCAGCACGTGCTCGTTCATCATGCGGAAACAACCCGAAGAAGCGGCGCGGCCGATGCTCTTGGGATCGTTGGTGCCGTGGATGCGATAGAGCGTGCTGCCGAGATAGAGCGCCTTGGCGCCGAGTGGGTTTTTCAGGCCGCCGGTCATCTTGTCAGGCAAACGGGGATCGCGTCGGATCATTTCCTTCGGCGGATGCCAGTCGGGCCATGCCTGCATGCGGCTGATGGTTTCGGTTCCGGTCCATGAGAAGCCTTCGCGGCCGACCGAGATCGGATACTGATAGGCTTCGGTGGGCGACAGCACGTAGTAGAGCATGCGCTTGTCGCTATCGATGACGATGGAATTGGCGGGATAGTCGCTGGTGAAGGCGATTTTGGCCGGAGCCTTGGGGCCGATCGCCGGGCGTGAGCCGCCGCTGCGCACGACGGGTGAGCGGCGCATGCTATCGCCGTAGCCCCAGTCATAGCCATAGTAACCGTTGCGTTTTTGCTGCCGCGGACGCTGCTCCCAGAACGGGGCGCGTCCGTAGCTCTCCCAGCCATAGAGTTGTGCGGCGGCCGGAGTGAAGTCGGCCCACGCCGCAACTGCTGCCGTTGCCAGGGCTACGCGCCACATCATGCTGCAAGTCCCTCAAAACAAGTTCGCGCCCTTCATGTGGGGCCGCGCCAGCAGGTGACAAGCCGCGATGGCAATTTTTGTCATTGTGCCCGCTACTTATCGCCTCACACGATTTATCCGCGCTATTCGGACTTTTTGAAGGAGTGCCACGTGCCGTCGGCACCGATGGTGAGCCGCCACCACGTCCATTTTTTCGCGGCCCGCATGGTCTTCGCTTCGGCAGGGCTCATCAGCCGCAACAGATCGACCTCCTGCGCGGGCGTCAGCTTGTCGAGATCCGCTTCGGCGAGGTACGGCCAGACATAGATGATGTTGTTCTCGATATCCTTGCCAAGAGGCAGCTCGGCCGCCCGCATGGGCAGGATGTTGGCGAGCACGGCGAGAATCTCCCGGCCGTTTCCGTCCGCGGACGTGGTACGCCAATAGGCGATCGGATCGGTTCCCGCGGGAGCCGAGACTTCGGGCTTCAGCTCGTTCCATTCCAGCGGCTCGCGCAGATCCTCGATATTGCCGGACTGCGCCGCGGCAAGGATCGCCTGGCGCATCTCCTCCACCGGAATCGGGAGCGTGCGCGTTTCGGTGAGCGGCTTGCGCACCTTGGGCTTAGCCGACTGGACCGCAGCGGCATCGTTTCCGGCGGCCTTTTCCAGCGCAGGGGCCGCATGGACAACGCCGACTGCCCCCAGTACCAATAGGACAAGGCCCATCCAACGTCCTTCGATGATCTTCATCATCCGTGGACTCCGGCGTTACGCAACCGATTGACCGGCAAATTACGGCGCGCGCCGCGGGCCGGTAAAGGAAGGTGTATGGATTTTCTGCCCAATCCGCTCATCATTCCCGTCGGTATCGTCATCGGAGTTCTTGTCGCCGCCCCCGTCGGCCCCGTCAACGTGCTGTGCATCCAGCGCGCTATCGAGCGCGGATTTTGGGGAGGTATTGCGGCGGGGCTCGGGGCCGTGCTGGGCGACGGGCTGATTGCGCTTTGCGCGGCGCTGGGCGTGGGGGCCATCTCCGGCGCGGTGCAGCATCACCGCATGACCATACAGTTCATCGGTGGATTGGTGCTCGTCGCTTTCGGGTTGAAGCTCTATTTCACCGCGCCGCGCCTGATGGCGATGGCGCCGGCGAACGATCGCCCCGAGACGCTGCGCGATTTCGTCTGGGACATCCCGCAGACGTTTCTACTCACCATCACCAATCCAGGAGCGGTGCTGGGGCTCTTTGCGATCTTCGGCGGCGTTTCGACGTTCGTGGAGGTCGACAGCTACGTCGATGCGCTCACGATCGTCGCCGCGGTCATGGCGGGCAGCCTGGGCTGGTGGCTGGGGCTTTCCCACCTCATTGCGCGCTTCCGTCACCGTCTCAGCCTGACGCGGCTGCAGCTCATCAACAAGATTGCCGGCCTGCTGCTGCTGGGCTTCGGGCTGTTGCTGCTGGGTGAGGTCGTCGTAAAGCGCGTGGGACTGCTGCTCTAGCGGCAGCTACTGTCTCGTTGAATGCAGCGTGAATTCGCCGACGCGGATGCGCCGCTCGAGCCCGTTGGTCAGCTTCACCACCGCTTCTTCGCCGAACTGCGAGACGAGATCGGTCAGCGCCGCGAAGAGCGCCGCATAGGCCATCTGCTCGTTCGGCACACCGCTTTCGGTGCCTTCGTCCCAGGCTTCCAGAATCAGCGACAGCGCCCGGTATGTCGAATCGTCCGCGTCCAAACCTTCGAAAAGCTGCATCGTTCCCCCTTGTGACCGCGGATCCCCCGACAGCTCAGCCGCGGTCGACATTTGACAGCACGCCGGAGCGAGTGCCGATGCAAGGTGCATATCATGGGCTGGGCGGACGCAAAGGGGCGCACCGCGTTCACAGTAAAAATCGGAATGCGAGGAGTGTTGCCGATCCGGGACAGACGAACGGGAGTGCGGCGAAGTCTACGGTACCGAGCGCACGAGCGTGTCCGCGATGGTAGCCCCCTCGGCGAGAAAGCGATTGATCGCGTTCTGAGCCGATGGGCTGCAGGTATTGTAGGTGCGGCTGTAGCTCTGATAACCTTTATTGAAGGAGCGCGTGAGCCTTGCTTTGCGCAGTGCCGACGTGCCTTCGGCCTGCAGCAGCTCCGACATACGGTCGCGCCACTGCTGGCCTTCGTCGGCGCCGCACAACTCACGCAGATAGTGGACCGCGCCAAGGATTTCCGACAGGCGCAGCAGCCGGTCGTCGTAGGGCTTGCTGTCGGGCAGAGCCGCGGCGGGCAAAGCCGCCAAAAGTGTCAGCGCAAGGGCCAATGCCAGCTGCGTCAAACCGCGGCGCCGGGTGCGGGGGAAGGCGCCGCCGCCCACAGCAGGTCGGCTGCTCGCAATAGAGGATGTCATCGGGTGATTTTCCACGGGAAGGACACTAGCACCGATTCTGGACCTTCAGGAGGCGGCTAGCGCGTCCTGCGATCCGATGGAATTCGGATCGGACGCTCTAGGTTTTTGATTAGACCGATGATTCACGCTTCGGACTGATAAGGTCCGAAGCGATCAAGGTCTAGCCACGCTCGCCGCGAGGAGCCGCCAAGCCTCCTCGATCACGAATTGCGTGCCCTTCGTCAACGGCAGATCGCGTATTTTATCGAGGGCGAAAAAGCGCGCCTCGCTGGCGTCGCCGCGGGCGCGGGGCTCCCCGTCGTCGGCGCGGCCGAAATAGCAGGCGATTACGTAGTGGAGCACAACCGCGCCCGCCTCGTCGCGGTCGATGACATCATAAACCCCGGCGAGGCCCTCGATATGGGCGATGAGGCCGGTTTCCTCATGTGCCTCGCGGCGGGCTGCATCTTCCGCCGTCTCGCCGGGCTCGATGGCGCCGCCGGGGAGGCTCCACAACCCTTTCGCCGGGTCGCCGCCGCGCTCGACGAGTAGAACGGCCTCGCCGCGAAACAGGACGGCGCTTGCCGCGGCCCGGGGCCAGCGACCGGCTTGGCGGTCGTCGCGATATTCGCCTGTCTCGAAGACACCCATGCGGCTTCTCCCGACGCTTCCGAGCGACTACCTTCGGGCGATGTGCACTCGCTATACACTTACATCACCGCCCGAGGCGGTGCGCGGCTATTTTCACTATGTGAACGAGGTGGCCTTTCCGCCCCGCTACAATATCGCGCCATCGCAGCCGGTCGCCATCGTACGTAACTCGCATCGGGGGAAGCGCGAGATGACGCTCGTGCTCTGGGGGCTCATTCCACCGTGGGTGAAAGATCCGCGCGAGTTCGGCGCGCTGACAAATGCGCGAGCCGAGGGCGCTGCGGGCAAGCCGTCGTTTCGCGCAGCGCTGCGCCACAAACGCTGCCTCGTGCCCGCCGACGGCTATTACGATTGGACAGGCGCGGCGGGCGCCAAGCGTCCGCATCTGGTGAAGCCGCGGCGCGGCGGTCCCATCGGGCTGGCGGGGATCTACGAAGAATGGCTCGGCGCGGACGGCAGTGAGATCGAGACAGTGGCGATCCTGACGACGGCGGCTCGCGGTCCGATCGCGCGCTTTGAGGACCGCATGCCGGTGATCATTCCGCCGGAACATTTCGACCTCTGGCTCGACTGCCGCTCCGGCACGATCACGGACATCCAACCTCTGTTGAAGCCAGGCAGCGGCGAGGGCTTCGCTGTGATCGAGGTCAGCTCGAAGGTCAACAATCCGCAAAACGAGGGTCCCGAGGTTCAGGAGCCGGTCGTTGCACCGGGACGGTTGCTATAGCCGGCCCCGCGCGAACCCATTGAAAAATCAACCATAGCATTGGCGTACAGGCCCGGGTGCGCCTTTGCTGCCCTCGCGCCGCCATCTATTCGAAGCTATGCTGCCCCCGCGCCAGGGGTGAGGAGTTGCGCGGATGGATTACCGGGGGCCGGACCTCAATCTGAAGACGACGCGCCTGGGCGCGGCTTCGCCGGAGGCGCGCCGCGACGCGTCCGGGGCGCCGCCTGCCGCTACGCCCGCACGGCCGGCAAACGTGCGCTCGGCGCCGATCTGGGTCGACGAGACCGTGATCGCATGTGCCAACCACGCCTACGACGTGGCGCTCGCCTACCGCGCCGCGGAGGTGAGCCTCACGCACCTGCTGCTCGCCATGACAAGGGTCGACGCCGCCGCTGCGTCGCTTGACGCGCGGGGCATACGCGTAGGCGCTCTGCGCCGCGAAAGCGCCGTTGCCATTGCGAGCGAGCCACCGGCCACCGAAGCGGGCGTGCCGCCACGCGGTGCCCGCGAACTCGAGGATGTGCTGCGCCTTGCCTCTTCGCGCGCCTCCCATGCGGGCCGTGCGGCGACGGTCGACGATGTCGTGTTGGCCCTGGCAGACATCGGCGGCGATCTTCCGGGCGGCGATCTGATCGTGCGCTATGTGCCGCGCGCGAGCCGGGATATCTGGAGTACCGCCAGCACGCCTTCCCGTCCGCTTGCGACGGCCCTCGGCTTCGAACTGGCCGAGCCCGACCGATCGTCGGTGCCCGGCGTGGCCCCTGCCGCCTCCGGGCCGTCGATCGATCCTGCCGTGCTGCAGAGTGTCCTGGAACGGCTGTCGGCGGTCGAACGCGGCCTTGGAGAGAGGTTCTCTGCCCTCGAGGCCGCGGTTGCGAAGCAGTCTCCGCGGGCACCCACCGATCTTTCGCCGCTGGAAGAGCGCCTGGCCGCGATCGAAAGCGCGCTCAACGCCCGCGCCGAGGGCGAGGCGACACAGCCGCTCGATGGGGAAATCGCCCGGCGGCTTTCCGCGATAGACGAGGCTTTGGCGCAGAGTGGCGCGTGGGGAAAGGAGCTGCGTCCGTTCGATGCCGAACTTTCGCAGCGCCTGTTCGCGATCGAGGATGCGCTGAAGAAGGCGCGGTCGTCCAACGGTGACAAGGAGCATCCGGTCGATGCCGATATCGCCGGCCGGCTGGCGGCCATCGAGCAAGCGCTTGATGAAGAGCGTGTCGATCGCGCCGACGGGATCACCGCGCTTTCCGACGAGATCACCGGGGTACGCAGCGCCGTTCGCCTCGCAGCGCAAGCGGCCGAGCAGGCGCATGCGGGACAGCATGAGCAGGCCAAGCTGCTTGCCGCCGCGCTGGAAAAGAACCGCATCGATTTTTTCACCGGCCTCGACCGCTACCGCTCGGAGATCACGGCAGGCGTTGGCGATCGCGTTGCCGACATCGAGCGCTGGCTCAACGGCAACGCCGACCGGATGACGGCCGCGCAAGCCGCGTACAGCGCGGAGCTGAATGGCGTGCACGAGTCGCTCGTCAGGCTCGGCACGACACAGCATACGCTCGCGAGCGTTCTCGATGGCTGGCACGACGATGAGAGCGGCGAGATCGAGCTCATCAATTCGCGCATCGGTGCGTTGTACGAGGGCGGCGCGAGGCAACACGCAGCCATCGAGAAGCTGACTGCGGACATCGATACGCTCGCGCATCTGGTGCTGGCAGACCGCAGGGGCTCGCGCGGCAGCTTCAGGCGCTGGCTCTACGGCACGGAAGACTGGATCAAGGCGAGCTGGCGCAAGGTCGCCGCGCCGCGGGCAGATGGCGGCGGCAAGAGCCGCTTCGGCTGGGATTTCTGGCGCCGTCGCGAGGAAAGCTAAAGCCATCGCGGGCTAGAGAACCTTGCCGGGATTGAGGATGCCGTTGGGATCGAACGCCGCCTTGATCTGGCGCATCAGCTCGATTTCGAGCGGGCTCTTGAAGCGGCGCAACTCGTTGCGCTTCATCTGGCCGATGCCGTGCTCGGCCGAGATCGATCCGGAGAGTTTGGCGATCACATCGTGAACCGCCTCCGTCATCGGCGTCCACAGTGCAAGGAATTCGGCTTTATCCATGCCTTCGGGCTGCGTGACGTTGTAATGCACGTTGCCGTCGCCGAAGTGCCCGAAGACGACGGGGCGCGCGCCGGGGCAGAGCGTCTGCACGGCTTCGCCGGCCTTGGTCACGAATTCGGCAATGCGCGCGACAGGCACCGACACGTCGTGCTTGATGCTGCCGCCTTCCCCGCGCTGGGCCTCCGAGATGCTTTCACGCAAACGCCAGAGCGCCTTCGACTGTGAGAGCGAAGCGGCGATCACGGCGTCGATGACAAGCTCCGCTTGCGCAGCTTCTGTCAAAAGTCGCTGCATGCTCGCATCGGCGAGACCGCCGGGCTCGTGGCTCGACAGCTCGACCAGCACGTACCACGGAGCAGGCGTGCGTACCGGCAGGCGCGTGTCGGGGATGTGCCGCGTGACGAGGTCGAGGGCGAAGCGGCTCATGAACTCGAAGGCGGTGAGCCCAGTGTGCCCGCGGGCCTCGGCAAGGCGGAAGAATGCGCCGACTGCTTCGATGTCAGGTAGCGCGGCGAGCGCCACTGCGGTTTCGACGGGCCGCGGAAAGAGCTTCAGCGCCGCCGCCGTGATGATACCGAGCGTGCCTTCCGACCCGATGAAAAGGTCGCGCAGGTCATAGCCGGTGTTGTCTTTTTTGAGCGTCCGCAGTCCGTCCCAGATCCCGCCATCCGCGGTCACCACTTCGAGCCCCAGCGACAGGGAGCGCGCGTTGCCATAGGCGAGCACGCCAACGCCGCCGGCGTTCGTCGCCAGTACGCCGCCGATCTGACAGCTTTCCTCCGATGGCAGGCTCAGTGGGAAAAGCCGTCCGGCAGCCTCAGCCGCGGCCTGTGCTTCAGCGAGCGTCACGCCCGCCTCGACGATCATCGTGCCGCCGACCGCATCGACCGCGCGCACCCGGCCGAGCCGTGACAGTGACAGCACGACTTCGCTGCCGTCGTCCGCCGGGATCTGCCCGCCGACGAGCCCGGTATTGCCGCCCTGGGGGACGATGCCGATACGGGCGTCGTTCGCGATGGCGAGCAGGTCGGCGACCTCGCGGGTCGAGCCGGGACGCACCACCAATGCCGGACGGCCGACGTACAGCCCGCGCAATTCATGCACGAATGGAGCCTGCTGCTCGGGATCGGCGAGTGCGTGCACGGTCCCGACGACATCTGCCATGCGCGCAAGCGCTGCGGCGCGCTCGTCGCTCGTCGAAGGCCGGCCGGTCGTGTGCGAGGCGGACACCTGTGAACTCGTCCTCTGTCGGCGCGAGGTTTGCCGCAATTGGAGCCTTTCGGCAAATGGTGCCTGCAACCTTATGGCGTAGTGCTCGCTAACGGGTGCCCGTCGGCCGGGGGGCGGCGGCCCGCCGGAGGCGGTCATTGATCGCCTCGCCGAGGCCTTCGGCCGGGATGGGCATCACGGCGATGGCCTCGGCGCCACTGGCATCGAGGTCGCGCAAAGCCGCGAAAAGGTTCGCCGCTGCTTCGGCGAGGTCTCCCGCGGCGCTCAGGTTGATGACAGGACCTTGTTGGGTAGGGAGCGGCGTCGGTCCGAATGCCAGCAACGCTTCACCGGGCCGGATGTCATGGGCTTCGAGCCGGACGCCGGCCCGCGGCGCATAGTGGCTCGTGAGCTGGCCGGGGGCGCTCGGGCGCTCCGCGTCGGGGCTGCAGCGCACGATCTTCACGCCGAGCGCGGCCTCGATGGCTTCGACCGTTACCGCGCCCGGCCGCAGCAGCACGGGTGCTTCACCGCGCGCATCGAGGATCGTCGATTCAAGGCCGTGGGCGGTGGGGCCGCCATCGAGGATCATCGCCAGCTCATCGCCGAACTCGGCTTCAACGTGAGCTGCCAGCGTGGGGCTGATCCGTCCCGACCGGTTGGCGGAAGGGGCGGCGAGCGGGCGGTCCGTCGCGGTCAGCAGCGCGCGGGCGATGGGGTGGTTAGGCGCGCGCACAGCAACGCTGGCAAGCCCGCCGGTGACGAGATCGGAAAGCGGAGAGGTGTCACGCTTGTCGAGCACGAGCGTCAGCGGACCGGGCCAGAAGGCATCTGCGAGGCGATGCGCGAGCGGCGTGAATACGACGTGCGTAGCCGCTGTCGCGGCGTCCAGCACATGCACGATGAGCGGGTTGAAGCGCGGGCGGCTTTTGGCTGCAAATATCCGGGCGACGGCCCGGCCATTGGTCGCGTCGGCACCGAGACCATAGACGGTCTCCGTCGGGAAGGCGACGAGCCGGCCTGCGCGCAGATGCTCGGCGGCGGACGCAATCGCCGCTTCCGTTGCTTTCGCCGCCGCTTTTGGGGCCTCGCCCATGGTTCGGGTCTCCTTCCGGCGCCTCTCATAGCCCCTCGGGCTGAATTCTGTCCAAAGGGCGTGTAGTCTCGCCCGTGAAACAGGATGGGATGGATGGGCCTCACTTTGGCAACGGGACGGCTGTTGGGGCGGCTGGCGGCCTGCGTGGCTTTGCTTTTCGTGGTTTCCGTGACGGCTGCGCAGGCGGGCTGGTTGTCGCGCCTCGCGCGGGTCGGGGGCGAGGGGGGCGAGGTTGGCGCCAAGGCGACGCGCATCGGCATCGTCGACCTCGAACGCGCGGCGGCGCATCTGCGGACGCTGCCGGCGGAGGCGCGCGGCACGGCTCTCGCGGCGCACGCGACCCCCGAGGGCCATTGGAAATTCGTCAATCGCGATGGGGACGTCTTCACTGCGGGTACGCCTGCCGAACTCCAGCGCGCCGTTCCGACCTTGCTGCCGCAGTCCACACTGGGCAGCCGGCTCGACATCTATCTCGGAGAGGAGACGGTCTTTCGCGACCGCGCCCTGTTGAAGGAGCTGCCGTCCGGTGCGCGGCTGCATCTTGTTGCGGGCAGTGACGCCTATCCGCTGCGCGCGGTCGCAACGGGTGGTGCAAGCGAAGTCCTCTATGCGGAAATGCGACCGCATCTGCTTGTGGAGTTGGGGGATGGGGCGCTGTTCAACGAGGCGGTGGCGCAGCTCGAGCGGCCGCTATCCCGGTCCAGTATCCGAACGCTGGCGCTGGAGCCGGGCGCACAGCCTACGCTTTCCTCCTATCCGCGCATCGATGTCGACAGCAAAGCGGCGCTGGTCGACGCCGTGGACCCCGCCGCGCTTGCGGGCGCCTTGACGTCGGTGCGCGGACAGACAGTACTGGTTACGGGGCGTGTAGAGGACAACTTACTTTATTTCCGCCCTTCCAGCGGGGCGGAGCAGAGCATCAAGCTTTCCGAGTTGAAACGCGCCGCGGCGGATGCGGACGTCAATCTCGTGCTCCTGCACGCCGCTACGCCCAACCAGCCGGGTGGCAGGAACTGGCTCTGGCAGCGGATTGCCGTCGGCGGGCTCGACGAGGCCCTGAAGCGGGCGACGCTCGGCGATTTCCTCGATGCGCTCGGTGCGCGCCATGGCACATTCCAGGTCGGTGTGGAGCGCGACGGCATGGGACGTGTCGCGGTGAGGGCGCAGCCCGACCAGTCGATGGGCGAGCCGATCACCGATATGGTCGGCGGGCTGTGGTCGAGCACCGTGTCGGGCCTCACCGGCAACGTCGTCACCTCCGCGGTAGAAGTGCACGCGCGCGATGAGGCACGCCAGCAAGAACTCGACCTGCGCATCGTGCCGTTCGTTCCGGCATGGATTCAGTTCCTCTATGTGTTCGCCCTCGCCGCCGGCATTCTAGGCTGGCCGGTGACGAGCGCCTGGTTCGCGCGCATCTGGCCACGGGAGCAGCGCTCGGAATATCGTGGCGGGCTCGGCTATCGGGCAGCCCAGGTGGCTCGCTTTATGGCAAGCCTGTTCGTATTTGCTCCGCTCGCAGGTTTTCCGGCGCTGCTGGTGAGCTTGGCGCTGCAGGCCTGGGGCGTGGCGATGCTTCCCGTCAAAGGCGTTCGATGGCTGCTATCGCGCGGTGCTGAAGTCCGCGCCGGATAGTGCGCCTCTTTCAGTCGAGGGTGTCTCCGGGTTACGATGCCACCTCCGCAGCGAAAGCGCAGAAAGGCGGCATAACGGACGATGGCAACGCTCCTTCTCACGCACCCGTCTTTCCTGGAGCACGACACTGGCTACGGGCATCCGGAACGCGCCGACCGTATGCGGGCCATCGACAAGGTGCTGTCGCACGAGATTTTTGCGCGGCTGGTGCGCGAAGAGGCGCCGCTACGCGAAGACGTGGAGGAACAGATCCGACTTGCGCATCCGGCCGCGCACCTGGAGAAAATCCGGGAGGCGGCCGAGCGGGTGCGAGGCCGGGAGCATCCGACGTACATCGACGGGGATACGCTCGTTTCCAGCGGCACGTGGGATGCGGCGCTGCGGGCGGTGGGCGCAGGACTTGCCGCCGTCGATGCCGTCATCGAGGGCCGCGCGGCGAATGCGTTCTGCCAGGTGCGCCCGCCGGGGCACCATGCCGAGAACGACAAGGCGATGGGCTTCTGCTTCTTTTCCAACGCGGCCATCGCGGGGCTTTATGCCCGCGCCAAGCATGGGGCGGAGCGCGTCGCCGTCGTCGATTTCGACGTTCATCACGGCAACGGCACTCAGGACATCTTCTGGTCCGACAAAGACTTGTTTTACGGCTCGACGCACGAGATGCCGCTGTTTCCCGGTACGGGCGCGGTGGACGAGCGAGGCGTCGGCAACATCACGAACGCACCGTTGCGCGCCGGCGACACGGGCGAGCGGTTCCGCGAGGCTTTCGAATCGCGCATCCTCCCCGCCTTGCATGACTTCGGCCCGGACATACTTATCGTCTCGGCTGGCTTCGATGCCCATCAGGCCGATCCGCTGGCGAATTTGCGGCTGGTCGAGGCCGATTATCTCTGGGCAACGGAGAAGCTCGCCGCCGTGGCGCGGCGCCATAGCGGCGGCCGCATCGTCTCGATTCTGGAAGGCGGCTACGATCTCAATGCGCTGGCACGCTCCGTCGCCGTGCACGTCAAGGCGCTGATGGATGCGGGCGCCTGAACGCCAATCGAACCTAGGACGCAGTATGGAATCTCCTTCCAACACGCCTGCCAAGCACGCGGATATCGGCGACATGACCTTCGAGCGCGCGCTTAAGGAACTGGAAAGCATCGTGACACGGCTGGAGCGCGGCGACGTCGAGCTCGAGGAATCCATTGCCATTTACGAACGTGGCGAGGTGCTGAAGGCGCATTGCGACCGCCTGTTGCGGCAGGCGGAGGCCAAGGTCGAGAAGCTCGCTTTCGGATCGGACGGGTCGATCAAGGGCACCGAGCCGCTCGATCCGCAGTGAGCTTCGCTGCCGTGCAGCGCGCGAGGCGGGCGTAGGGAAAAGGTCCGTATCATGGGCATTTGCCTGCGGCTTATGGTCATCAGAAACAAATGGTTGCGTGGGAATTCTATTGTGAATTGGAGGGTTAGGGGATCATTTGCCGGTCGGCTGCGTGCGACGCGAAAAGTCCCACTAGCCTGCGTGTGTTACCCCCATTAGGGTGCGCGCCGGCTCGAAGGCGGGGGGAGGCGATGAATGCTTTTCGCCAGCTCCTTCGGGCCGTGTGTTGAAAAAATGGGGAGAAGACCATGAAGTCTTTGATGGCCGTCGCCGTGGCTCTGAGCAGCCTTGCCGTCGTCAGCGTTGCCACGACCACTTCGGCCGAGGCCCGCCACGTGAAGAACCATCATCATCACGCCAAGCACTACAAGGCGCACAAGTGCAGCAAGTTCAAGCACAACATGCGCAAGTACCGTAAGTGCCGCGCGCACCGCTAATCGCGGGCCGTTAGGCTTTACCTGAAGCGCGGCTCCCCCCGGAGCCGCGCTTTTTTATTGGCGCTTTTTATTCGTACTCCGCGGCGATTGCGCCCTTGCAGGGGCGCGGCAGTGTGACATAACTGTAGAATGCCGACAGAACGGGATGCCTCGGTGGACAGTGCGCCCAAGACGCCGCTTCTCGATCGCGTCAAGACGCCCGAGGACCTGCGCAATTTAGACGAATCCGAACTTCCTCAACTCGCTGCCGAGTTGCGCCAGGAAACGATAAACGCCGTTTCCGTGACGGGCGGGCATCTCGGCGCCGGCCTCGGTGTCGTGGAACTGACGGTCGCGCTGCACTGGGTCTTCAACACCCCGCACGACCGCCTCGTCTGGGACGTCGGCCACCAGACCTATCCGCACAAGATCATCACCGGACGGCGCGACCGCATCCGCACGCTGCGCGCACCTGGCGGTCTTTCCGGTTTCACGCGCCGCTCCGAGAGCGAATACGATTCGTTCGGCGCGGCCCATTCCTCCACGTCGATTTCCGCCGGCCTCGGCATGGCCGTCGCGCGTGAGCTCGAAGGCCGCGACAACAACGTCATTTGCGTCATCGGCGATGGCGCGATGAGCGCCGGCATGGCGTACGAGGCACTGAACAACGCCGGCGCGCGCGATGAGCGGCTGATCGTCGTCCTCAACGACAACGACATGTCGATTGCGCCGCCGACGGGGGCGCTGAGTGCTTATCTCGCCCGCATCACTTCGAGCGGCACATATCTCTACCTGCGCGACATCGCCAAGCAGCTTGCGCGTCAGCTGCCGAAGAGTTGGGAGCGGAGAGCCGCGCGCGTCGAGGAATACACGCGCCATCTGTGGCAGGGCGGCGCCTGGTTCGAGGAGCTCGGCTTCTACTATGTCGGCCCCATCGACGGACACAGCTTCGATCATCTGCTGCCTGTCCTGAAGAATGTGCGCGATGCTCACCAGGGCCCGATCCTCGTTCACGTGGTGACGAAAAAGGGCAAGGGCTACGCGCCGGCCGAAGCTTCCGACGACAAGTACCACGGCGTTTCGAAGTTCAATGTCGTTACGGGCGCGCAGGTCGTCGCCAAACCGAAGGCGCCGACATTCACGCGCGTGTTCGCCGACAGCCTCGTCGCCGAGGCAAAGAAGGACGACCGCATCGTCGCCATCACCGCGGCAATGCCGGACGGTACCGGGCTCGACGTGTTCGGCAAGGCGTTTCCCGAGCGGACGTTCGATGTGGGCATCGCGGAGCAGCACGCCGTCACGTTCGCGGCGGGCCTTGCGGCTGAGGGCCTGAAGCCGTTCGCGGCCATCTATTCCACGTTCCTGCAGCGCGCGTACGATCAGGTCGTGCACGATGTCGCCATTCAAGGGCTGCCGGTGCGCTTTGCCATCGACCGCGCGGGGCTCGTCGGGGCCGACGGTCCGACCCATGCGGGTGCGTTCGACGTCGCCTATCTTTCGTGCCTTCCCGGCATGGTCATGATGGCGGCCGCCGACGAGGCCGAGCTGATGCACATGGTGGCCACCGCGGCCGCCATCGACGACCGGCCGTCTGCGTTCCGCTATCCGCGCGGCGAAGGCTTCGGTGTGCCGCTGCCGGCGGAGGGCATTCCGCTCGAAATCGGCAAGGGCCGTATCCTGCGCGAGGGAACGGCCGTGGCGCTGCTCGCCCTTGGCCCGCGGCTCCACGAATGTCTCAAAGCCGCGGATCAGCTCGCGGCGTTCGGGCTTTCCACCACTGTCGCGGATGCGCGCTTCGTCAAGCCGCTCGATGGGGACATGATCCGCCGCCTCGCACAGAACCACGAGGTTCTCGTCACGGTGGAGGAGGGCTCCATTGGCGGCTTCGGTAGCCATGTACTTCAGTTCCTCGCCGAGGGCGGCCTGCTGGACCGGGGCCTCAAGGTGCGCTCGATGGTGCTGCCGGACATCTTCATCGAGCACGGCAAGCCCGATCAGATGTACGAGCAGGCGGGTCTCAATGCCTCCGGCATCGTAACGACCGTGCTGGGCGCGCTGGGGCGCGAGACCCTTTCCGGCGCCAGCCGCGCCTGATCCTTTCGCCAACGGCGCCGACGGGGACGCGTGCCACGGGTTGGCGCGAAAGCCGTGGGATGCGCTGCCGTTTCGCTGGTGCCCACACGCATAAATCGGAATGAGCGCTCGCACCCTCGCGGGCCGTTGGCGCCGAGGTGTTCAAAGAGCTGGGGGAGACGGGGCGTAAAGGCACCGCGTCTGTTTGTTTAGTGGCGGCGCTTTCACGCCCCGACGCGCAGAGTGGCGCGGCCGTCCGATTTCGGGTGCCTTACTCCCGTACCGGTTGGGTTCCGGCTCCTGACGGCTCGGTACACCGGCGGCTTCGGGACGTTACCCCTCGCCAACCGGCTTGTTCACAT
>DASRYA010000144.1:0-11514 GCA_035687305.1 Hyphomicrobium sp. | reverse complement strand
CGCACACGCCCGCGCCGGGCGAACCCAAGATCGAGGTAGCTCCCCGCGCTGTTGCCGACGACGCTCGCTTCGAACGCGCCATCAGCGGTCGGACAACCCCCGCTTCGACCGCCGCTGCCGTCGCGCCCGCCGTTGTCGCTGCCGCCGCTGCGTCGGCGCGCACGGGTGCCGAGGGCGATTTCATCCCGCCAACGCCTGCGCCGGAACCCGGCCCTACCTTCGTCAAGGTGGCTGAGGTGCCCAAGCCCGCGCCTGCGCCCGCACCGCGGCCGGTTGCACCGGTCGTCGCCGCGGCGGCGGCGCCCGCTCCGTCCGGTGACGACTTCACCCGCATCCGCGCGATAAATACCCACTTCCAGAAGGTGCTCAACGACGCCGGTTTCCATCGCTACAGCGATCTCGCGGAAGTGATGGACTGGGCCGCGCTCGAGAAGAAGCTCGGCCTCGCCGGGCACATCGGCGTTGAGAACTGGGCCGGCCAGGCGCGCGTCCTCGCTTCCGGCCAGACGACGTACTACGCACTCCGCGCCGACCGCGGCGATCCCGTTCCGCCCTTCACTGTGCCCCCGCCGGCGCGTCCTGCGCCGCCCCCGGCAAAGCCCGCTGTCGCCGGAACCCTTCCGCGCCAGCCCTCGTCAGAGCCCGCCGACGACTTACAGCGCGTCCGCGGTATCGATGGCGAGATCGAGACGGCACTCAACGAGCTGGGCGTGCGGCGCTTCGATGAGCTGGCTTCCCTCAACGCCGCCGACGTGCAGTTCCTGTCGGAAAGGCTGGATCTCGACAATCGGATCGTATCGGAAAACTGGATTCGCCAGGCGCGCATGCTCGCCGCTGGCGAGACCACCTATTACACGCTGCTACAGGATCGCGCCGCTGCCGCGGTCGCCGCTGCAGGTGCGTTCGCTCCGCCGTCACCGGAACATGACGAACCTAACGCGGTGCCGACAGACGTCGAGCCGCCCGCCGCCGAATTGGCGCCCGAAGCCGTGCCGGTCGCCGCCGCGCCCGAGCTGGCGCAACCCGCTCCAATGGCGAGCGCTGTCGCGCCTGAGGCCGTCGCCGCCGCGCCGGTCGCCGCCGCGCAGGAAGAGCTGGGCGACGACTTCACGCGCATCCGCGGAATCGACGCCGGCCTCCGCGACCGGTTGAAGAAGGATGGCGTTTGGCGCTTCCAAGACCTGGCCACGCTCACCCGCGCGGACGTGGAGGAGCTGGAAGCCCGTTACGGCCTCGCCATCGGCCGCATAGAGGCCCAGAACTGGCTCGGTCAGGCGCATATCCTCGCGACCGGCGGCGAAACGTACTACTCCCGCCGCGTCGACAGCGGCATGCCGGTGCCGGATTACGCTGTGCCGGAAGCGGCCGTCGCCGAGACACCGGCGCCGACTGCGACAGAGCCCGTCCAGCCGGGGACACTGCCGCGCACCGGTGAGCCGCGCGGTCCGAGCGACGACCTCACGCGCGTTCGCGGCATCGATACCGACATCCAGCGCCATCTCAACGAGTTGGGCATCCGCCATTTTGCCGATCTCGCGAGCCTCAACGCCACGGATGTCGAAACCGTCGCGCGCCAGCTGGGGCTGGGCAACCGCATCGCGGAGGAGAACTGGCTCGGCCAGGCGCATATCCTCGCGACCGGCGGCGAGACGTATTATGCGCGCCGCACCGTCACTGCCGCTGCACCCGAACCCGAGCAAGGCACAGCGCCACCGGACGCGGTCGCGGAGGCCGCCCCGGCGCCGGACGCCCCGGCCGAAGTCGCCGCCGCACCGGCCGCTGAAGAAGCACCTGCCGCCGCAACCGAAGCCCCGCCTGTGGCCGCCGCCATTCCCGCTGCTCCCGCTGCGGAGACGCCGGCTGAAGCTGTACCGGCGTCATCTACCCAACACGCCGGCGCGGTTTCCGACGTGAACCCGCTGCGTTCGGTTCGCTCCGAGGCGCTGCTCGGCACCGATGCGGTGGGCGCTCCATTGCGCCGTGAGGGCAAATTCGATGACTTGAAGCGCATCCGCGGCATTGGCGTGCTGATCGAAAAGAAGCTCCACCAGCTCGGCATTTGCTACTACGAGCAGATTGCCCATTGGACGAGTGCGGACGTCGAGCGCATCAGCAACCTTCTCGACTTCAAGGGCCGCATCGAGCGGGAAAGCTGGATCGAGCAGGCGCGCATTCTGGGTACGGGCGGGCAGACCGAGTTCTCGCGCCGCGGCGATAGCTGAGGCCTTCGCCCCGCGTGCTATGATATGCGCTGGCCGGTTGCGGTGCTGACGGAGCCGTAACCGGCCTTGCGCGTTTATGCCCGCAACAGCGGAGTGCGTCCGGCTAGACCATGATCGCTTCGGACCCTACCCGTCCGAAGCGTGAATCATCGGTCTAACCAAACGACCATGATCGCTTCGGACTCTACCCGTCCGAAGCGTCGATCATCGGTCCAATCAGATACCTGAACTCCACTATGTCGAGGTGAGCAGATGGGCGATTCAGTGTTCACCTTCGCCGACGAGGAAGAGCGCGATGTCTGCGCACTCCTCAGCGATCCGGCGACCCACGGGGTGGATAGCGTCGACATCGTCGAGACGCACATCGCGCGTGTTTTCCTCGCTGGCGACGATGCCTACAAGCTGCGCAAACGGGTTCGCCTGCCCTTCGTCGACTTCTCCACGTTCGAAGCACGCCATGCGGCAGCGGAACGCGAGATGGAGCTCAACGGGCCCCATGCGCCCAACCTTTATCTCGGGCTGGTGCCGGTCGTGCGCGTCGATGGCCGCCTGCAGCTCGGCGGAGACGGCGAGGTCGTCGAATGGGCGGTGCACATGCGCCGCTTTCCCCAGGAAGCCGTGCTCAGCCATCGCGAAGAGCGCGGATGCCTCCACGAGGACCTCGCCAAAGCGCTCGCCGACATGGTTGCGCGCTATCACCAGGACAGCCCGATCGCGCAGAGCTGTGAAGGCGCCGAGATCATGGCGCCGGTCGTCGATCAGCTCACCACCGCCCTGTCCCATGACTACCCCGATGCCGCCGCCGCGATCCGCGCCGCCTTCGAGCGCGTCGGTGCGCAGCTCACCGAACGTGGAAACGCCGGCTGTGTCCGGCGCTGCCACGGCGACCTTCACCTCGGCAATATCGTGCTCATCGACGGCAAGCCGATCCCCTTCGATGCCCTGGAGTTCAGCGAGGCGCTGGGAACGATCGATGTGCTGTACGACCTCGCCTTTCTGCTGATGGATCTCGACGCGCGCGGTGACCGCACGAGCGCGAACGCCGTGTTCAACGCCTATCTGGCCTTCGAGCCGATCGGCGGGGAGATCGAAGGGCTGGCATGCCTGCCGCTCTTCCTCGCCTGCCGCGCCGGTGTGCGTGCCGTCGTCGCCATGGCGCGGAACGAGCAACTCCCCGACGATGAGCAGGCCGCCGTGCGCGCCGACATCGTGCGCTATGCATCCCTCGCAGGCGCCTATCTGGCACCGCCTGCGCCCTTGATGGTTGCCATCGGCGGTCTTTCGGGCACCGGCAAGTCGACGCTCGCGGCGATGCTGGCCAGTCACATCGGGTCGGCGCCCGGCGCGCTGCACATCCGCAGCGACGTCGAGCGCAAGCGGCTCTTCGGCGTACCCGAAACCCAGCGTCTCGACCGCCAGCACTACCGCGTCGGCACGGCGCAGCGCGTCTACAGCATCGTCGAGGATAAGGCGCGCCGCGCGCTCTCCGCCGGACACGCGGTCATCGTCGACGCGGTGTTCGCCAAGGAGGAGGAGCGCGAGACGGTGGAGCTCATCGCGCGCGAGGCCGGCTGTGATTTCCTCGGCCTGTGGCTCACGGCGCCGTCCGCTACGCTCGTTTCACGCGTGGAGCACCGCCAGGGAGATGCATCCGACGCCGACCGCCGTGTCGTGCGCGAGCAGCTCAGCTACGACCTCGGCCACATGGATTGGGTGGAAGTCGACGCGTCGGGAACGCCGCAGGATAGCCTCGCGGCCGTGCGGCGTTCGCTCCAAGCAGCTGGCATTGCCTTGGTGGACGGATAACGGGCGCGCCTCGGCTCGCCGTCCCTCGGCTCCGGCGCGTGCGGTCCTACCACTTGCCGCCAATGATGTCCGTGAGGCTGAAGGGATCCTTCGGCCGGGTGTGGCGGTGCACCTTCTTGCGCGCAGGTCCCGCCGCAACGCTCGCTGCGCTCGAAGGCGCCTCGCCATCGGCGGTAACGGGCGTGCTGGCGGTGGCATGCGTGCCGCCCGCATGGACGCGCTCGCGCGCTTCCGGCTCGAGCACCGTCACCTCCGGCGTAGCATCGGTCTCGAGGTTGGCCGTGGCGATGGGTGCATAGAACGGAACGAGCTTCTTGGGACTTTCGCCGGACGCCTTCGCGCTCGCTGTCTTGCTCTCGGCCTTGGCCGTGCGCCGTGCTTCCAGTTCGGCGGTGAGCGCGGGCAGCGGCTCGAACACCCTCTTGGAGCGCATGTGCACCACCTTGTAGCCGCGCTTCTTCAGCTCGGTGAGGATGGTCGGCAACGCGGCTGCGGTGGAGGCTTTGATGTCATGGAACAGGATGATGCCGCCGTTGCGATGCTCGACCTGCTCGATCGTGCGCGCCGCCAGCCGCTGCGGGCTCGCGATGTAGCTGTCGTTGGAGACGACATCGACGGTGAATGCCGCGATGCCCCGCTCCTGCAGATGTGCGAGCAGGGGGCCGGAATCGCTGAGGCCCGGGAAGCGGAAGAACGGCGCGATGGGCTGGCCGGCGGCGAGGGCCACGGCGGCAAAGCCGCGCTCGATCTGGTCCTCGGCCTTCGCCAGCGTGAGCGCCCGCAGGTTCAGCGGATGCGACCAGGTATGGGTGCCCATCGTGTGGCCGCGGCCCATCACCTCCTTGACCATGTCGGGATACGCCTGCGCCATTTGGCCGACGTAGAAGAACGTCGCCTTGGTGCAGAAGCGGTCGAGCGCGTCGAGGATCGGCTTGGTGTGTTTCGGCAGCGGGCCGTCGTCGAAGGTCAGCACCACCTCTTTGGGGCCGAGGAAGCGCGGCTCCTTTTCATATTTCGTGAAGCCGCCGTAGAGAGGCCCCGCCTTGGCGTCGATCTCGACGATGCGCGAGACGCCGAGCGCGCCCTTCGGATTGGCGCATGGCTCATCGGCCAGCACCGGCGAGAGTCCAGCGGCGCCCGCGAGGAGCACGGTGACGGTAAGTGAAAGTCGGCGGATCACGTTTAGCCCCTCGATTGATTCGGTTCCGGGCCTAGGCTGCAATAGCGCGGCCGTTGCAGCTCAAGGCGTGAACAGTTTTTCATACCATGGCACGGTTGCCGTCGGGTTTGTAGCCTCGCCCGTTGAAGGTTGGGCTGTTCGGTGCGCTGCCCAGGGGAGCACTTCATTCTTGCTCTGCTCCGCCGAAGCGGCGCTCGATTCGGTGCCGGACTGGGTCCACGTCACGGCGCGGTCGGCAAGCGGTTGCTTTGCGGCGGCAACCTTGTGCGCGATGATCTTTGCAGCGCGCGCATCGAACTCGGGCAGCGTCGCGGCGTCGTCCTTTGCAACGAGATGCACCACCTTGAACCCGCGCTCCTTCAAGGTCGTGAGGATGTGCGGCAGCGCCTTGGCCGTCGACGGCTGGATGTCGTGGAACAGGATGATGCCCTTGCGGCGCCCGGCGAGCTGGGCCATCACCGTCTTCTCCACCGTCGCGGCGTCGCGCGTACGAAAGTCGCGGGAATCGATGTCGATCGTGAAGCTCGCGATGTTGCGCGATTTGAGATATGCGCCAGCCTCGCGGCTCACCCCCAGATAGGGAAAGCGGAAGAACGGCGCGACGGGTCCTTCGAGCGCCTGGCCGACGGCGCTGAGCCCCATCTCGACCTCTTCCTTCATCTTGTCTTCCGGCAGGCCGGAAAGCTTCGCGTGCGACCAGGTGTGCGTTCCCACCGTGTGCCCCTGGCGGGCGACCTCGCGCACCATCGCCGGGTCGGCGACGGCCATGCGCCCGACCATGAAGAACGTCGCCTTGGTGCAGTGGTCCGCGAGCGCCTTCAAAACGGCGCGGGTATGGGAGCGCGACGGGCCGTCATCGAAAGTCAGGACGACCTCGCCGTCGGCGAGAAACTCATACCCGCCTTTGACACTGCGCCCGAACAGCGGCCCACCCGCCGTATCCACTTCCACGATGCGCGACAGCCCCAGCACATCGTCCCTCGTGGCGCAGGGCTCGACAGGCGGAGCGGCGTGCGCGGGCAGCCCGGCGCCGGACAGCGCCAGGGCGAAACCTCCCGCGATCAGAGCGAAGATCCGCCGCATCCAAAACCCACCGCATCAGTTCCCGTTCGTCGCCGGATTTTGCCGCACGCGGGGGACACAGTTCCCGCGCTGCAACGAGCAGAACTCTACTAGGCCGGATCCGCTAACATTTTCTGTAAATATTTCCTTTCCGGGTGCATTCGTTGGGCGTTGTTGCATCCGCGCACGAGGCTGTACCCGTTCGGCGGCCATGCTAAAGGGCGGTGCATCGCGAGCGTCATACGCAAATATCCCCCGCGGGCGGCGACGGCAGCCGCCCGCCGCCCCCGGAGTCCGCCCGATGACTGATCCTGAGGAGATCGATGTGCCCGCACGCGGCTCGGGGCCCACCACCGAATGTGTGCGCGCGGTCACAGCGGCCCTGGACGATAATAACGCTGCGGAAGTGCGCAGGCTGGTGGCGGATCTGGAGAATCCCGATCTCGCCGATCTCATCGAGATGCTCGATCCCGACCAGCGCGTGGATTTCATCAAGGCGCTGGGGCCCGATTTCGATTTCGAGGTGCTGACCGAGGTCGACGAGAAGGTCCGCGACCAGCTCTCGGAGGCGCTGCCGAACGAAGTGCTGGCGAGGGCCGTCACCCAGCTCGACAGCGATGACGCGGCCTACCTCATCGAAACCCTCGAGGCCGATGACCAGAAGGAAATTCTCGACCAGCTCCCCAAGAGCGAGCGGGCCGCGGTCGAGCGCAACCTTCTTTATCCCGTCGAGACTGCCGGCCGCCTCATGCAGGGGGATTTCGTGGCCGTTCCGCCCTTTTGGACCGTCGGACAGGTCATCGATTTCGCGCGCGACGCAGAGGACCTGCCCGATACCTTCTCGGAGATCTTCGTCGTCGATCCCGGCTTTCACCTGCTCGGAAGCGTGAATCTCTCGCGGCTCTTGCGCACCAAGCGCGATGTCCGTGTCGATACGCTCATGGATCCCGACCGGCACATGGTCTTGGCCACCGCCGACCAGGAGGCCGTCGCGCGCCAGTTCGAGCGCTACGGCCTCATCGCGGCGCCCGTCGTCGATAAGGACGACCGCCTCGTCGGCGTCGTGACGGTCGATGACGTCGTGGAAGTGATCGAGCAGGAAGCGGAGGAGGACGCCAAGCTGCTCGCGGGCGTCGGCGACGAGCGCCTGAGCGACAGCGTGCGCGAGATCGCGCCGCCCCGCTTCGTCTGGCTGTTCGTCAATGTGCTGACCGCGATGATATCGGCGTCGATCATCAACCTGTTCGGCGCCAGCATCGAGCACATGGTAGCGCTTGCCGTCCTCATGCCCATCATCGCCTCGATGGGCGGCAACGCCGGCACCCAGACGATGACCGTCACGGTCCGCGCGCTCGCCACCAAGGAGCTCACCGAGCTCAACATTCCGCGCGTTGCACTGCGCGAGGCCACCGTGGGCTTGATCAACGGGCTGCTATTTGCGATTCTTCTGTCGATCCTGGCCATCGCCTGGTTTGGCGCGTCGGGTCTTGGCGGCGTCGTCGCCATTGCGATTATCGTCAACCTGCTGGTGGCGGCCATTGCCGGCATGTTGATACCGCTGGTCTTGCAGCGGATGGGGTTCGATCCGGCGGTTGCTTCGACGGTATTCGTGACCGCCGTAACCGATGTCGTCGGGTTCTTTTCATTCCTGGGGATGGCCACGCTGTGGCTGATGTGAGGGATGGATGAGCATGTCGATCCGGCCGCTTGAGGCCAACGATCGCGCGCGCTGGGAAGAGCTCTTCCGCGCCTACGCCCACTTCTACGACGCCAGGATCGATGATGCGATCATCGAGCTCACGTGGCGGCGGCTGCTGGGTGGCGAGGAGGGATTCTACGGTCTCGTCGCGGTCGATGGAACGGATCGCCCGATCGGCCTGGCGCACCTTGTGTTCCATCCCTCGACGTGGTCGCCATCGACCTATTGCTACCTCGAGGATCTCTATGTGGACCGCGAAGCGCGCCGGCGCGGCACCGGCAGGGCGCTGATAGAAGCGGCATACAAAGAGGCCGACCGCCGCGGGGCGACGCGCACCTATTGGGCGACGAAAGAGGACAACCGCGCCGCGCGCCGCGTCTACGACCGCATCGCGACCTTGAGCCCGTTCGTGCAATATCGGCGCTGACGGAGCGTAAGAATATCTCGCCGCACGCTTCTGCGCGTCGAAGCACCAAGCCTCGATCGCGGCCCGCCCAGCCTCAGCTCGACGGCGCGTC
The DNA here is from genome assembly GCA_035687305.1 of Hyphomicrobium sp. GTDB lineage: Bacteria > Pseudomonadota > Alphaproteobacteria > Rhizobiales > Hyphomicrobiaceae > Hyphomicrobium_A. The sequence continues at coordinate 3,027 of DASRYA010000144.1, read as the reverse complement.
CAGCCGGCGCGTCAGGTTCTCGAACTCCTGCCGCAGCGCCTCGTTCTTGAAGATCTGATCGAACGTCGGCGCTTCGAGCTTCTGGATGGCTTCGAACGAGGCCGCGCTGTCGCGCATCAGGTTCTTCAGCTGAAAGCTCGCCTCGACGGTTTCATAGGTGTTGTCTGCAATGCGCAGGTCGTGCACCGCGCGCGTTCGCGCCCGGGCAATCTGCTCGCGCTGCTGCTGCAGGTAGCGGCGGTAGCCCTTGGCCGCCTCGACCGCAACTTTCTGCGCCTCGCGATTGGCCTCCAGCGCACGCTTCTGGTCCGGGCGGTTCTCACCCTGCAACAGGCGCGCCGTCTTGGCCTGTGCAGTCGAGATGTCCTTCAGGATCGCGTCGAGCTTCGGAATGTAGTTGGCGTCGATCCGCTCGATGGCGGAGGTCTGCGCGTGCACCAGCATCGCGAACAGCGCTGCGTGCATGGCGAAATACTTGCGCGCCGCCTCCATGTTGTCGCCCGCCGCATTGAGCAGCCTGCCGAGCTGGGTGTCGATCACCTTTGCGGCATTGAAGGCCGCGACGAGACGCACGAGATCGCCGGAAAGAACGCTGTCGAGCAAGAGGTCGACCTGATCGGGCGTGAGCTCGACGCCCGACTTCGCCAGCGCGCCGATGATCTCCGATTTCGCTTTTGCGATCTCCTCGCGGTTCTTGTCGATGCGCTTTTCCGCATCCTTGATGTTGCCCTCGAGGCTCGCGACCGTATCGGTGAGCACACCCGGAAGCATCGCATCCTTCGGCGCCGTGATCTGCTTTTCCTTCATCGTCGCGATCTCGGCTTCGATATCGCGGATGTTGCGGCGCAGCTTCTCGATCTTGCGCTGCATGTCGACCACCGGCACGTCGGTGACGATGCCGAGCGCGGAATCCATGAGGCCGCGGATACGCGCCTCGCGGTCCTCGCGCGTTTCGGTCCACAGCGGCGTCAGGATGAACTCATCGCGTCCGGGCAGCTTCTGCGCTTCGCTCCGCTGCTCGGCGGCATCGCGCAAGACGGAATCGACCGCGCGCATCAGCCGTCGCGCCTGCTCGTAGGCCTCATCGCCTTCGCGCGGATCGGCCGGCACCGGGGAAGGCGCGTTCTGTCCGCCGGGAAGGGCAGGCGTAGCCTTCGCGGTGGGGAGAGAAGGGACGAGTGGCGAAGCCTCTCCGCCAGTCGTCGTCTCCGCAACCGTCTCGATCTTCACATCGCGCGCTGACCGCGCCAGGAGATCGGCGATGCCGTCGCGGTGCGCGCTCTGCGCGTGAGAGGATGTCGGCGAGGCAAAGGTGACGGCGAGCGCAACCGCGACGGCGGGCCAACGGACCTCGGCGAACATGGCAATGCCTCCAAACATATGCTGCACCAGTGCGCAGAAATTCGGGCTATTCAATGTTCCAGGTCCGGTTTGCCCTCAGCCTTTCGCCTTCGCCGCCAGCGACAGCAGCTCCATGAATTGAGCATCGATCTGCCGTGCGTCGGTCAGCACGAGCATATGGGAAAGCGCCTCCCCCTTGCCAACTCCGCCGCCCGCCTGGCCCCTTCGGACGCGGTCGTCGAAAGGGTGCCCGCCGAGCGCCAGATGCAGCCGCAGCTCCTTGCCCGAGATGCCCAGCACCGCGAAGGGCGATGGCGCGCCGATGCTCACCGCGCTTTCCAGCACGCCGACGGCAGCCCCGGGACTGACCGAGCGGATCGTGCGAAGCACGTGCTGGGCAAGCGGCCGGTAGGCTTTCGCCTTGGCGAGCAGCGCGTCGATATCGATGTCGGTTCCGGTTCCGGGCTTGGCGGCGACGGCAGGCGCAGACGGTGCGCTGGGAACGAGCACCAGCCTCGGCGTCGCGGGGCGGGGTTCCATAACTGGCGCCGGCTTAGGGGGTTCTGCCGCCACCGGTGCCGCGGGTGTGCTCGCGACCGGGATCGACTGCGGTGCGAGCACCGTTGCCTCGCGCCGCCGCCGCGCCGGACGCCGCGGCGCCGCATCCTTCGGCACGTCGGCGTAGATCGGCCGCCCGCCGTTGTGATGGATGCGCTCCAGCCACGAGGCCTTCGAGAACATCAGGCCCTTGTGGCGCAGCCAGTCGATGATGTCGTTGCGATGCGCGAGCCCCGCCGACGAGATCGCCTGCATCCATTCCGCGAGATCGCGGCCGGTGTTTTCCTTGAGGCCCTCGATGAACTCGCGTTCCTTTTCGCCGAAGTCGGTCGCCATTGCGCGCTCCCTCAAAGCCAGCGGCGCGACTTCGCCTTGTAGTCGAGGTAAGCCTGACCGAAGCGGCGCGCCAGATGCTTTTCCTCGGGAATGATCGCGAGCCAGCTGACGAGCGCGACGAACATCGCGGCAGCGCCAACCAGCCAGATGTTTTTCGTCAGCTCCGCAACGCCGAGAATGATCATCGTGTCGGCGAGATAGATGGGATTGCGAAAGCGCCGGTATGGCCCCGTCGTCACGAGATGGGTAGCGCCGACGTCCGGCAGCACGGTGGTATCGTGCGCGCGCAGCGTGACGATCGCCCATGCCATGAGGACGATACCCGCAAGGCCGATCCCCCACCCGATGAAGCGCGCTGGCGTATCGTTGAGACCCGGCCAGGGCATCGGCGCCACGTAGCCGAGGATGATCGCTGCGATGATGAGACCGGCAAGCAGCAGCGGCGGCCACGGCATGCGGCTCGGCCGGTCGGCGATGTCGAGTTCGCTGCTGGTATCTTCGGTCGGCATGGCACTCCCGCTGTTCGTCGCCCTTGAAGGCGACGTTTACACCAGAAATGCATCGCACCACCAACGCAAGCGCTCAATTCGCCCGCGGACGTTCCTTCGGCATGGGCGTGGCGTCCGTCGTAGCGGCCAGCTCGGCGGCGATGTCGAAGGTCTTGCAGTCCTTCAATGCAAGGCGCTGATTGTAGGCTTCGAGCATGGCGCGGTCGCGCTGATATTGCCCGTCGGGGTCGATGCCCTCCTTGGTGCCGCCCCAGATCGGCGTCGCGATGGACTGCACGTTGCG
>DASRYA010000143.1:0-20430 GCA_035687305.1 Hyphomicrobium sp. | reverse complement strand
GCGATACCGCTGCCAAGACGACGCAGAAGCCCGCCCCGGCGCGTACGCCGGAGACATCGGGCGGCGAAGGACGTGACTGGGGCAAGACCCTGTTCCTGCCGCAGACGGGCTTCCCCATGCGCGCCGGTTTGCCCGATATGGAGCCGCGCCTGCTCGCCCGCTGGGCCGAGCTGGGCCTCTACGAGCGCCTGCGCGAGAAGGGTCGCAACCGCGTAAAGTTCGTGTTGCACGATGGCCCGCCCTACGCCAACGGCAACATCCACATCGGCCACGCGCTGAACAAGATCCTCAAGGATCTCGTCGTGAAGTCGCAGTCGATGCTGGGCTATGATTCCAACTACGTCCCGGGCTGGGACTGCCACGGCCTGCCGATCGAGTGGAAGATCGAGGAAGCCTACCGCGCCAAGGGCCGGAACAAGGACGCGGTGCCGATCAACGAGTTCCGCGCCGAGTGCCGCGAGTTCGCCGCGCACTGGATCGACGTGCAGCGCGAGGAGTTCAAGCGCCTCGGTGTGATCGGCGACTGGAATCACCCCTATAAAACGATGGACTTCGCCGCCGAAGCGACCATCGCCGGCGAGCTGATGAAGTTCGCGATGAACGGCACGCTCTATCGCGGCTCCAAGCCCGTGATGTGGTCCGTGGTCGAGAAGACCGCGCTCGCCGAGGCCGAGGTCGAGTATCACGAGTACACCTCGGACACGATCTGGGTGAGGTTCCCTGTTTCCTCTGATGCGGGCGAGCTCAACGGCGCTTCCGTCGTCATCTGGACGACGACGCCGTGGACGATCCCGGGCAACCGCGCGATCTCGTTCTCATCGAAGATCGGCTACGGTCTTTATGAGGTCACCGATGCGCCCGAAGGCAATTGGGCGAAGGTCGGCGACAAGCTTGTTCTCGCAGACAAGCTCGCCGCCGACGTGATGAAAGCGGCGAAGGTCGAAGCCTTCGAGCGCCGCGCCAATGTAACCGCGGATGAGCTCGCCTCGCTCACCGTCGGCCATCCCCTCGCCGCGCTCGGCTACGATTTCGATGTGCCGCTGCTCGACGGCGACCACGTCACCGAGGACGCGGGCACCGGCTTCGTACACACGGCACCAGGCCACGGCGCCGACGACTACATCATTTGGACGGCGAGCGCGCAGAAGCTGCGCGAACGCGATATCGATACCGCGATCCCCTTCACCGTCGATGCCGACGGCGTGCTCACGAAGGAAGCCCCCGGCTTCGAAGGCCGCCGCGTGCTCACCGAGAAGGGCGACAAGGGCGATGCCAACGACGCCGTCATCAAGGCGCTGGCGGAAGCGGGCAACATCATCGCGCGCTCGCGCGTGAAGCATCAGTATCCCCATTCCTGGCGCTCGAAGAAGCCGGTGATCTTCCGCAACACGCCGCAGTGGTTCATCGCCATGGACAAGCCCGTGAAGGGCACGCCCAAGGCGGCGAACCAGACGCTGCGCCAGCTCGCCGTGAAGGCCATCGACGAAACCGAGTGGGTGCCGGTGTCCGGCGAGAACCGCATCCTCGGCATGGTGGAGGGCCGCCCCGACTGGGTCGTCTCGCGCCAGCGCGCGTGGGGCGTACCGATCACCGTTTTCCGCAATAGGGAGTCGGGCGAAGTCATCCCCTCGGCGAGGTTCCCCAAGTCGAAGGAGCTGATGGGCCGCATCGCGGCGGCCTTCGCCGAGAAGGGCGCCGACGTCTGGTTCGAGGACGGCGCGAAGGAGCGCTTCCTCGATAACCTCGTCGACGATCCTGCCCAGTGGGAGCAGGTGCGCGACATCCTCGACGTGTGGTTCGATTCCGGATCGACGCACGCCTTCACGCTCGAAGACCCGCAGCACTTCCCCGGCCTCGCCGGCATCAAGCGCGTGCCCATCGGCGCGGCGGTCGAGACGCGCGAGGACGGTAAGGAATACGACCGCGTGATGTACCTCGAGGGCTCCGACCAGCACCGCGGCTGGTTCCAGTCCTCGCTACTGGAATCGTGCGGCACCCGCGGCCGTGCGCCCTTCGACATCGTGCTGACGCACGGCTTCATCCTCGACGAGAAGGGGGATGAGAAAATGTCGAAGTCGAAGGGCAACGTGCTCTCGCCGCAGGACGTGATGCGCACCTCCGGCGCCGACATCCTGCGCCTGTGGGTGGCCTCGGCCGACACGACGAACGACATCCGCTTCGGGCCCGCCATCGTACAGTCGGCGGCAGAATCCTATCGCAAGCTGCGCAATACGCTGCGCTGGATGCTGGGCGCGCTCGCACACCTGGAAGCCAATGAGCGCATGAAGTTCAAGGACATGCGCGAGTTCGAGCTGGAGCGTCTGATGCTGCACCGGCTGACCGAGCTCGATGCCGAGGTGCGCGAGGCCTACGCCAACTACGACTACCGCAAGGTCGTCGCGCTGCTGTCGCAGTTCATGAATACCGAGCTTTCGGCGTTCTACTTCGACATCCGCAAGGACGCGCTCTACTGCGATCCCTATTCGAGCACGCGGCGCCGCGCCTCGCTCACCGTCATCGATGAGATGCTGAACGCGCTTCTCGCATGGCTGGCACCCATACTGTCGTTCACCGCCGAGGAAGCCTGGCTCGCGCGAAAGCCGGGCCGCGAGGGCTCGGTGCACTTGGAGAGCTTCCCCGAGATCGATCCCGCCTGGCGCAACGACGAGCTGGCGCGCAAGTGGGAGCAGGTGCGCGAAGTCCGCCGCGTCGTCACCGGCGCGCTGGAGCTGGAGCGCGCGGCCAAGCGCATCGGCTCGAGCCTCGAGGCGGCGCCGGAAATCTACGTCGCCGACATGAACCTGCTGCGCGCACTGGAAGGCGTCGACCTCTCCGAGGTGGCGATCACCAGCCAGGCCCGCCTCATCGCCAAAGCCCCGCCCGAAGGCGCGTTCACCCTGCCCGACGTGCCCGGCGTTGGCGTTGTGCCGAAGCGTGCCGAAGGCAGGAAGTGCGCGCGCTCCTGGCGCATCGTTGCCGACGTAGGCTCCGACCCGGACTTCCCCGATCTGTCCGCGCGCGATGCCGTCGCCGTGCGCGAGTTCGAAGCCCGAGCCGCCACAGGTGCCCCATGAGCAATACCGGCCCCGGCGCGGGACCACGCAGTTGGCTCTGGGGGCCGCGATCCTCTCTGGCGCTCACCGTTTTCCTGGTGACGCTGGTGATCGATCAGGCGCACAAGTGGTGGATGCTCGGCATCTACGGCATTGCCGATAAGGGGCGTGTTTACGTCACGCCTTTCCTCGATCTCGTCTACGTGAAGAATATCGGCATCAGCTACAGCCTCTTCGACCAGGAGAGCTACGACGGCCAGATCATGCTGGCCGGCATGGCCGTCCTCGCGACCATCGCCCTGTGGCTCTGGGTTGCGCGCGCGGGGGGCGATAAGCTGCTCGCGGTCTCGCTGGGGCTGATCATGGGCGGCGCGATCGGCAACGCCATCGACCGGTTAGTCCTTGGCGGCGTTGCTGATTTCTTCTCGCTCCATGCCTTCGGATACTACTGGTACGTCTTTAACATTGCCGATGTCGCAATTGTCGTCGGGGTCGTCGGCCTGCTATATGACTCCCTGATGGCGAGTCGCAAAGACGCCGCAAAGCCGTTGTAGCGCAGGGGATTAGCGCTATGCGTCACCACCGCCAGGAGGCAACCTGCGGGGTGTCACGGGGGAAAAACATGCCGCGGAAATCACGTCCCGTTCGCCCGGTTATGCCCTTTGTGGCTGCCTGCGTAGCGCTCATGACCGCCGGCTGCTCCATGGATGACGTGCAGTTCAACGGCGGCCTCTTCAACGCCGTAGGCCTTGGCGATGGCGTCAAGAAAGAGCGCGAGCCGCAGCTTGCCGAGCGCGCACCCCTCGTCGTCCCGCCATCGCTCGACCGCCTGCCCACTCCGGGCGAGGTCCCGGCCCAGCCGCAAATCGCCGGCATCAACGATCCCGACGTCGCCAAGAAGAAGTCTCGCGCCGAGCTCGAAAAGGCGCAGCAGGAATACTGCGACAAGAATTATCGCGACGCCGGCATGCGTGGCGAGGAGACGTCCATGGTCGAGGGACCGCTCGGGCCATGCCGCAAGTCGGTGCTCACCGCGATCAAGAAATGGAACGAGAGTGACGGCGAGGAAGGCCAGTAACGCCTTCTTTTCCGGGCGGGAATTGTTGCACCGCAATCTCGACCAGAAAATCTAGCAACCACCCATATCCATAACCAATCCCGCAAGAATCCGGTTGCAGCTCCGGATGCGTCAACCTATACCCCATCGGGGGGCGAAGCCGTGCTTTCGTCCTCCATCTAAGGAGGAAATAACCCATGAAGATCTGGAACAAGCCGCAGGTGCGCGAGCAGGAAGTTGGCCTCGAGGTCACCTCCTACATGCCGGCCGAGATCGACATCATCTGATCTGTCGATTTTTGCGGTAAGGAATACGGCGGTCGAATTCTCGACCGCCGTATTTTTTTGCGCCGTCGGCATTCGCTCCCGTGATGACGGCAGCCGGCCTATAGCCTATGGCCCGAACTTGCCTTCGACCTTCGCAACCCATTTCTCGAACGCGGTGCGCAGGATATCGATGTCGAAGCGGATGCCTTCCATGAAGCCGTTCGGATGGTCGGGCCGCGCATCGAGCTTGCGCCGGATGTCGGCGTGCTTCTCGATCATCGCAGCCCAGTCCTTTTGCGCCTCGTTGTTGATGTTCCCCGTCGCCCCGAGAGAATTCTTCGCGGCGTAGATGCGCTCCTCGAGACTGTCGAGTTTGTTCCGGGTTTCTGCGATGGGATCCTGGCTCATGTCGCTCTCCGCAAGATTGGCCCTGTAGCTTTGAGGTGGTGGCGGCAGGAGCGGGAGGCTAGTGGGGACCGCTATCGATTTCGTCAAAATCGCCGGAGTGAAAGCTCATGCCGCACCCGCCAGCGGGCTGGGCCGGCTTCCTTCGATCTCCATGAGAAATGATCGGTTATGAACTATGCCGAAGCTGAACGGCACGCGGCCCTTGCGGCAGGACAGGACGCGGGATCCGCCACCCGCATTTGAGATGCGGGCGGCATAGCAGCCAGGGGATGCCCCGGCCCTACCGCCGGGCGGAGGCCGGGGTATCGAGAAAAACGGGCGTGGAAAACGATGAGAGCGCCAGTTGCATAGGTATGGCTTCCGGGGGGCAAACCCGCCCGGCTCCGACCTTCCCGGTAGCCTCTCACTGTGTCAGTCGACGGTCACTTGGCCGAGGACGGCAGCGATCGCGGCAATCATCAAGAGGCCGATGAAAAACCACGTGATTGCACTGTCGCTGACGGCGTCCCACGTCTGGGTGCGCTTGCGCGGCATGGCGTTCTCCTTCCCCGCCTTCGAGCACGCACTGGAAGTTTCGTCCGCATGAGGAAAGTTTCGCTGATTTGCCCCGTTCCGCGCCAGGGAATTTCTTGTGGGCGAATGTTTCCTGGCGGGCCTTTGGGGCGAGGCAGCGGCCGGGGCAAAGATGTGCACATCAAAATCGCCGCTTTCGGCGTTCCGAGCCCCCGCACCCTGTTGGCACCGCCGCGAGTCAGCTAGCCGAAGATGAGGGGAGAGGTGCAGTTGCACTTCCCCGCTTTTCGGAGGGTGGGCCATGGTGGCGGCAAATCGTATTGGCTGGGTCGTGATCGGCGTTCTGGTTTCGGCGCTGGCGGCAGGCTGCGCCACCGATGGGCTGCAAACGGTCTCCACGACCAAGCACTACCGCCGCGCGAAGACGGAAAAGACCGTTGCCCGCCGTCAGGCGCCTGCACGGATCGAGACCGGCTCCATCGACAAAGACCGCGCCGCTAAGGCCGCTGCGGACACCGCAGCGCCCATCGACCATGGCGACGCGCCGCGCCACGACAGCGCCGTTCCGCCTTCCGACCGCAGCGGGACGGCCCCGGCGTCCGTCGATACCGCCCGCCGGACCATCAACTCATCCGATCCTGTCACCTCCCGCGATGATCCGCGCTGGCGCTGGTGCGAGCAGCGTCACCTCGACTATCAGGCCGGACGGGCCCCGGGCGGCGCAACCGACCTCGCCAAGAAGCTCGAGGATGATCGTATCTGCGCAGCGGTGTACGAGCGCGGGTGAACTGCCGCATGCCGGGAACACCGTCAGACCGGCGGCGCCAGCACCAGGTACGTTGTGACGATGAGCGCGATCGCCGTGAACGCCGCAGCCGTTACGACGACAAGATCGACGCAGAACCCATAGGCAGCGCGCAGCCCTGCGTGAACCCTCCGGTCCGCGGCTACGGCGAGCGTTAATGCCCATCCGGTGCGGGCCGCACCCATCCATTTGTCCGCGGTCTTTTCCCAGCGCCGCGAAACTCTCACCGCGCGCGACGGCTTGCGCTCCCGGATGGCGCCGAGCTCCGTCAGCCATGCCCGATTGTTGACGGCGTCCCTTTCCAGCAGCGCAGCGACGAGCTCGAGCCTGTCGAGCTTGGAGGCGGCGGTATCGATGCCAAATGCATGATGTCGCTGGGGACGCATGGCAATGCTCACGCTACTGCCCCGCGATAGTGACCTCTTCCTGCATCACGATCAATGTCGGCGTCATCGCGACGTGCGCGACCGCACGCATTTATTTGTGAGGGCCGATGACGGCGCGGCACTATCCGCGGTGCTTTGTGCGCGTTGTGCGCCTGCTGCTGCGAGCACACTCGAAGAAAGCACGCATTTACGCGGAAGGCGCGGAAGTATCGATTTCGTGCACGAGCGCACGTATCGCGCTCATCACCGTCTCGACCCAGCGCCCCGCCGCGACATTGTCCTGCCCGAGCTGATGCATCGCGTTTGCATATGCATGGTGCGCAGCGTCATACGCATCGGGACGCGCCTCGACGGGCAACGCGGCGATCTTCGTCGCCGTGCGCTGTATCGATTCCAGCGTGTGATCGACGAGTGTGCGCTTGTCCATTGAGAGGGGCTCCTTCGTTGGCGACAATCGGTTTCCGCCGCGGCCATTATGAGGCAGGTAACGGCCGTGCCGCCTTTTGGCCCGATCTCGACAAAAAATAGCCGCGGAGGTGTGCCCAATTGGCGCAGCGGGGAATGCACGAAATCCAAGTTCATGCGTAAGGCGCCACGGCGCCCAGGGAGGTGACCTCGTGTTCAATACCGATCCCAAGAACGGATTGCCCCAGCCCAAGCCCGGCCTGCCGCCGCTCGGCGCATCCGCCATTCCGACGCCGCGCCCCGCAAGCTCCCCGTTTGAGAAATCGGCCACGGCGACCAGCGGCACCTCGGTGATCGGCACCGACCTCACCATTCTCGGGGACCGCATCACCATCATCTCTGCGAACAAGCTGCAGGTGGATGGCGACGTGCGCGGCAACGTGCACGGCAAGCAGGTCGTGATCACGGAGGAAGGCTCCGTCGTCGGCATGGTCTGCGCCGAGGCCATCGAGGTGCGCGGCGGCGTGCGTGGCTCCATCCGCGCCGTGACCGTCAAGCTGCAGGCAACCGCACAGGTCGAGGGTGACATCACCCATCAGAAGCTCTCCATCGCCGAGGGCGCCCAGTTCGACGGTCGCGTGAAGCTCAGCAAGGACACAAACGAGCTGATCCCCGTGCTCGATCCGGAGATCATCGAGAGCGCGCGCACCGGTAGCGACACCAACGGCTTCGGCAGCAGCGACTAGAACAACCTGATGGGGAGGGATGCGATGACGAGTTTGGCGGAGGCGCTCGACGCCGAGCGCGAAAAACGGCGTCGCGATGCAACGGACGCCGCCACGCGGCGCGAGGTGGGGCGCGCGGTGCTGCAGGTGCTGGCGCAACGGCTCAACGCCGAGCCGCTACCGTCTTGGTTCTTCATCTCACGGGGCGACGATATTCTCGTCGCCCACAGCGACGGTGCGGCGGGCCGCCGTCACGTCGGCACGTGGACCGTCGATCACGAGATGCGCCTCGTGCTGAACCAGGAAATGACGGAGTGGATCACGGCCGAGAGCTGCGCCCGCGTCGTGGACGAGGCGGTGCAGATCACCGCCCGTTTCATCGTCGATATGGAAAACAGCGCTTTCGCGGACCGGCGCGAAGCGAGCTGACCTCGCTTCGCCTCGACTTCTGCCCACAGGGAGCGCGCAGGGCGCGCCCGGCCCCCGCACTATTCGGCGGCGATCATGGATTCGACGATCGCGTCGTGCTCCGCGTCCGTAGCGCCGAGCATACCGAGCGCGTGCAGATAAACCTCGAGGACCGCATCCTCTTCCTGCCGCTCGCTCGTGGTCTTTTTGCGCAGCCGCACCACCTGGCGCAGCACCTTCACGTCGAATCCGAGCCCCTTGGCCTCGAGATATTTGTCGCGAATGTCGCCGGCGAGCGCCTTCTTCTCTTCCTCGAGGCGCTCGATCTGCTCGACGAGCTGGCGCAACTGCTTCTGCGCCGAGGCCTGTAGCGTCGTCATCCCTCTACTCCCGTCGTAATGATGAGTTGAGAGAAACGCTATCGGCCACGTCTTGCCCCTTCAAGGCGAGGCAGCGCGCCATCCAGAGGAATCTTGACTTGTCCCTGCGGCGTCGGCGTCACAGTGGCCGGCACCATTGCTGTGATGCCTCTCGCGGCGCTTGACGGCCTCAGGATTTTCCGTGTCCGCCGCCGGAGCCTGCGAACTTTGCGTGCGCCTCGGCGGAAGCTTCCCGTTGGTGCAGGCGGCGCCACGCCTCGTAGGGCATGCCGTAAATGATCTCGCGCGCCTCGTCTTTGGTGAGCGGCTTGCCATGTTGCTCGGCCGCCTCCTTGTACCAGTTCGAGAGGCAGTTGCGGCAGAAGCCGGCAAGGTTCATCAGGTCGATGTTCTGCACGTCCGTGCGCTCGCGCAGATGCTGCACGAGCCGCCGGAACGCGGCCGCCTCGAGCTCCGTCGCCGTCTGGCGATCGATATCGGTCATCGCGCGATCCTTTCCGCGGGGCTGGTGTAAGGCGGCGCCTCGTCGGTATCGGTGTGCGAGCCGAAGTAGTGCACCGCGTGGAGCGCCTCACGCAGCTCCGGCTTGGCGAAGATGGTGCGCACCGCCGTGGCGACGCGCTCCGCCCACGCCTTCTGTCCCTCGGCACCGCCGATGAGATCCTGGCGGATCTCCAAGATCGCGTGCGCCAGGCCGCGCCGCGTGCCGTGGCGCCACATGCTGTCGCCCGCGAGCTTGCCGTCGTAGGGCTCGTTCTCGCCGACGAGGATACTATGATCCTCGCGCAGCGCCTCGAGCAGCGGTACGGAGAAGCGGTAGTCGCGATCCCACAGAACGGCCGCGTGCCATGGCCGCACGCTGCCCTTCCAGCAATCGGTAAAGCTATGGATGGAGAGCAGGACGGGCGGCACGCCGGCCCCCACGCAGCTCTCGATCAGCTTGTCGATGCGCGCATGGTAGGGCTCGTAATAAAGGCGTACGCGCCGCTCGCGCTCCTCGGCGTCGAGATGCCGGTTGCCCGGAACGACCGCGCCGTCTGAAATCCGCATCACCAGCGTCGGATCGTCGAGGCCACGGTTGGGGTCGATCAGCAGGCGCGAGAAGCGCGTAAGGATGGCCGGCGCTTCCAGCATCGCGGCGAGCTGCCGGGTCACCGAGGCCGCCCCGATATCGTATGCGATGTGCCGCTTCAGCTCCCCGTCGGGGAGCCCCAGGCCGCCATAGGCCTCGGGAATGGCATTCGTTGCATGGTCGCACAGCAGGACGAGACCGGTGTCGGTGCGTCCCGGTATCAATTCATAGCTGTCGGTTATGGGTGGTTCGGCGAACGCGGATGGCTCGCCGCCATCGATCTGAAGCATGCACGGAATATAGCTTTATAGGGTGCTCTCGCAAACCACCCGCGTCGGAGCGCCGCTTGACGCAGGCGGGGCGATTGCGCAAACAGCGCCCTGGGGTTTTGCGCATGGGGAATGGAAATGGCCGCACCCGCCGTACCGGCGCGCGTTGCTGGTGTTTACCGGGGGGCCGGCCGGCCGAGTGCCATAGGCATGGCGGCGCCACTGTCGGAAAGGGTCTGGGCATCGAGCCCGTCGCTGTCATCCCAATGCCGCCAAGTTCATGGAAAACAAACTCTGCCACGACCGGTTTCGGACGTTCCGCGACCCCGCCCGAGTTGCCTAGCAAATTCCTACTTTCAAGCGATTGCCGAGCAACGGGGCGCCACGAGCGGCGCAACGGCCTTCAGCGGGTCTCACATTGCAGTGCGGATGTTTTAGGCGAGCGGAGCGGATTGGCGTGGAGCCACAGTGGCGAGATCGGCTTATGCGGGAGGCCCGGCGGTGCGCCGGTGCCATGCTGATCATGCCGATGCTCACCCTCTCCAGCGCCGAGGCGCACGCCGATCTCAAACTGTGCAACTCGACGTCCAGCCGTGTCGGGGTGGCCGTCGGCTACCAGGACGCTACCGGCTGGGCCACGGAAGGCTGGTGGAACATCGCCTCGCAAACCTGCGAGACGTTGTTGAAGGGTCCCGTCCCCAGCCGGTTTATTTACGTTCACGCCCTAGATTACGATCGCGGCGGTGAATGGGTCGGCACGAACTTCATGTGTACCGACGACAAGTCGTTTGCCATCCGCGGTGTGCAGGATTGTCAGCAGCGCGGCTTCAAGCGCACCGGTTTCTTCGAAGTGGATACGGGCGAGTCGCAGGAGTGGACCATCCGCCTCACCGACCCAGAGGCGAGTGAACAATGAGACGTAAAAGAAGGGTCAAGGTCGTCGCGACCTTGGGGCCTGCCTCGTCGGCAACGGAAATGATCGAGCGCCTGTTCCTTGCGGGCGTCGACGTATTCCGCATCAACATGAGCCATTCCTCGCACGATACCGCGAGGACGCTGCTCAATTCCGTGCGTTGGGTCGCCAAGCGCCACCGCCATCCCATCGGGATCCTGGCCGACCTGCAGGGCCCGAAATTCCGCGTGGGCGAATTCGCCAGCGGCCGCGTCTTCGTCAACGACGGCGCCATTTTCCGCTTCGAGCGCGCCGAGAAGCCGGGCTCGTCGGAATCGGTCCACCTGCCCCATCCGCAAATCTTCGCCGCCGTCGAGCCGGGCCACGTGCTGCTGCTCGACGACGGCAAGCTGCGCATGCGCGTCATCGAAAAGACCAAGAACACCATCGCCGCGGAGGTTCTCGTCGGCGGCGCGCTCGCAAGCCGCAAGGGCATCAGCCTTCCCGACACGGTGCTGCCCATCGGTCCGCTGACCGAGAAGGACCGCGCCGACCTCTCCCACGTGCTGAAGCTGGGCGCCGACTGGATCGCGCTCTCCTTCATCCAGCGCGCCGAAGACGTGCTCGACGTGCGCAAGCTCGTCGGTGACCGCGCCGCTCTGCTCGCCAAGATCGAGAAGCCGTCCGCCATCGGCGACCTCGACGCGATCATTGCCGCGGCCGACGGCATCATGGTTGCGCGCGGCGATCTGGGTGTCGAGATGCCGGTCGAGCGCGTGCCGGGCCTTCAGAAGCAGATCACGCGCAAGGCGCGCACCGCCGGCAAGCCGGTGGTCGTGGCGACGCAGATGCTGGAAAGCATGATCTCCTCCCCGGTGCCGACGCGCGCCGAGGTTTCCGACGTCGCCACCGCCGTGTTCGACGGCGCCGACGCGGTGATGCTGTCCGCCGAATCGGCCATCGGCCAGTTCCCCGTCGAAGCCATCCAGATGATGGACCGCATCGCCATCGAGGTCGAGGCGGACCCGAGCTACGACGCCATCCTGCACGCAACGCGCACGACACCGCAGCCGACCGGCGCCGACGCCATCGCCACGGCCGCGCACGCCATCGCCGATACCGTGAAGCTGTCGTCCATCGTCTGCTACACGGCGACGGGCTCGACGGCCCTGCGCGTCACCCGCGAGCGGCCGAACCTGCCGGTGATGGGGCTGACGCCCATCGAATCGACGGCACGCCGGCTTTCGCTCGTCTGGGGCATCCAGTCGGTGATGACCGGAGATCCGGCGACGCTGACCGATATGGTGAGCAAAGCCTGCCGCATTGCGTTCGACGAAGGCTTCGTGCAGCCGAACTGCGGCATCCTCATCACCGCCGGCGTGCCCTTCGGCTCACCCGGCGCAACGAACATGATCCGCATCGCCTTCGTGGATGAGAACGGCGCACCGATCGCCGAGGTGCGCTAGACCACGATCGCTTCGGACCTTGTCAGTCCGAAGCGTGGGTCATCGGTCTCATAAAAAGACGAGATTCGAAGAAAAGCGATCGTGCCTAGGTTGCGTTGAGCTTGGGGCCGTTCGCCGGACGCCGGCCACGCTCTCACCGCGCAGTGAAAGGCCGAAGCGCGCTCAGATGCCCTGGCCTTCCACTTCGACGGAAAGCTCGTCGACCGCCTGCTTGGCGCCTTCCTGGTAGGGGTTGATCTTCAGCAGCTCGCGGTACGCCTTGAGCGCGGCCTTCTTCTGCCCCGTCTCGCGCAGGATCCGCGCCAAGCCTTCCAGCGCCTTGAAGTGGTTGGGCTCTAGTGCCAGCGCGCGCCGCAGGTCCCCGACCGCGTTCTCATAGTCGTTGTCGAGGAAGAAGACGTAGGCGCGCCTGTTCCAGCCCTCCGCATAGTCGGGAGCCAGCTCGACCACCGCGTCCAGGAGCTTGAGCGCCAGCTCGTTCTTCTGGTCGCTGATGGCCTTGGCCGAGCGGCCCATGAGGACGCCGATGGTGTCGCTGCCCGACTGCAGCCAGAGGTTCTGAATGGCGTCGGCGATCGATTCCGCCTGGGTGGCGTCCTGCGCCTTTGCGAGGTGAGTGAGCAGCTCGGCGAGCAGCTCCTCACGGCTTTGCTTGTTCGCGGGCTTTTCCGCCTGCTTGTGCGGATCGCCGGGGAACACGGCACCGGGCAACGCAGGGACGGGCGGCAGGTTGTTGTGCGGCGCGGGCAGCGGCTTCAGCGGCTCCGCCCCCTCGGCGGCGGGAGGCGCAGGTGTAGCCCCCTGCGCATGCACAGGACCAGCCGCGGCCAGAAGGACAGCGGCGGCGAAAGCGGCGAGAGTCTCAAGGCTGGGCATGCGGCGCATCCGGCAAACATAGGATGCGACAGGGTGAGCGTCAAAGTGTGGCGAAGCGTGCGCCTCAGCCCTGACGCGCCTTGAAGCGGCGCTGCACCTTGTTGATGATGTATACCTTGCCCTTGCGGCGCACGAGGCGGTTGGCGCGATGACGGGCGCGCAGGGACTTCAACGAGTTCCGGACTTTCATTTCCAACACCGATCATAAATGATGGTGGGCACTAGAGGGATCGAACCTCTGACCCCTACCATGTCAAGGTAGTGCTCTACCGCTGAGCTAAGTGCCCCAGGGACGGGGTTCTATGCTTTAGTCCCCGCCGAGGTCAACAGTTGTTTGAAGGCCACGCCCAGGCGCGGCCTGTAGCCGCGATCACGCCGCGAGCAGCCGATCGACCTCGCGAACCAAATCCTTGAGGTGAAACGGCTTCGATAGCACCCGGGCGTCCTTCGGGGCAGCCTGGTCGCTATTCAGGATGACCGCGGCAAAACCCGTGATGAACATGATCTTGAGGTCGGGATCGAGCTCGCTGGCCTTTCGTGCCAGCTCGATTCCATCCATCCGCGGCATGACGATATCCGTCAGCAGGAGGGTAAACGGCTCGGTCTTGAGACGCTCGAACGCCTCTTCCCCGTTGGGGAAGGCGATGACGTCATAGCCGGCTTTCTTGAGCGCTCGCACGAGGAAACTGCGCATCGAATCATCGTCTTCGGCGAGCAGAATGCGGGAGATCGTAACGCTGGAGGGCTTTGCGGTCATTGGCTACTCTGGAACTGTCCGTTCGACGCGCGGCCGGCGTCGGATGCCGGCGCGAATGTGGTGCGACTATAGTAAACGGGAGGTGAACCGAGCCCCGATAAACGCTGGCTTCCCCCTGCAGGACCCCCTTACCTATCCTGCGCCGGTGGACATATTGAGACGAGGTTGGCAGAGTGAGCAAGGGCGATGGTAAGCATTTGGGCGCATTGTCCTAACGGTGCGATTTTTGAGTGTCCCGTCGCTTTGAGGCGAGCCTCGGAATAGTCTCGCCGCTCCCGAGCACTCGGAGAGAGACATCGCAAGAAGCATGCCTGCGCGCGACGGAACCGCCATACCGGCCGAGCTTTTGCCGCCGTTCACCGTAAGCGCGCCGCCCACGCAGGTTGCGCCCTTCGTCCTTTGCTCCCCCCATTCGGGGCGCATCTACCCGCAAAGCTTCGTCGATCTGTCGCGCCTGTGTCCGCTGTCCTTGCGCAAGTCCGAGGACTGCTTCGTCGACGATCTGTTCGCGCCCATCGCTGCGCTCGGCGTGCCGATGATCGCGGCGCGTTTTCCCCGTGCGTTCCTGGATGTCAACCGCGAGCCCTACGAGCTCGATCCGGAGCTGTTCCACGAGCAGCTTCCCGACTTCGCCAATACGCAATCGGTGCGCGTGGCGGGCGGCCTTGGCACGATCGCGCGCATCGTCGCCGATGGGGAAGAGATCTACCGCAGCAAGATCCCGCTGGCGTCCGGCCTCGCCCGCATCGAGCAGCTCTACATCCCCTTCCACGCCGCCCTGTGCGATCTGATCGAGCAGACGCGGGCGCGCTTTGGCTACGCCATCCTCATCGACTGCCACTCGATGCCCTCGGCGGCCATGGCACCCTCCGGCGGGCCGCGGCCCGACGTCGTGCTGGGCGACCGCTTCGGTGCATCGGCCGACGGCAAGATCACGCGCTTCCTCAAGGAGGCGCTCAGCGGCCTGGGGTACGAGGTGCATATGAACCGGCCCTATGCGGGCGGCTACATCACCGAGCACTACGGGCGCCCGGGCCGGGACGTGCATGCGGTGCAGATCGAGATCAACCGCGGGCTCTATCTCGATGAGCGCACGCTGAAACTCACCAGGGGGTTTGCCGGCCTGCAGCGGGATCTTGAATCCCTCGCCGGTCCCCTCCTGACCAATTTGCCGGCCCTGCTCGAGCATCGGGCGGCCGCCGAATAGGGGCCGCGAACGCTTGCGGCTTCCGACGCCGAAAGCGCCATCGCCAACTCCATCAGCAAATGATCTCGCGGACCGGAGCCCAGACTGTGCAGCGCCGCGCGAATCTCTTGGCCGCAATCGCTATCCACACGCTGGGATAACTTTGCCGAGCCATGCAGATGCGGCATGTTGCAACGCAATATATCCAGCGCGGAACGAGCAGAAAGCGATACGCGAGCCTCTTGGGGCAAGCGCGAGACAAAAAAGACAGAAAATACGGCGCACCCAGCGCTGTCCGCGCCCGTCGATCCCGTCATGGAAGCGGACAAGAAAAAAGGGCCGTTCGGGTCACGAACGGCCCAAGTCTAGGGAGGAAACGCCCAAGGAGGGCTACGACAGCGAGCAAAGCTCAGCATGTCGCATCGCAAAAGTAAGGGTGCGCCGCAGCAAGTTCAATTGCATTTTTTGCATGGCTGATCCGCTAGAATCAGGGTCCAGCCCGGTGTCGGGCGACCATGAAAAAAGGCCGTCCGAAGGTCGAACGGCCCAAGTCTAGGGAGGAAACGCCCAAGTGGGCTAACGGTAGTCTGGATCGACCAGCGCCACCGCGCTATCGAGATATGAGCCGCTTCGCGCCCTCCATCAACCGACGAGGGCGCATTAGTCGCGCATTGACGGTAATATGTCTCTGACCCGCAACACTTATGGACGCTTTTGTCACAACGCTAAGCAACTGCACTATAGAGTGCGTAGTTTCCTCACGAATACGTGTATTCGCCGTGACTAAATCCCCCTCGCAGCACCGTGGAATACTGTGACAAACCTGCCGCCTCCGCCGTTGCGCGATCTCGTTGATTTCGCCCATAGTCTTGCCGACGCCTCGGGCGCGGCAATCCGCCCCTATTTCCGCGCCGCGATCGACGTGGCCGACAAGGGCGCCGATGGCTTCTTCGATCCGGTGACAGCCGCCGACGAGGCCGCCGAGCGGGTCATCGCCGCGGCCGTCGCGGAGCGCTGGCCCGATCACGGATTCGTTGGCGAGGAGCACGGGACCCGCCAGCCCCACGCGCGGCTCAAGTGGGTCGTCGACCCCATCGACGGTACGCGCGCATTCATCATGGGCTGGCCCATGTGGGGCACGTTGATCGGCCTCCTGGACGGCAGCACGCCCCTGCTGGGGATGATGGACCAGCCGTTCACCCGCGAGCGCTTCTGGTCGGACGGGAAGGCCGCCTACCTGCGGACGCGCGACGGCGAAAAAGCCATCCGCACGCGCCGGTGCCCCGACCTCGGCCAGGCGATCCTCTCAACGACGCACCCCGAGCTCTTCGCCCCCGGCGAAGAGGCCGACGGCTTTGCGGCGCTCCGCTCCCGCGTGCGCATGACCCGCTACGGAGGCGACTGCTACGGCTATTGTCTGCTGGCGGCCGGCTTCGTCGACGTGATCGCCGAAGCGGGCCTCAAGCCCTACGATATCGTGGCGCTGATCCCGATCATCGAGCGCGCCGGGGGCCGCATCACCACCTGGGACGGCAAACCGGCAACCGAGGGCGGCCGCATCCTGGCGGCGGGCGACCCGGAGTTGCACGCCAAGGCGCTCGAGGTTCTCGCGGGCTGAGGCGAGGCCGCTCTCCCGAACGGCGGCGATGCTCTTCCCCGCTCAGGCGACTTTCGCATCGACGCCGAGATAGGCATCGAACGCCGCCCAGAAGCGCATGCGCACCTCGTCCGTTTCCTGCAGGATCTCGTGCTGCGAGCCCGGCATCAGGATGCAGGAGGAAAGCTTCGCGCGCACCGCGAAATCCTCCACCGCCCGCGTGGAGACGACACGATCGTTGCTGGCGGCAAACATCAGCAGCGGCACGTTGATGCGGGCGGCGAAGTCCGGCCCCGCCAGCATGCGGCACGAGCGCAGAGCGCTACGCAGCCAGCCGATGGTCGGCGATCCGAGGCCGAGGTTCGGCGCCAGCTCCAGCACCGCACGCGTCCGCGCCCACCGCTCCTGATCCGATGTCAGCACGTTTCCTTCGAAGGCGCGGACGGAATAGATCTCGTCGCTGCCGCCGACGACGTAGGACGTCGACATGCCGAGCAGCGAGCCGATCTCCGCATAGGCGCGCGCCCGTGCCGTCGTCGTCCCCAGCGTCTCCTCGGCGATGGCGACCATCGGCGCCGTCAGCACGATGCGCTCGAACCAGAGCCCCGGCATCGTCGCATTGCGCAACAGGATGCTGCCACCCATCGAGTGGCCGAGGCCGATGAACGGCGGCGGACAATCGGGAAGCACGATGTCCTTCATGAAACGAACGAGGTCGCGGTCGTATTCCCAGAACCCGCGTACATATCCCTTGCGCGGATCCGCCAGCATGCGCTGCGAGCCGCCCTGCCCGCGCCAGTCCATGGTTGCAACAGCAAAGCCGCGTCGCCTCAGGTCGGCGATGACCTCGAAATATTTTTCGATGAACTCGGCACGGCCGGGAAACAGGCAGACGGTTCCGCGGCGCGGCAGGCGCGTCGCATCCCATCGCGCATAGCGCAGCTCTGCACCGTCATAGCCCTTGAAGGCGCCGACGGTCCCGCCGCTTGGAACCGGATTCTTGGCCAGTGCTACCAGCTCCATCGCGCCCCCTTAGGCGTTGCCCGACTCTAATTCAGCGGCGGAGCATACAGGCCATGAAAGGTGGCGGGAACTTCGTCGCACGCGGCGCACACGCCGCAGCCCGATCCTGGCTGCGCATGGAATGGCGGACGGACGGGCAGCTAGCCAGCCCGTCCGCCGCTCCCACCAATTAAAATGTGTCCCGCTTTAATACGGCGCCCAGTGACGGCGCGGCGCCCCCCATGCGTAGGGTCCCGGACCACGCCGGTAGATCGGTCTTGCATCGACGACCTCGCCGCTGCAGCGGTCGATCGTCAGATCGAACATGCGCCCGTCCGGGCGGCGCGCCTTCACGAGCACGACGTCCTCACGCGGCTCCACGGCATGGAAGCCGCGCCAGCCGGCGTCGCGCAGCCGGTCGCGCGCAACTTCGCGCGGAATGCACCGGTCCCGGTAGCGCACCGGATACGGCGGCTCGAAATCTTCCGGCGCGTCGGCATAGCGATAGCGATCATCGGGCGGGCCTTCGCCGTAGGTATCGTAGGGCGGCTCATAAAGATCGGCGGCGACAGCCGGCAATGAGAAGGCGGCGAGGGAAACGGCAAGCGCAGAAGCCGCGGCGAGACGGACGTACGCTGGCATGGGGAACTCCTTGAGACCGGGGGATGCAAAGACGTAGCTGGCAACGCGGGAAGAAGGGTGATGGTCCCCAGATGAACCGCTCCTGAAGGAGCGCTCACTTTCCATTACACCGGTGAGACTTAGCTGACGCATCCGCGGATGCCGGCGTGGCGTGGCCCGTTTGCAGCACATCACTGACGTCTCTTTCGGCGCCGGTGAAAAAAGCGCCGCCGGGAGGCTTGAACCGCCTTTCCGCCCACCTAGATAAAAATGCGCACGCCCATTCGGGGTGCACCAACCAGCACGACGCCTGGCCGTTCCGGCAGGCGGATACATGTCGCTCAACCTATGGAGGATATGTCATGCGACAGTTTGATTTTGCCCCCCTCTATCGCTCGACGGTCGGCTTTGACCGTCTCGCCCAGCTGCTCGACAGCGTCGGCGGTTTCGAGGCGGACGGCTATCCGCCCTACAACATCGAGCGTCTCGGCGACAACGACTACCGCATCACCATGGCAGTCGCCGGTTTCAACAAAGATGAATTCAAGATTGAGGTCAAAGAGCAGACCTTGATCGTATCCGGCGACAAGAAGCCCGACGATAAGGAGCGCGTGTTCCTGCATCGGGGCATCGCGGCCCGCTCGTTCGAGCGCCGCTTCCAGCTCGCCGACCACGTCGAGGTGAAGGGCGCCGATTTCAGCGACGGCCTCCTGCACATCGACCTTGAGCGTAATCTGCCTGAGCGCATGAAGCCCCGCACCATCGCGATCGGCTCCGGCACCAAGCAGATCGAAGCGACTGCCACTGTGTAAACTTCGCGTCTAACTCTCCCTCCTCGCTCACTTCAGCGGCCGCAGCACCATCTGCGGCCGTTTTTTTTCGGCCAGTTGCCTATTTTCCGGGCAATGAGCATCACACATGTGCGTTGGTGCTTGTGCACCGCGCGGAAATCTGCCAATGTCGCATGAAAGGTCAGCAATCCTGTCCTTTCTGGTTTTCCGGTCTGCAGCACTTTGTCGGCCGGATACGCGCCTTCCCTTGGGGGACGAGCGAGGTAGTTTCGAAAATGCGGCCCACTGTCGAGTCCGCAAAATTGCTTCGATTTAAACGGCCGCTGCTCACGAGCAAGCCGCCGGATCAGCTCGATTCGATCTGACGCTGAACTGTCGCCGTAGCGATTGCCGCTGCCCGCGACGCCGATATTCCGTCCCCGAATCGAGCAGTGAACTTACTGCCGCGCCCACGAGAGGTCGCAGTAATGACGAAGAACCGACACGACAGCCGTATTGTCTCTTTTTCCGGCGCACCGTTCTCCGAGAACGGCATGCCGAAGGCGCAAGGGCTCTATGACCCCGCGAACGAGCGCGACGCGTGCGGCGTCGGCTTCATCGCCGACCTCAACGGGCGCAAGTCCCACCGGATCGTTTCCGACGCTCTGAAAATCCTCGCCAACCTCGAGCACCGCGGCGCCGTTGGCGCCGATCCGCTCGCAGGCGATGGGGCCGGCATCCTCGTCCAGATCCCGCACGACTTTTTAAAAGAAGAGTGCGGCGCTCTCGGCTTCACGCTGCCGCCGCCGGGTCGCTACGCCGTCGGCTACATCTTCATGCCGCGCGATGCACGCTTGCGCGCCCATTGCGAGCGCGTCTGGACGCGCATCGTCAAGGAGGAAGGCCTCGAGCTGCTCGGCTGGCGCTCGGTGCCCGTCGACAATTCCTCGCTGTCGGAGATGGTGAAGAAAACCGAGCCCGTGCACCGTCAGGTGTTCATCGGCTGTCCGCCATCCATCACCGACCAGGACGAGTTCGAGCGCCGCCTCTACCTCGTGCGCAAGATCGTCTCGAACTCGATCCAGGACGCCTACAAGAACCGCGACATCGGCCATTACACCGTGTCGCTGTCCTCGCGCACGCTGGTCTACAAGGGCATGTTCCTGTCGTACCAGGTGAAGGCCTACTACGCCGATCTTTCCGACCCGCGCTTCGTCTCCGCGATGGCGCTGGTGCATCAGCGCTTCTCGACCAACACGTTTCCCTCCTGGAAGCTTGCGCACCCTTATCGCATGGTCGCGCACAACGGCGAGATCAACACCCTGCGCGGCAACGTCAACTGGATGGCCGCGCGCCAGGCCTCCGTGTCGTCGCCCCTCTACGGCGACGACATCTCCAAGCTCTGGCCCATCTCCTACGAAGGCCAGTCCGACACCGCCTGCTTCGACAACGCGCTCGAGTTCCTCGTCATGGGCGGCTACTCGCTCACGCACGCGGCGATGATGCTCATTCCCGA